>CBDUCI010000045.1:0-13149 GCA_965365605.1 uncultured bacterium
GGATCGCGACGTTGGGCCTTGGTGCGTGGTTCGTGGTGACTCACGATGCGATGCCGCTCTATCTGACGGTCGTCGTGACTGGACTTTTTGGCATCGTCTGGATCATCGCCATCGGTGGTGCCGACATGCCGGTCGTAATCTCGATCCTCAACAGCTACTCGGGATGGGCGTCGGTGGCGACCGGTTTCATCATCGGCAACGATCTGCTGATCATCACTGGCTCGCTGGTCGGAGCGAGTGGCTTCATCCTGTCGATCATCATGGGACGCGGTATGAACCGATCGATCTCGTCGGTCTTGATGGGTGGGTTTGGCGAGGGTGACCTGGAGGCCGGTGATGCGGTCAACATCCACGCGCAGGCGGCTGCCAAGGGTGTCAACATCGGTGACGTCGAGGTCGCCGCCGAGCTCATGCGTGGCTCTCGCGAGATCATCATCATCCCGGGGTATGGGTTGGCGGTCGCTCAAGCCCAGCACCCGGTTCGCGAGCTGACCGAACGCCTCGAGGCGGAGGGTGTGCGCGTGCGTTTCGCTATCCATCCGGTGGCGGGTCGAATGCCAGGGCACATGAACGTATTGCTGGCGGAAGCCAACATCCCCTACGACCAGGTTCTCGAGATGGATGCGATCAACAGCGACTTCCCGGAAACCGACGTGACGCTCGTGCTCGGCGCGAACGATATCGTCAATACCGATGCGCTCGATCTGCCCAGCTCACCGATCTACGGAATGCCGATCTTGGAAGCGTTCAAGTCGCGCACGGTAATGGTCGTCAAACGGAGCCTGAACCCGGGTTTCTCGGGTATCGACAACCCGCTCTTCTACCGCGAGAACACGATGATGGTGTTCGGCGACGCGCGTGAGATCGTCGAGTCGATGGTCAAGGAGTTGAAAGGCGCCGCAGTCGGCTAGGGTCGTCGCTTGATGCGCGCGCTGCCTTTGCTGGCGATAACGCTCGCGATCTCTGGAAACTTCGGACAAGCCACAAACCGACATGCCACGCTGGAACCGGCGACTTGGTGACTGCGATTCGCGTCGTCGAGACTGAATGATGCCTGAAACTTGGGGTCTGGCGCTCGCGATACTCGCGATTGCGATCCTGTACTCGACGGTCGGCCACGGCGGTGCTTCGGGCTACCTCGCTGTGATGGCGCTGTTTGGCGTGGCGCCGCTGGCGATGCGGCCGACAGCTCTGGCGCTCAACATCGTGGTGTCGTCGCTGGCGGTTTTTCATTTCGCACGGGCGGGGTACTTCTCATGGCGTCTGTTCCTCCCGTTCGCGTTGGCGTCGATCCCGGCGGCGGCCGTCGGCGGGGCGCTGACGCTCGAGGATCCCGTCTATCGGTGGATCGTGGGCGCGGTGCTGATCGTGGCCGCGTACCAGCTGGCGCGAACGGCAGCCAACGCGCCGGACCCGGGCGTCAAGCCGCCGCTCGTGGGTGTGGCTCTACCGGTGGGCGGGGCGCTGGGGTTGCTGGCCGGATTGACCGGCGTCGGAGGCGGCATCTTCCTGAGCCCGTTGCTGTTAGCGGTGGGGTGGGCGGGGGCCAAGGAAACCGCAGCCGCGTCAGCGGCGTTCATCCTTGTCAACTCGATCGCCGGCCTGACGGCGCGCACGATCGTAGCGGGGGGTCTCCCGCCGGGGTTGTGGCCGCTGGTGGTGGTTGCAGCGGTGGGCGGTACGATCGGAGCACGGCTCGGCAGCGGCCCGTTCCGGGGCGCCACGATCCGACGGCTCCTGGCGGTGGTTCTGGTGATCGCCGGCATCAAGTTCTTTCTGACCTAGCGCCTCAGCGAGTCGGTCTCTAGTGTTGGCACGGGGAGCGGAATGGAGCCGGCCCGGGATTCGTACCCGATAGAAAGGTCACGATATTAGCGACAGCGAGATGAGGAGGACGGGTCATGCCGAAAGCGATATGGAATGGTGAGGTTATCGCCGAGAGCGAGGAGACGGTCGTCGTCGAGGGGAATCACTACTTCCCCCCGGAGGCGGTGAATCGCGACTACCTACAAGAGAGTCAGACCCAGACGACATGCCCCTGGAAGGGGAAGGCGAGCTACTACCACGTGATGGTGAACGGCGAGCTCAACGCCGATGCAGCCTGGTTCTATCCCGACCCGAAGCCAAAGGCCAGCCAGATAAAGGATCACGTCGCGTTCTGGCACGGAGTGGAGGTCGAGTAACCGCACCTCAGCGCGGTCAGAGATCCGCCGCGCATCGAAATCCTATCAGAATGTGCTTGGATGTCACCGGTCGTCCGTGGCGAAATGCGCACCGACACGTTCCCGGCGAGTCGTCCCAGGCGCACCCCTTGAGCACCGGGTTGCCGTTGGGCATCAAAGCGTCGGTCCACTCGAAAACGTTGCCCGCAAGATCGAGCACACCGGCCGGTGTCGCGCCTTCGGGATGATCGCCGACCGGGGCTGTGCCGGTCGTGTCGGCTTGGATCCGTCCGTCGGCCCACCGGTCCCCCCACGGGAACAAGCGTGCAGCCGGACCACGACAAGCCGCCTCCCACTCGGTGTCAGTCGGCAACCGTACACGGTGACCGGTGCGCGCACCGCGCCACACACAAAACGCTTCCCCGTCGCGACGATCGACCAGCACGACTGGGTGATCGGCGAGTCGTAGCGGGGGTTGACGGTCCCGCCACAGGTAGGGACGGACTTCGTCAAACGGGTGTACCAGAAAGCCCTGCGTCAGATAGGCTAGTGAGTCGATGCTCGGTGGTTCGCGACCGGTCGCGGCCACAAACGCGGCGTACTCGGTTTGCGTGACGGGTGCGCGGTCGATCGCGAACCGCTCGAGGCGCACCTCGCGCGGTGGGGCCTCCCAGGCGTCGTACCACCGCTGCTCCCGGACCACCGGGGGTGAGAGCTGGTATCCGAGCTCGCGCTCACTATGGTCGCTCCCGACTCGGTACGTGCCACCGTCGATGACGATCATGCCCGGCGGTGGTGTCGGAGTCGTCTCGCGGTTCCCGCAGCCGCATAGCAAAGCTGCCACCAAACATCCAATGGCGCGACCGCTCACTCGCGAGCGACGTCGGCTGCCACTGTCCGGATCACATCCCACGCGGCCTCGACGTGACGGTGCTCGGTGTGCGTCTGACCGATCGCTAACCGCAACACGAGCTGACCGTCTAGCCGGGTGTGAGTCAGGAAGAGCTTTCCAGAGTCGTTGACGCGCTCGTTGATCGCCTGGTTGGTCGCGTCGCCCCCGTGGTGTCGGAAGCACACCAGGTTCAGTGTCACCGGTGTAACCAGCTCGAAGTCGGGATCGGTATCAACCCAGCCGGCGAACATCTCGGCCAGCTCGACGTGGCGCCGCACGTGGTGTCGCAACCCTTCGACGCCGTAATGGCGTATCACCAGCCACAGCTTGAGCGCCCGAAACCGGCGTCCGAGCGGGATATGCCAATCCCGGTAGTCGATCACCGCTCCCGATTCGGTGGCCCGGTTTCGCAAGTAATCGGGCAGCACGCTCAGCGTTCGGACGAGCGTCGCCCGATCGGCCACGTAGAAGCAGTCACAATCAAAATTCGTGAACATCCATTTGTGCGGGTTGACACAGTAGCTATCCGCCAGTTCGACGCCGTCGTGTACAAATCGGAGCTCGGGGCAGAGCGCCGCGGTGCCGCTCATCGCCGCGTCGACGTGGAGCCAGAGGTTGTGGCGCTTGGCGATCTCACCGATTGCACGCACGGGATCGATGGCGCCCGACGACGTCGTCCCAACCGTCGCGGTAACAAAGCACGGCGTGAGGCCGGCTTGGAGATCGCTCTCAATGGTGCGCTCGAGGGCCGATGGGTCCATCGCGAACTGGTCGTCGACGTCGATCAGCCTGAGCTGCTCGCTTCCCAATCCTGCGATTCGAACCGCTTTCTCGACCGACGAATGGGCTTGGTTCGAGCCGTAAGCGACCAACGATCGGTTGCATCCTTCGCGATCGGTCGCAAAATCGGTGGTCCGCTCGCGCGCCGCGAGGAGCGCGCAAAGGGTAGCACTCGACGCCGTGTCCTGGATCACGCCGCCGCCCGCCGACGAGGAACGAAACCGCTCCGGGAGCCCGAGCATGTCGAGCATCCAGTCGAGCACGTGGGTCTCGAGCTCGGTGCACGCCGGGCTGGTGTGCCAAGACATGCCCTGCACCGCCAACCCCGCCGAAAGGAGCTCGCCCAATACCGCCGGACCCGAGCTATTGGCCGGCCAGTAGGCGAAAAAGTTGGGCGACTGCCAGTGCGTAATGCCGGGCAGAATGATCTCGTCGAGATCACGGAGCACCGCGCCGAACGACTCACCGGTCTGGGGCGGCTTTGTTGGGAGCTTGGCGCGAATCTCGCCCGGCTCCACGCTGGATCGGACCGGAAACGTGTCGATCCGCTCGAAGTAGTCAGCGATCCAGTCGACGACCTCGCGACCGTGGCGGCGGAAGGCGTCGGGGTCCATGTGGTAGTCGTTTCGTTCGTTCAAGTCGCTTCGCCCCTGTCTGATTCGGGTGCGACGGGCCACGTCCGACCCCAAAAAGGGTGGAGGCCGATAGCGAACTGGTAAAGATCGTTCAGAAGCGCGACGTTTTTGTCGTTAGCCCGGCTCGATTGGACCTTCATGGTGTCGAGTATATCTATTCTCGGAGGAGTCGCCTCGTCGTGGAGACCGTAGGAAGCCCGAAGAGTGAGAGCCTGACTGCGGAGGCGCTGAGGGTCGTGTTTGATGCTGCCCCTGACGCCCTGATCGTGGTCGACCAAGAGGGGTGCATCAAGGCTCTCAACGCGCGCGTCGAGGAGCTGTTCGGGTACGACCCCGAAGAGCTCTTGGGGCGCGACATAGAGGCGCTCGTGCCGCTCGAGGTGCGGGATGAGCACCGCCAGATTCGGGCGACCTATACGGAGGCACCAACCCCACGGCCGATCGGTGTCGGTTTGGAGATCAGCGGTCAGCACAAGAGCGGCGCCATGATTCCCGTCGACATCAGCCTGAGTCCGGTCCGGATCGACGGGGAGGTCCTCATCATCGCCGCGGTGCGTGACGTGACTGAGCGCAATCGTCTGCGCGAGTGGGGCGTATCGGCGCTGAGGGCGGCCGAGGAGGAGCGCGAGCGGATCGCACTCGAGCTGCACGACGACATGGCGCAGCGGTTGGCAGCGCTAATGGTCCGCTTGCGTCTCGCGCGCCAAGCTCCGGACCGGGACGAGCGAGAGGGTCTGATGGAGGGGATGCGCGACGAAATCCAGGAATGCGCGGAGGCGGTACGACGGATCGCGCGCGGTTTGCGACCGCCGGCCTTGGACGAAGTGGGTGTCGTCGCGGCGATTCAAGCCCACGTGCGCTCGTTGCGTGACTCCGGAGAGCTGACGGTTAAGGTGGAAATCGAGCGCGGTCCGGGCGCGCCGCGCTTGAATCGTGATACCGAGCTGGCGCTGTACAGGGTGGTGCAGGAAGCTCTCGCCAACGCCATGCGGCACTCCCAAGCGGCGGCCGTGGTGGTTCGTATCCACACCGGCCCGGCGGGGATCTCGGCCATAATCGAGGACGACGGCCGGGGGTTCGACCCGGCCCGGGTCGGTCTGCGGGGGCTCGGGATCATCGGCATGCGGGAGCGTGCCAGGAACGCCGGCGGGGAGCTAGCGATCGAGAGCCATCCTGGCGCTGGGACCAGAGTTCGGGTAGTGATACCATCGATCAGAACGGGAGGTGACGGTGACCAACCTGATTAAGGTCCTTATCGCCGACGACCATGCGATTCTCAGGGCGGGTCTGGAGTCGCTGCTCTCGGCGGAATCGGACATGGAGGTCGTGGGCCACGCGGCCACCGGAGACGAAGCCGTCACAGGAGCGCAGACCCTGCATCCGGACGTCGTCGTGATGGACCTGTCGATGCCCGGTTCGGGCGGTCTCGAAGCCACCCGTCGAATCGCCGCCCTCGAGCTCGATACCAAGGTTCTCGTCTTGACGATGCACGCCGAGGAGGATCACTTGGTGCCGGTACTCGAAGCCGGCGCGAACGGCTACCTGACCAAAACCAGTGCCGATCAGGATTTGGTCAAGGCGATCCGCGTCGTGTCACGGGGTGAAGTCTTTCTTCCGCCCAGCGCCACCAGTCGTCTGCTGCGCGAGTACAAGATGGCATCGGAAGGAGAACCCGGCGCGTTGGAACGACTGACGTTGCGCGAGCAGGAGGTCTTGGCTTTGACCGCCGAGGGGTACAGCTCGCGTGAGATCGGCGAAAAGCTCTTTATCTCCCCCAAGACGGTGGACACCTACCGGTCGCGGATCATGGAAAAGCTCGAGCTCTCCCATCGGTCGGAATTGGTCCGTTTTGCGCTCAACGTGGGGCTGCTGAAGAACCTCTAGCCCCCTCCCACCCCGATGTGCGGACTTTCCCCACTCGGAGTTACGCCCTCACCCGACAGACAAGCCAGCTAAGTCCCAGTAGCATCGAGTGTATGATCAGCGTTCTTCTCGTGGACGATCACGCCGTCCTGCGGGCAGGGCTTCGTTCGCTGCTGGATGCTGAACCCGACATCACCGTCGTCGGCGAGGCCTCCTGCGGGGAGCAAGCGATCGACCTCGTTCCGGAACGGAAACCGAACGTGGTCGTTATGGATCTGTCGATGCCCGGAATCGGTGGACTGGAGGCGACGCGGAGGATTCGCGCGCTGGACACCGGCTGCAAAGTGATCGTGCTCACGATGCACTCTGAACAAGAGCACCTCGGTCCCGTGATCGAAGCCGGTGCTAGCGGCTATCTCACCAAGACCAGGGCCGATCGGGAGCTGGTCGAGGGACTGCGGGTGGTGGCGCAGGGAGGTGCCTACATGCCGCCTGAAGCAAGTACATACATCGTGGACCGATACGTGCGCCGGGCCGAACAACCGGCGGCCAGCGAGCTCAAGCGACTGAGCCGCCGCGAGCGGGAGGTCCTGACCTTGACAGCGGAGGGGTTTACCGCGGTCGAGATCGGCGGTCGGCTGGGGGTCTCCCCAAAGACGGTCGACACGTATCGGTCACGAGTGATGCGGAAACTGGAGATTGCACACCGCTCCGAGCTGGTGCGTTTCGCGCTCCGGACGGGTTTGCTGAAAGTCCACTGAGGGTCTGTGGGGAAACTCCCCGCAAGCGCGGCCCGTGTTTCTCCACATGCTCACTTAGGACCCTCCCGACAGACGTCGGCGAAGAGTCTCGCTACGATACCAACCGGCATGCGAAAACAGACAATAGCATTGGGTGGCCTGGTGCTGCTGATCATCGGGTCCCTGTCCCTAGCGGCGTGCGGAACGGCTGAAACCGAAGAGCAACCCGGCCCATCGGCAGGGGATTCGGCCGCGGTGGCGGAGACCGCGGGTCTACCCGTCCGCGCGCCGCAGGGACCGATCGACGAGCAACTGGCATCCAGGGGGGCACAACTGTTCAAAGAGCGCGGCTGCGTGGCGTGCCATACGATCGGTGGTGGGCGACTGGTTGGACCTGACCTCGTGGGTGTCACCGATCGGCGAGAGTTCGAGTGGTTCTACCACATGGTCATGCACCCCGATTCGATGATTCAAAATGATCCCGAGGCTCGGCAACTATTCGCCGAGTATGCAACCCCAATGACGAACATGAACGTCGCTCAGGACGAGGTCGTGCCTCTATGGGAACACGTCCGATTGGAATCGTCCAAAGGCGTGGAAGGAGACAGCCAATGAAGCGGATCGGTAGTCGGTTCCACCTCGCATCGGTCCTCGTCGCGGTGGCTCTTGCAGGCCTGACCGCGTGCCGTGCTGGCGTTGACACAGCGTCCGTGGGCGGTGTCGCAGAGGCCCGCGAGCTGAGTGAGGCCGATGTGTTGGCTGCCGCCAAGACGTACGTCCCGACTGGCCGCATGGACGAGTATCTCATGTTCTCATCGGGTGGGCACTCGGGTCAGGTTTTGGTCATCGGGATACCTTCGATGCGACTACTCAAAGTCATTGGGGTCTTCACGCCCGAGCCCTGGCAGGGGTACGGGTATGGCGCTGAAGAACACGAAGAACTGATGGCGTCCGGCGAGATGTCGGGCCACGAGATCAAGTGGGGCGACACGCACCACCCCGCGTTGTCCGAAACCGATGGCGACTACGACGGACAGTTCCTGTTTATCAACGACAAAGCGAATCCTAGGATCGCGGTGATTGACCTCCGCGACATGGAAACCAAACAGATCGTGACCGACCCGCTGATGGGTTCTAACCACGGTGGCGCCTTCGTCACGCCGAACACCGAGTACGTGATCGAAGCGGCACAGTACGCAGCGCCGCTCGACGGCAGCTATGCCGGTCTCGACGAGTACAAGGACAAGTACCGTGGCGCGGTGACGCTGTTCAAGTTCGATCGCGAGCGCGGCCGGATCGACGTCGATCAGTCGTTCTCGATCGAGCTGCCCCCGTACTGGCAGGATCTATCCGATGCGGGCAAGGGTCCGTCGGCCGGCTGGATGTTCCTCAACTCATTCAACACCGAGATGGCGACGGGCGGGATCGAGTCCGGCAATCCACCGTTCGAGGCTGGAGCCTCACAGAACGATATGGATTACCTCGCGATCATCAACTGGGAGAAGGCAGCCGGGGTGGCCGCTCAACCGGGCAAGACGGTTACGATCCAAGGCCGCCGCGTAATCCCGATGGCGACCGCCGTTTCCGAAGGGTTGCTGTATTTCGTTCCCGAGCCCAAGAGCCCGCACGGGATCGACGTGACGCCAGATGGCATGAAGATGGTCGTCAGTGGCAAGCTGGATCCTCACGCCACCGTCTACTCGTGGGAGAAGATCCAAGATGCCATCGCCAACAGCCAGTTCTCCGGCGAAGACGAGTACGGGGTCCCGATCCTCGACTTCGACGCCGTGATCGAGGGCCAGGTGGAGCTGGGACTAGGACCGCTCCACACGCAGTACGCGCCGGATGGAATCGCGTTTACCAGCCTTTTCCTCGAGTCGGCGGTCGCCAAGTGGAACTACGAGACCATGGAGTTGCTCGAGAAGCAGGAAGTTCACTACAACGTCGGGCACATCGCTACGGCCGAGGGCGATACCAAATCGCCTGACGGTGGCTATCTAGTATCGCTCAACAAGTGGGCCATCGATCGTTTCCATCCGGTCGGACCGTTGCACCCACAGAACTTTCAGCTCGTCGATATCAGCGGTCCGGAGATGTCTCTGCTTTACGACTCGCCGATCGGGATAGGCGAGCCGCATTACGCGCAGATCATCAAGGCCGACAAGCTCAACGTCTGGACCACGTATCCGGAGGTCGGCTGGGATCCACTCACCATGACCAAGGCAGAAGGAGCTCCGGTCGCCGGCGATGAGCGGATCGAGCGCCGCGGTAACGAGGTACACGTGTTCATGACCGCCATCCGCAGTCATTTCACCCCCGAGCACATTACCGTGAACAGGGGGGACGAGGTAGTGTTGCACATCACCAACATTGAGCTAGCTCAAGATGCGACGCACGGATTCGCGATCGACAAATACAACGTGAATCTGAGCCTCGAACCTGGGGAGACGCAGACCGTTCGGTTCGTCGCCGATCGGGCTGGTGTTTTCCCGTTCTACTGCACCGAGTTTTGCTCTGCGCTTCACCTCGAGATGGCGGGGTACCTGCTGGTGGAGTAGAAAAAAGGAGGGTTTGAGATGCTTATCGAGAACCTTATCACACGTTCCGCGGCTACCGTCGGTCAGAACGACACGGTTGCTGACGCAGCTCAAATCATGAAGGATCGGGACGTCGGCTCAGTCGTCGTCGTCGACAGAAGGAAAGTGGTAGGCATTCTGACGGATCGAGACATCGTATTACGTCTCGGTGCTGACGGGCACGGTTCGCTGGAGGCGCCCGTATCGTCGGTCATGACACGCATGCCGCTTTGCCTTTCGGCTAACGTCGATGTCGAGCAATGTCTCGAACGCATGGAGGCGCACGGTGTTCGGCGCATTCCGATCGTCGACGATGAGGACGAGCTCATCGGCGTGGTCTCGCTGGATGATATCCTGATCCACTTGGGGAGGGTTCTCGGAACGGCCTCCGCGCTCGTTCGCGCCGAGGTCGCAGGCGTGGTTTGAGCGGTTTAACGGAGTTCTTCCGGGGCGACATCTCACGGGTCAGCCGGGTGGCCCTGTTGGTGGTGGCGCTAGCGCTGATTCCGTGTCTCTTTCTGCCGGTATGGAACATCGGCCTCAAGGCTCCGCAGTACCCGCAAGGGTTGGAGCTCAAGATCTACTCAAACGAACTGACCGGCGATCTACATGAGATCAACATCCTGAATCACTACATCGGGATGGCGGAGATCGAGCCGGACGAGTTTCGCGAGTTCATCTTTATTCCGTTCTTCATCCTCCGGTTTCTGGGTTTTGCGGTCTTGGCCGCACTGGTTGGACGAATGCCAATCGCTGCCATCGGCTACATCGACTTCGCGGTGTTTGGCGCGGTGATGATGTTCGATTTTCAGACCTGGCTAACGCGGTTTGGTCAGGGATTGGCCTCGGGGGCGCCGCTCACGATCGATCCGTTCACGCCAAAGTTTCTCGGTGTCACGAGCATCGGGCAGTTCGAGGTCACTAGCTATCCGGCCGCCGGTGGGATGATCATGCTGATCGCCGGAGCGCTGGGACCCATCATCTTGATCTACGAGCTAGTACGGCGGCGACGCGCGGCGAGTTGAGGATCGCTTCCATGCGGACGTTGCTGTTGGTGCTCCTATGGCCGACCCTTCTATCGGCCAGCCAAGACTTGCGGGTCGGGCCCGATTCTTCGTTCTCGACAATCACAGAGGCTCTCGTGGCGGCCAGTCCGGGCGACACGATCCGCGTCGCTCGTGGTCACTATCGGGAGCAGCTCGTCATCGATCGACCGGTTGTCCTGGTCGGCCAGGAGTGGCCAACCATCGATGGCGGCGGTCACGGCCACGTAATCGAAGCGCTGGCACCGATCTCGATCTCGGGCTTCGTCATCCGGAGTTCGGGTGATGACGGTGACCGCGAGGACTCGGGCCTCATGGTGCGCGCCGGACCGTCGCAGATCGTCGATAACCAGTTCGAAGACGTGCTCTACGGCGTCTACGTCAAGCAAGCTCCGGGGTCACTGATTGCCGACAACCGCGTTGTCGGCAAACCGCTCGCCTTGGCCCGACGTGGGGATGGCATTCGCCTTTGGTATAGCGCTGGGACCCAGGTTCTCGACAACGACGTGCACCAAGCCCGCGATGTGGTGGTCTACTTCTCTGATAGCCTGTCGATGCGCGGCAACCGGGTTTTCGACGGGCGCTACGGGCTTCACTACATGTACAGCAATCACAGCACGGTCGAGGACAACTGGCTGGCCGGCAACCAGGTGGGGGCGTTCCTGATGTACTCCACGCATCTCCAACTGCGCGGGAACGTATTCGCTGGGGCCCGGGGAGCGACCGGCATGGGGCTGGGGCTCAAGGACGCCGATCATGTTTGGGTGAGCAACAACTTGATACTAAAGAACGCGGTCGGTGTTCACCTCGACAACTCGCCGCGTAGCGCGAACATGCCCAACGAATTCCGGGACAATGCGTTTGCGTACAACGGAATGGCCGTTCGGTTGCTACCCGCGGTGGCCAACAATTCTTTCGTTGACAACGCGTTTTCTGCTAATGGTCGGCCGGTGGGCGTCGCCGGCGGGGCCCGGGAACAGGTCGCACAGAACGAATGGGCCCAGAACTACTGGAGTGAGTACGTCGGATTTGACGAAGACGGAGACGGTATCGGAGACACCCCGTTTTCGCACGTACGTTTCTCGGATGAGCTGCTGAGCCGACACCCGGACTTGCGGTTCTTTTCTGGAAGCCCGGCCTTGTCGATGCTCGATCGGGCGATGCGGTTTTTCCCGCTGCTTCGACCGATTCCGATGGTCGTGGACAGTACGCCGAGATTGAGCGCATTGGCGCTCGATCCATGGCGAGCGGCGACGACCGAACAGCCAGTAGGGATCAGCCGGGAGGATGTTGCCAGTGGCCGCTGGAGCGTGCTCGTAGCCGCCATGACGCTCGGTGCCATGCTGCTGATATGGGGTGTCATCGCGGATCGAGGTCATGACCGATGATCCAAGCTGATCAGCTCACCAAACGGTACGGGAGACACACCATTCTGGAGGCGATCGATCTCGAGATCGGCGACGGAGAACGCGTTGCTGTGTTCGGGTCCAACGGTGCGGGGAAGACGACCTTGCTCAAGTGCATGCTGGGGTTGGTCGACTTCGAGGGCCGACTCATCATCGACGGTCTGGACGTCAAATCAAGTGGTCGCGCGGCACGGCAGCGTCTGGCGTATGTCCCTCAGATGCCACCGATCTTCGATCTTTCTCTGAGCGCTTTCCTGGACTTGTTCGGTGCTATGCGCGGAGTCGAGCCAGCCAGCGTCGCCTCGCGGTTGTCGGATCTTGGGCTCGCTCTGGATGTGTACGGCGACAAGCCGATGCGACAACTCTCGGGCGGGATGTTGCAGAAAGCGTATCTGGCGCTAGCGCTGGCGGCAAATTCCGCGGTCCTATTGCTGGACGAACCGACCGCGGGTCTCGACCCTAGCTCCAGGCGGGAGTTCATCGAACACTTGGCGGACATCAATGGCGATCGGTGCATGGTGCTGGCTACGCATCGCTTGGAAGAGGCGGAGTCAATCGCCGAGCGGCTGATCATCTTGCATCGAGGTGGGATCGTATTCGATGGCCCGCTGGGTGAGTCCAACGGGACCGACACTCGTGCGGGCATCGGCGGCGCGGAGCTCGAGCAGGTCGTCAAGCGATTCTTGACGGTCGCCGATCAGCCTGGCGGCGACCAATGATCGGGCCGCTCGTACGCCGAGAGATCCGAGACGCGATCCATCGGTACTGGTTTGTCGTCAACGCGGTGGTGTTCGCGAGCGCAGGCCTTCTGCTCATGTTGTTTGGCCAGGCCGATGTCATGGTTCTCGGATACCGGGGCTTCGCTCGCTCATTGGCTGGTCTGATGCACCTAGCGCTCGTTTTTGTGCCGCTGATGGCGATCATTCCAGCCGTGGTCGCGATCTCAGCGGAACGCGAGACCGGAACACTCGACTACATCTTGGCACAGCCGGTCACCGCGTCGCAGGTCTTCGTGAGCAAGTGGCTGGGTGTCGCAACCGCCGTGTTGGTTT
>CBDUCI010000046.1:0-12936 GCA_965365605.1 uncultured bacterium
CGGAGGAAGTGCCTGCGTTCCTCGATCACGTCGCCCGTTCGCTCAAACCGGGTGGCTTGTTCGTGGTTATCGACGCGCGCACCCCTGAGGGGCGTGATGAGGAGGGCCATCGGATCGCCGAGGAGACGGTCATCGAGGAGACGACGGCAGCCGGCTTTGAGCTCGTTGACTCGACGGATCTACTGGCAAACCCGAACGACACCTACGAGGGCGCGCAGTGGGACAACCGCAATCAACTCGACCACTTCGCGCTCAAGTTCCGCTGGCCTGAGAACGCCGCGGCTGGGGATAACTAACCCTCTACGGCAGGTATTTCTCCGGTAGCGGTCCCGCGCCGACCTCCTCGTCCCAAGCGATGCCGGCGATCCACCAGCGCCCATCGTTGTAGACGAGCTGGAAGCTGTTGATCCCGCGGCCCAGGATCTCGTCCTGATCCCACAGGTGCTTCTGGTACGTACTGAACGCCTGGGCGATGTCGCCGAACTGCTCGATGACGGTGGCGATCTCCTCTTCCTGAAAGCCCTGATCGTCGGGTCCGCCGATCGGGTTGTTCTCCGCGACCCAGTTATCGATCCAATCGATGAACCCCTGCACCGTCAGGACATCGAACGAACCGCCCCGCTGCTCGGTACTCGGGATCATGAGCGCTCCCGGCAGGAACAGACCGCGGAAGCGATCCCAGTCGAAGTCTTCACCTGGCTCGCGCGCCAGCGCATCATAGGCCGCGAGCACAATCGCCTCGGGTGAGGCGACGTCTTCGGGCCGAACGTCAGCCGTCTGACTAAAAACCGGCGTTATTGAAACCATCAATAGAAAAGCTGCAAGCGCTGGCATCAAAATCTTCATCGATGTTCTCCTGACTGGGGACACAAAGGCACAATGTCTTGTCGAAGACGCTGGCTGTCCTAGGATCGTTCATTCCAGCGATCACGGCCACGCCAGCCACGAAAACGAGACCGGTCCGACTAGCTCTCCTCTTCGTCGATCATGCGGTGGCTGGCCTCGGCACCGTACTCCATCCCGTAGACTTCCTTGAGCTGCTCGATCTTCTCGCGCGTCGACGCCACAAACGGTGAGTTGCCTTCGAACGAGGCCAGCACGATCCCCTCAAGGAGATCGCCGAGCGACATATCGAGGGACTCCGCAAGCTGCACCTCGGAAACAATACGAGCATCTTTACACATATTAAGTCTCATATGGCGGGTGGTTGAACAGGATTCGTAGTTGAAAATTCGCGGTTTTGCAGATATACAAGGGAAGTTGAAGGCACCAGAATCACGGGTTGAAAGGAGGTTAACGTGGATAAGAAATTTAGCATGTGGCGCATCTTGGAGATGTTTGTGGCGTTTTTCGCTGCGCTCGTGGCATGGTCATATCTTTCGCTGTCGAGCCTCAGCTAAGAACCTAGGCTCTTCAGGCAAATCCCCTGCGGGTGCCCCTGGTCCGGGGGTTGGGGCATTCCCCGCCATCGTTCATAGCGACTCGTACGCTTCCACGTCTCCAGGCTCAAAGTGACGCAGGGCGAGTCGATCCGTCTCGAGAACAGTCATGACGAAGCAGCCCGGGATGTGATCCACCCGGCCAGTACCATCCCACCGATCATCGCGCCGCCTCCCAGCGCCAGGGCGGGCTGCGTCCCCACCAGTACTACCAGGATCGCCAGGTAGAGCACAACCGTTAGCGCTGGGATCCAGGGGTGGCCGGGCACCTTGAATGGGCGTTTTAGGTCGGGCCGCATCTTTCGCAGCCGGAAGTATCCCGTCAGCACCATCGCGTCCACCGTGATCGCGATCATCATCATGAACCGGATGATCAATTCAAACGCACCCGAAAGCGCCAGGATTCCGATCCAGATCGAGATGAGGATCAGCGCGTTGCGGGGCGTGCCACGATGATCGACGCGGGCCAACGCCTTAAACGCGAGTCCGTGTTGCGAAAGTCCGTACGCGACGCGTGGCATCCCTAAGAAGTTCACGTTGATGCTGCTCAGAAGGATTAGCAGGCTCGCCACGACGACCGCCGTCCCCGCCATGTCGCCAAAGACGAAGGCGACGGCGTCGCTCGCAACCAGCTCCGACCCGGCCATCTCGGCCGGGGTCAACGCGGACAGAAAAGCGACGTTGATCAGCAGGTACAGGATCATCACCGCCAAAGCACCACCGAGCAGGATTCGCGGCAGCGCCCACCCGGGATTCTTTACTTCCTCGGCCATCTTGGCCGCGTCTTCCCATCCATAGTAGGCGAACGACACCGACTGATACGCGAGCGCGAACCCCAGCAACCCGAACTCGGTTTCAGTCAGCCCACTCACGCCACCGGCGAAACCGGCCATGTCCCCGGCCCAGATTCCCGCCGCCGCGATCAGGAGAATGACCCCGACCTTGATCGTCGTGGTGACGTTCTGGAAGACCGTGCTCGTCTCGAGCCCGCGGGTATGGAGGAAGAAGTACGCGAGGACGACGCCACCGGCGAGGATCGGAACCGAACCCTGTCCGGCCAAGATCCGGATGTACTCGGCGATGACGACCGCTTTGGACGCACCCGAAAAGGCGCGCGTCACCAGGAGCTCCGACCAACCGGCCAGAAACCCCATCGTCGGACCCCAGGCGTGATGGGCGTAGACGTATTTCCCGCCGGCTTCCGGAAGCGCCGCCGCCATCTCAGAGAGCACCAGAGTGCTCAAGCCGGCCACAACGCCACCCAACACCCACACCCCGAGGATCAACCACGCATCGCCCAGGTATCCCGCGATCAGGCCCGGTGTGCGCAGGATTCCAGCACCGATGACGATGCCAACGGTGACCGCCATTCCATCGCGGATCCGCAGGACACGATGGAGCGACGGGGCGTCGGACTTCGTCATGGCGACCTCATTCTAACAGTCTGTGGGTGCGGTATGACCAGTGTTAACAACGACAATGGCAAGCAACTGCCAAACTGCGTACGATTTATCGCCTACTTTCAGTGTTGTTCATCGATAAGCAACAACCAAGGAGACCAGATGCACTCGCGTCTTCAGACTCTACTACTAAGCTTCTTTCTGGCACTTCCGGCTGCTGCAGTGGCCCAGGTGTCCACCGACCAATTGGGCGAGGTGAGCTTCAAAACCTCGTGCGTGGACGACGTTCAAGCCGATTTCAATCGCGCCGTTGCGCTACTGCACTCGTTCGAGTTCGAAGAATCGCGCGGTGTGTTCTCCTCGATCGCCGACCGAGACAAAATGTGCGCGATGGCCCACTGGGGCGTGGCGATGACGTACTACCACCCGCTCTGGGCACCGCCGAGCCAGAGCGACCTCGAAAACGGAAGCGCCGCGGCTGCGACGGCTCAAAGCCTGGCCTCTACCGAGCGCGAGCAAGCCTACATCGAGGCGATCAGCGCTTTCTATCGTGATTACGAGACGCTCGACCATCGCACACGAGCGCGCATCTACGAAGATGCCATGGCCAATGTGCACGCCGTCGCACCGGACGACGTGGAGGCCGAGATCTTCTACGTGGTGGCGATCCTGAGCAACGCCGATCCGACGGATAAGACATACGCCGTGCAGAAACGGACCGGCAGTCGGGCGGAAGAGCTATGGGCGGACATGCCCAACCACCCGGGATTGGTCCACTACATCATTCATAGCTACGACTACCCACCGCTGTCCGACAAAGCGGTCGAAGCCGCACACCGCTATCTAGAGATCGCATCCGCGCTCCCCCACGCGCTCCACATGTCGTCGCACATCTTTACGCAGGTCGGGATGTGGGACGAGTCGATCCACGCCAACACGCTTTCGGCCGAGGCGGCGCGCGAACGCGGCAAGCGAACGGGCGCGTTGGCGCAAGCCCAACTGGCCGAGATGCACGCCCTCGACTACCTCGCCTACGCATACTTGCAGCAAGGCCGCGACGAAAAAGCCCGCGAGGTGCTCGACCACATCAACTCGATCGCGGACCTGAACTGGGAGAACGGCGTGGTCGCGTACAACGGAGGCGCCGTGTCGGCACGGTACACGCTCGAGCGACGTCGCTGGGAAGACGCCGCGTCGTTGCCTCCGCCCGTGGAAGCCGAGCAAGCCGGAGGCGACTACCAGGTGCGAGCGTTGGTCGCGCTGCGCTACTGGGCGCGCGCGGTCGGCGCAGCTCGGAGTGGTCAGATCGCAAAGGCCGAACAGGATATCGCACGGCTCGACGAGTTAGCAGCGGAACTCTACGACCATCCAAACGTCTGGGCCCGCAACACCAGCAAGGTGTTACAGCTCGAAGCCAAAGCGTGGCTGGCGCTGGCGAAAGGCGACGACGAGCAGGCACTCGAGCTGATGCGATCGGCGGCCGCTCTCGAAGACGAGACCGACAAGAGCTCGCTGAGCCCGGGTCGCATTCTGCCCGTCCACGAACAGCTGGGCGACATGCTGATGGAGCTCGGCCGCGCGCAAGAGGCGCAGCGCGAGTACGAGATCTCGTTGGGACACGCGCGCGAGCGATTCAACAGCATTTATGGCGCGGCGCGCGCCGCACAGGCTGCCGGCGAGATGGAAACGGCTCGCGAGTACTACCGGCAGTTGACAGAGCTGACGGTGCCCGACAGCCCGCGTGTCGAGCTGGAAGAGGCGACTCAGGTCCTCGCCGAGGCGGTGACGACCGCCGAGTGAGCGTAACGTACAGAAGCGGGTAAGCGATCTCATTCATCGTAGATCTCCTAGCGGGCCCCTGGGGCCCGCTAATCATCTTCTTCCTGCGTCTCATCGACGTTTCGGGATCTACCATGCGCATCCTGTTCATCGTACGCGGGGCGCGCGTCAAAGCGTCGGTGCTGAGCTTCTTCGAGATCACGATCTGGCTGATCGCTGCAGGGGCGGCAATTAAGAACCTCGACAGCCCGTTGCATGTGTTCGGGTACGCTGCCGGGTTCGCAACGGGCACGGCAGTTGGGATGTGGGTCGAGAGCAAGCTCGCCTTCGGCGTCTGCACTGTGCGTGCGATTTCAAAGGATTCGCAACGCGAGCTCGCCCGCGAGCTGCGCGATGGAGGTTACGGTGTGACCGAGCAGCGCGGCCGAGGTCGCGAGGGCGTCGTCAGCATTCTGCATGCTGTCGTCCGACGGCGTGACATCTCGGGGGTGGTGCGGACGATTGAGCGCCGGGACCCGACGGCGTTCATCACCGTCCAAAACGAAGCCACTATACATCGGGGGTGGCTTTATCGAGCCAAGCGCAAATAGGTGCTCGAGCGAATGTGAACGAATCGGTTATGGAGCCGAAACGGCCATGGAGTGCCTGGGCTCGTACAAGCCCAGCTCCCCACCGCCCGGCGACTGGACCGTCGTTGGTATGCCCCAGCTTGTTTCGAGCCGATCACCGAAAGCGACTTGGCACTCGTGGATGTCGTTCTTATCCGACGGATGAAACGCAGTCTCGGATGGCGGCAAAGCGAAGATCAACCAGCCGTCGCCCGCATCGACCGAGCTGAAGCCCAGCACGTCCCGGAAGAATGCACGGTCGGCTTCTGCGTTTTTTGACGAGATCACGACGTGGCCAGCGGTAAACACGAAAACTTTCCTTTTCGGATTCGCAGAAGATCGTCTATATAAAGACCTGGAGGCTGCGATGTTCGCATCATTCCCGGTCGTATCCTGTCTTATCATCGGCGCCGTGATGCTCACGATCGGCTGCTCACCGGCGGCGTCGAGGCCGAGCGCGTGCGACGGTCTTATCGAAAAGACGATCGGCATTACGCGCGAGGATTACAGTCCCTGCGCCGGCGAGATCCTGGCCGCTCTCGACAGCCTCGCAATCCCCTTGCGTCGGTTCGTCCTGAGGGGTGATGAAGAGGCCGGCGCCGAAGCGGAGGAGTACTACGACCGGCTCCGCCACCTGATGGGCGAGGTTGGTTTTACGGCGGATGTTTGGCGTGAGGCTAGAGAGGGGGCGGGACGAACGGTCGAGCGCTGGCCCGACGGCGCGATGCGACAGTTCAATAGCGAAGTCGGTACGGCCGCGGCCCAGTACATGTCTGCTCTCGGGTACCCCAACGACGACAATCTCAAGGAGGGTCAGAGGCGGCACGCTGCCGCCCGACAGGCCTATGCACGTTTCCGCTGAGAGGCGGCTCCTTTGGTTTGTCATCATGACAGCGCTGGCCTGCGCCTCTGATGAGGAACGCTCCGCTCGATACGCGCTTGGGGAAGAAATTGACGTCGGGATTATCACCGTGTCCGTGACGCAGTGGAAAGAGGTGCGCGGAACGAGAGCCCCGCTCAGGTCCCTCCGGCCACCGGAAGGCGAGAAGCCGGTAGCCGTTTTCGTTCGCTGGCGTGGACTCGATGAATACGGGGAATTCGATCGCCGATACTTCGTCGAGGCCTTTCTCAGCGATCGGTTGACTCTGGTTGACTCCGACGGGTTCGAGTACGAAGCGCTGACGGCGATGCCCAAAGACATCTACCAATTCACGGCTCAAGCCGGCTCCGGAAACACCGCGCCACCCGACTGGGTGGTCGTTTTCTGGGCCTGGGTGGACAGCCGGGATTACAAGCTGCGCATAGAGCACCCAGATCCACGGAAAGGAGATTTCGATGTCGCGGTGGTGGAGCTTCCATAACTGTCTCATCACGGTTTTCGTCGCCGGGCTGACCGCGGCTGCGTGCGCGAACGGAGACGAGTACGAGCTTCAGCAGCCAATCACGATGGGACCTTGGACGTTCCAGGTCGAGCGGGCGACGGAGCGCATCGAGAACCATGGCAACCTTCGACTCAAGATGATCTCGGTGACCCTCAAGCTCGAGAACTACATGGAGCGTCACGAGAAACCGTTTGACGACTTCATGAAGGGCAGGACCGAAGGCTCCATCATGGAGCACCCCCACATGGCGCTGGTGGATGAGGGCGGAAACAGTTTCGACGCAGAGGATGTGAGCCCGCTCTCAGGCGGAAGCCTCCGATCAGAAAGCTGGCGTGCCCGCTTCCCGCTCATTGAATTCTCTATGCGCGAGAGTTCTTCCGAGACAGCCGCACGGCACATCGGAAAACATCCGGCCGATTTCCGCCTCGTCATCGAGAACCCCGACCACCAGAGTGGCCAGCCACGCAGGGTCTCGATTCAGCTCGAGTAAGCCCTCGGTTTTACTCCTGTTCCGGTTGCCAGCCAGACGTGGCATCTCGGCGAGATGTAGGTGCTGTGTGCTATGTGTGGGAACAGTCGATCGACGAAACGTTTGATGCCATCAGACGCGATCACGCGTTCTAACGCCTCGGCAGAATCAAACACAGTAATGTGATAATGGTGGAGCGGATTATCGACATCTTCCAGCCACAGTGAAAGCTGAACCTCGGGAAAGTTGGCATCGAAGTATTCAACCAGCTCGGCGGCCGCGGCCTTGCCTTCTGCAACGTCGCCGTCGGGTTTGAAATCGTAATCATTCACCACCGTAATGCTCATGGTTCCCCTCTTGCTCAGGTTCAACGCTAACGTGTTCAGTCCACTCTAACTGATTGTTTTAGGTCGCCCAGCAACGATAGGTTAAAACGATGTCCGAGCAAAAGGTGGTCGAGAAAATGCAGGCGCTTGAAACGGAGCGCTTGCGACTCGAGCCGCTGGTACCGAAACATGCGGATGCGCTATTCGAGGAACTTCGGGACGAGCGCCTCTACGAGTTCATCGTTGAACGTCCGCCGGTGCGTGTGTCCGCGCTTCGCGACCGGTACCGAATGTTGGCCCACCGCAGGTCACCCGACGATTCCGAGGGGTGGCTGAACTGGGCGCTCTGGTCCAGGACTGACCGCCGATATGTTGGCTACGTCCAGGCTACGGTTTACCCAAATCGTTCCGCACAGATCGCCTACGTATTGACGGCGGATCATTGGGGAAAAGGCTTTGCGCGCGAAGCGGTAAAAGCAATGATGGCCCACCTCGGTAAGCATTACGGCGTAGTCCGAGCATTAGCGCGCGTGGACACCCGGAACGAACGCTCGATCGCGTTGCTAGAGGCGCTCGGATTCGAGCGCCTAGCGACCCACTCCCGAGCGGAGAAGATCCGCGGCGCTTGGTCGGACGAAGCCGAGTACCAGCTCATTCTGGGCTGAGAGATTTGCGGTTGGTATCGCCCCCGTCGTTGCCCATGGTGGGCTTGGGTGCGAGCGCCCAGGTTCAGCTTCCGCAGACCTGCAAGCTGATCGGATCGCCCGGATCGACCCCAGCCATCGTAAAGTCGGTAAGGACCAGCGGACCATCGATCAAGATGCCCGTTCCAGAGGCAAACCACTTCACATCCGCCTTTTCCTTTCTGCCCTCGATCAGGGTGAACTCCTGTAGACGAATGGCGTCGGCGTACGGGGCGCCGAAGACTTCCTGGATGGGCCCAGGGCCGGCGGCCACGACCTTCGCTCCGTCCAGTGCTGGAACGAGTGGAGCGTCCTCCTGGAGGAACGTCATCCCCGGCTGGGGATCGGTCGGCATGAAGATCCCGGCATTGTTCTCGGCATCATCCGAGCACCACGCGCCCTCGTGGGCAACGACCTCATCGTCTTCGATGTCGTCGACATCTTCGCCGCGATAGCAGACAACACCATCGACGTTCACGGAGTAGTAGTTCCACGAGATCTCTACTTCCTCTCCGTCCTCCGACTCGCGTTCTTCGATCACTCGCGCCAAGATCCCATCGATCAGCCGAGTTTCATCCAGCACGGTGATCAACGCTTCAATCTCTTCCCCATCTTCCTCACCCTCGAGCGTCCACTGGTAGCCCGGCGTGATCGGGAAGTACGGATTCGTAGAAACCAGTGGAGTCGGGAAGTTCGCCATCGTCGGTGCGCAAATCGCGATGTGGTCGAGCTTCTTCTCCGAGTCGGAGAGGGCGATCGGCGGGCTGGGATCGCCTATTTGCCCAAGTGAGCTCGTCGGCGACTGCTCACACGCCTGCAGCACGAAAAACCCTACGAGAAGGGACAGGCCTGCAGCTCTCACTTCGGTCATCGGATCTCCTTCCGTTGGTGGTGCACCTATGGCATGGCCTTCTGTCCATGGAACGAACCAGCGACCGGCTGTGTGGCACCACCGAGGACCGGCGCGATCCGACGCTCGCATGTAAAATTCACCCTTCCTCAACCGACGAGGCGGCTTGGGCGAAGACCGTATCCTGTGGTTTGATGAGATCGATGCCAGCGACCGATCCGCGGTCGGCGGGAAAGCGGCATCGCTGGGCGAGATGTATCAGGCGCTGGACGACAGCGGCGTCCGGGTTCCAAACGGATTCGCCACCACCGCCGTGACATATCACGAGTTCCTCGCGTGCACTGTACCCGACGAGGCTTGGGAGTCGGC
Organism: uncultured bacterium; assembly: GCA_965365605.1. Lineage (GTDB taxonomy): Bacteria > Gemmatimonadota > Gemmatimonadetes > JACCXV01 > JAHWKZ01 > CAMYLR01. Next base: position 9,306 of record CBDUCI010000046.1, read on the forward strand.
CGTCGCCGACGACGCCACCGCTGAACTCGCGCAAAGCGCAAAGCGAAAGCAGAGCCTGTCGGACTCATTGCGAGACTTGCTCGGCGGAACCCCGCCTGCAGACGACCTCGAGCTCCATAACCGAGCCCAACTGGCTCGAGCGCTGGTACGCGCGACACCGGTACCGGAAACGATCACCGATCACATCAAACGCGGCTACCAGCAACTCTGCGATGAGTACGGCGCCGATGTCGATCTCGCAGTGCGCTCGTCCTCGACCAATGAGGACTCGGTTGTCGCGTCGTTCGCCGGCCAGTACGAGTCGTATCTCAACGTCCGAGGTTTTGATAGCCTCGTGGAAGCCTGGCGGAAATGTGTCGCAAGCGCCTTTACCGAGCGCGCGATCGGCTACCAGTTGTCGCGCAATATCGATCCGCTCTCTGGCACCGTCTCGGTAGTGGTAATGAAGATGGTTCGCTCCGACATCGCTACTTCTGGCGTCATGTTCACCCTCGATCCGGACTCAGGTAATCCCAACGTGATTCACATCAGTTCGTCGTACGGGCTGGGCGAGCTCGTCGTGCAGGGGAGCGTGTCGCCGGATGCAGTTCTGATCTGGAAAGAGGGACTGCGGCAGGGACGCAATCCGGTCGTGCACCGGTTTCTCGGAGCTAAAGATTGCAAGCTCGTCTACTCGATGCAGGGCGGCACGGCGACGGAAAGCGTGGACGTGGAGGCGAGTCGCAGACGCCAGTGGTCGCTGACGCGTGAAGAGGCCATCGCGTTGGCTCGGATGGGGCTCACGATCGAAGAGCATTACGGCCAGCCGATGGACATCGAGTGGGCAAAGGATGGCTACAGCGGCGAGTTCTTCATCGTACAGGCGCGGCCCGAGACCGTTCACGCGTCCAATGATGGTGTCGCCGTTCTCGAGACCTACCGAATGCAGCCAGGGCTGATCGGCGAACTCAAACGCGAGGGCAAGCTGTTACTCCAAGGCCACGCCGTTGGTACGCGTGTCGGGGCCGGCAAGGTCCGCGTCTATCACGACTACAACGATGTGATCGTCCGAAAGCGCGCGCTTCGAAACCTAATCATGGCCGGGCGCGAGCTCGAAGACATCCCAATTGAAGAGCACGTGTTCGATCCCGGCGACGTGCTCGTCACGACGCTCACGACACCCGATTGGGAGCCGATGATGAAGGAAGCGTCGCTGATCATCACCGAGAAGGGTGGTCGCACGTCACATGCAGCGATCGTGGCGCGAGAATTCGGCATCCCGGCGATCGTCGGGTGCAAGGACGCGACCCGCGTGCTGGAACCACTCTCCGAAGTGACCGGGACGTGCACGGATGGGCAGACCGGTCATGTCTTTGCCGGGATCCACCCGTTCACCGTCGATCGCGTCGAGATCGGCGAACTCGAGCCGACCCGAACAAAAATCAAGCTCAACGTAGGCTTTCCGGGAAAGGCACTGCATGACGCGATGCTGCCGAGCGATGGAGTGGGGTTGGCCCGGTTGGAGTTCATCCTGACGGCTGAAGTTGGGATCCACCCGTTGGCGCTTTTTTTCTACGACGAGCTGCGCGGCTACAGCATGAGCGGCGAACTCGACCCACAACTCGAGCCCTATCGTAAGCGCATCGAACGCGAGGATCCGCACGAGCTGATGACGCTGATCGGGGCGATTGAGCGGCGGACGCCGGCGTACGCAGATCGGCGGCAATTCTTCGTCGATCAGCTCAAGTACGGAATCGCTTTGATCTGTGCCGCTTTCTATCCGCGTCCGGTGCTGGTGCGGCTATCGGATCTGAAATCAAACGAGTACCGCGAGTTACTCGGCGGGCGGCTGTTCGAGCCCGCGGAGGAGAACCCGATGATCGCGTGGCGGGGCGCGGCCCGCTACATCGATCCGCGGTTCGTACCGGCGTTCGACATGGAGTGTGATGCGTTGCGGTTCGTACGCCAACAGATGGGGCTCGACAATCTGCAGCTGATGGTGCCGTTCTGCCGCTCTCCCGAGGAGGGGCGTGAGGTCCTACGGTTTCTGGACGACCGCGGTCTTTCACCGAACGCCGGCGTCCCGCTTTTTCTCATGGTGGAGCTGCCATCCAACGTCACCCTGGCCGATCGCTTCATCGAGGAAATGTCATTAACCGGTGGGTCGATCGGATCGAACGATCTGGTGCAGACGGTATATGCAGTTTCGCGGGACGATCTTTCGCACTACCCACATGCGGTGGACGCCCGCTCACCGGCGGTCACTGCGATGATCCGCCAGGCCGTCCAGACCTTCCGAGCACGCGATCTCGAGATCGGGATCTGTGGCCAGGCTCCGTCGGATTACCCGGACGAGTATCCACAGTTTCTCGTCGACTGCGGGATCTCGTCGATCTCGGTGACACCGGACACCCTGATTCAGGTGCGGATGGCGGTCGCCGCGGCCGAGCGCGAGTCATCGACCGTCGCGTCGTAGAACGCGAACGATCAACCGATCTTTAAGATTAGCTCAACTGCGAGGGCGCTCGAAGATCACCCGACCGTCGACGATGGTAAGCACGACCAGGATGTCCTTGAGCTCGAGCGGTTCGACCTCGAAGGGATTTCGGTCCAACACGGCGATGTCGGCCAGGAAGCCGGGCTGCAACTTGCCCTTGTACGCCTCCTCTCCCGCGACCCACGCGTTGTTGACCGTGTAGGCGCGCAACGCCGTCTCGACATCGATTCGCTCTTCGGGGAACCAGCCCCCTTCGGGCGTGCCGTCAATCGTTTGACGCGTCACCGCAGCATAGATGCCGTGTAGCGGGTTCGATGTGTACCAGGCAGCGTTTGTGCCCGGCCAGTCGCTGCCGAAAGAAAGCAGCACCCCAGCGTCATCGAGCGTCTTGAACGCGTAGGCCCACCGGCCGCGCTCGCCGATGCGCTCCTCCATCCAGCGCATGTCGTCGATGGTGTGATAGGGCTGCATCTCGGCGATGATCCCAAGCTCCGCTTCTCGCTGGGCGGTTTCCGGACCGCGGATCACCTGGTTGTGGATGATCGCGAAGCGCCGCCCTTCGCGTTCGCCGTTCACCCGCTGAACCTCTTCGTAAATGTCGAGAATCTCGTCGATCGCCTCATCCCCGATGGCGTGAACCCGGGGGTTGAAGCCGGCCGAGTCGGCGGCGAACACCAGACGACGCATGTTCCCCTCGGGCAGAAAGCCCGAGCCGTCGTCGGTCACGTACCCGGTGTTGCTCGGATTCCTCCACTCGCCGACCACCCCCGTCGTCAGGTAGGGTTTGTAGAAGCGGGCGCTGGAGTTGTCCATGATCCCGTCGACGAAGCCTTTCAGACCCTGGTACCGGGTCCACTTATCGCCGAACCCCTCGGTAATGCCCGAGTCCCGCATCTCGTCCCACGTGTCGAGCACCAGGCGCATGTTGATGCGAGAGGTCAGCTCACCAGTTTCGCGTAGTCTGTGATAGACCTCGACCTGGTAAGGCGGCGTGATGTCGAAGAACGTCGTGACGCCGTGTTGCGCGAGTCGGGCCAGCGCCGCTCTGGCCTCAGCGAGGCGCTGCTCCATCGTCTTGGCCGGGATGGCGCGACGGATTCGACTCGCCGCCTCCTCGCTCACGCGTCCAGTGGGTGAGCCCGCATCACACTCCAC
>CBDUCI010000047.1:0-12837 GCA_965365605.1 uncultured bacterium
GTCCCGTTCCACCCAGTCGGCCGTGGTTGAGCAGCCGCCGGATGTTGGTTCGCGTCCCAGCGTTGTCGCTCGGGTAGTACGACAAGATCTCTTCCACGCGCCCACCGGGGACGGCGGTCGTTTTGCCAGCGGCCTGAGCGGGCGTGATGGTGGCTGTCTCGGGGTTCATGAGCTGGCTCCTTTCGGTGAAGCGGCTGCCGTCGCTTCGACCAGCAGCGATTGGATGGCGTTGACTTCGTCGCGACTCCCGATGACGAGCGGAGTGCGCTGATGTAACGCGTTGGGGACGATTTCGAGAATGCGATTGGCGCCGTCGGTGGCGGCTCCGCCGGCGGCCTCGGCCAAATGGGCCAGCGGCGCGGCCTCGTAGAGCAGCCGCAGCTTACCCTGCGGATTGTTGGGATCGCCGGGGTAGAAGAACACCCCACCGCGCAGCAGGATGCGGTGAAAATCCGCGACCAATGCGCCGACATAACGCAGCGAGTAGGGCTCGCCGTCACCGCCGTGGCTGTGATGCCCGACAAAGGTCTTAAAGGCCGGGTTCCACGCCGCCAACCGCGACAGATTACCGGAGAACTCGCCGCCGCATTCGGGGATGCGAATCTCCGGATGGGACAAGAAGAACTCGCCTACCGCCGTGTCGAGCGTGAACCCGTGGACCGCGCCACCTGCAGCGTAGACGAGCATCGTCTGTGGTCCGTAGAGCACGTAACCGGCGGCCAACTGTTCCGTGCCAGGATGGAACACTTGGCTCGGCTTGTCGTGGTGTTCGTCAGAACCCTTCCGACGAAGCGAGAAGATCGTGCCGACCGCACCGTCGACATCGAGATTCGACGATCCATCCATCGGATCGATGTACAGCGAGTACCCAGCGCTCGGACAGTCATCGTCGAAGTGGTGAACCTCCTCGAGCTCTTCGCTGACTAACGAGCAGAGCAGACCGGAGCCCTCGAAGTGCCTGACGAAGAGGTTGTTCGCGAACCAATCGAGCTTGTGGACGGCCTCGCCCTGGACGTTGATGGCGCCCTGCATTCCGGCCAACGGGCCAAGTCCTACCTGGGCTAGCTGGGCGCGGGCTTCCTTGCAGGCGGTCGCGATCTCGGCGATGATGGCGTCGAAATCACCGCCGCTAACTCCGGACTCGACCTCCCGCAGCAGGTGTTGGGTCAAGGTGAGACGGTGCTCGGTCATCGCGTCGCCGGCTGAAGTCCGTGCAGGAACAGCGGTTCGGGGGCCGAGATTTTAGCCGTCGTGAGCGTTGGAGGCCACCAAAACGTGACTCGGCTACCTTTGCCTGCCATGCGAAAGCTGCTCGAGTTCCATCGATCCCCCAATGCCGTAAAGGTCCGCGTAGCCCTCAATTACAAGGGTCTCGAGTACGAGATCGAGGAGATGATGGCTGCTGATCGAGAGCCGATGCTCGAGGCCGCCGGTTGGCCGATGATCCCAATCCTGATCGACGACGACATCGTGATGCGTGACTCCTTGGCGATCCTCCACTACCTGGAAGCCAACTACCGCGACGCGCCGAGCTTGACGCCGGGGTCGCGGGGCGAGATCCGGACGGCGGAAGCACTGTTGGCGAACCTGAGCCCCGAGATCCTGAGGATCCAGTGGGGGTTATCCGCACAGTTTCAGAGACCGGAGCCCGAGCGTGAGGAGTCGGCGATCGCCGAAGCGCGGGAATCGATGCGGGTCGCTCTCGAACGGTTGGAGCGACGGCTCGCCAATGAGGACTGGCTGGTTGGCGATACGATGTCGATCTACGACATCGTGCTGGCGTGCAACCTGCTGCCTACGCGCCCTCCCGAGAGGTTCGCCGAGCAGAGCCCCATCTGGCGGTTTTTCGCAGACCACTTCCGTTTGAATGACGACGCCTCGGTCGCGGGCTGGATCGATCGCGTCGTTGACTTTGACGACGAGTGGGGCGGGCCGCCGGCGTGAGAGCCGTGCGTAGCGGCTAAAGCTCACCCTCGACCTCGGCCGCGGCATCGCTGTCCAGCAGCCAAGTAACGCGAGAGTCGGGACTATCGACGAGTTGCGCCGGCCATTGTTGGGGATCGCGCACCGATCCTAGCGCGGCGCGCACAGCGGGAGCTTTGTTGGCGCCGGTGACGACGAGCAGAACCTCGCGGGTGGCGTGGAGCGCGCGCGGCGTCAGAGTGAGACGATCGATGGCTGGCTCCGGCATGTCGAAGTCGTCGAAGTCTTCAACGGAGACCGCTCCGGTCCAGCGCTCGGTGTCGTCGATCAGTGGGTGGCCGGGAAAGAGCGACGCGACGTGGGCATCGGTACCCATCCCGAGAACGATCAGATCGAATCGGGAGTCGTCGACGAGCGCGGCTTCGATTTTGACCGCGTAGATCGCGGCGGCGCGGTCACGATTCGAGTCTTCGCCCTTGAACCGATGAACGTTGGCATGGGGGACTCTTGCCGGTTCCAACAAAAGGTCCTTTATCATACCGTAATTGCTATCCGGATGGTCTGGTGGCACGCACCGCTCGTCGCTCCAGAAGAGCTCGACCCGATCCCAATTGACGAGCGCTGATTTCGCGAGTCGTTCGTACACCGGCGGGATCGTCGAGCCCCCGGTCAGAACGACAAACGCTCGATCACGCGTCCGGCAAGCGGTGTCGATGGCGGTCGCGATCTGCGCCGCAGCATCGTCGAACAGCGTGTCTCGGGAGGGGTGGGTGACGATCGCTCGTCGGCCCATGGTTACGCACCCGCTGCTTCTTTGAGGCCGCGCCAAACGTGGCCGTTGCCGGCCAGAATCTGGGCCGCATCGCGTGGCCCCTCGCTGCCGGCCTCATAGTTCGGAAACCCGGATGGCGTGGAGAGCTTCCACGTCTCGAGAATCGGGGTGATCAGGGCCCACTGGGCCTCGGCTTCGTCACCGCGCGTGAACAGCGTGGCGTCACCCTCGATGGCGTCGAGGAGCAACGTCTGGTAGGCGTCCGGGAGCTCGACACCAAACGTCTTCTGGTAGTCGAACTCCATCCGCACCCGCGATGTCTGCATCCCCTCACCGGGGACCTTGGCCGCAAACGTGATATCGATCTCTTCGTCGGGCTTGAGCCGAATGGCGATCGAGTTCGGGGGCACCCGCGCATCGGTGCGTGCGAACAACGTGTGTGGCGTGGGCTTGAATTGCACTGCGATCTCGGTCACGTCGCGACTCAGCCGCTTGCCCGCACGGACGTAGAACGGAACGCCCGCCCAACGCCAGTTCTCAACTCGAAACTCGACCGCTGCAAACGTCTCGGTAACCGAATCATCAGCCACTCGCTCGGCCTCTCGGTAGCCCGGGACGCGCTCGCCGTTGATCGTACCCGGACCGTACTGCCCGCGAGTGGTGCGGTGGAGCACTTCGTGGGCACTCATCGGCGGAATCGAGCGCAGCACCTGGACCTTCTCCTCGCGGACCGAATTGGCGTCGTACGCCACGGGTGGCTCCATGGCGGTCAACGTCAGGAGCTGCAACAAATGGTTGGCGATCATGTCACGCAGCGCGCCCGTCCCGTCGTAAAAACCAGCGCGATGGCCGACGCCAAGCGTCTCCGCTGCGGTAATCTGCACCTGCTCGATGTAATTCCTATTCCAGATCGGTTCGAAAAGCGTGTTGCCGAATCGGAACGCCAGAATGTTTTGGACCGTCTCCTTGCCCAGATAGTGATCGATTCGAAACACCTGCGACTCGTCGAACGAGCGCGCCAGCATTTCATTCAGCTCGCGGGCAGAGTCCGAGTCGTGCCCGAACGGCTTCTCCACCACGACACGCGTCCAACCATCGCCCTCGACGCAAAAGCCGGTACCCGCCAAGCCCTCTACGATCGGCGGCGCTAGCGACGGAGAAACGGACAAGTAGAACAGCTGGTTGCCGTCGGTTGGCGAGCCGGCGCCGTGGGACTCGAGCCGCTCGGCGAGCTCGCGATACGAGTCCCTCTGCGTCAGATCCGCGCGCATGTAGTCGAGCCTGCGAGCGAACTCCTCCCATTGAGCGGTGTCGAAGTGGCTTACTCGTTGCGACACAGCCTCTTGCATAAGATCGCGGAACGCGCCCGCGGACATCTCGCTCCGGCCGATCCCGATGACCGAAAAGCAAGCGTCCAGATACCCGTCGCGATGGAGCCGGTAGAGGGCAGGCAGAAGCTTGCGCTTCGAGAGGTCCCCCGTTCCGCCAAAAATGACCAGCGCGCACTTTCCGGCTTTGCGGAGCCTGACCTTCTCGACACGGGTGTTGGTCTGAGCGCGAATGACCGGTTGGCTCATTTCGTCGCCTCTCGTGCGCGGGTCTTCCAATCGGTGTGAACCGGTTCGCTCTCTTGATCGTCCAGCCGGCGGTAGGTGTGCGAACCGAAGTAGTCACGCTGGGCCTGGGTCAAGTTGTGTGGCAACCGAGCGCTGCGGTAACCGTCGAAGTAGGACAGCGAAGCGCTCCAGCAGGGAACCGGGATGCCGAGTCGAGTGGCGGTCGCGATCGCGCTTCGCCAACCGGCTTGCGCTGCATTGATCCGCTCAGCGATGTCGTCGTCGAGTAGCAGGTTCGCGAGCTCGGGCTGACGATCGAACGCCGCTCGGATCGGTTCCAAGAGCTTTGCCCGAATGATGCAGCCGCCCATCCAAACCCGGGCCACCTCGGCTAGCGGGATCGACCAGTCGTAATGGTCGGAGCCCTGGGCGATCAAGTCCATCCCCTGCGCGAACGCGGCGATGCGCGACCCGTAGACGGCGTCCCGAGCATCCTCGGCCAATTGCTCGAGATCATCCCCCGATAGGGATCGCTCGGGACCGTGCAGCAGACGGCTCGCACGCTGGCGCTCTTCGCGCCGGCTCGAGAGCACTCGTGTGTCGACGGCGGCGACGATCGATGGCACTGGCACGCCGAGCTCGAATGCGGTCACGGCTGTCCACCGGCCGGTCCCTTTTTGTGACGCTTCGTCTACGATTTGCTCGACCAATGGCTGGTCGGTCGCCGTGTCGCAGACGCGGAAGATGTCGGCCGTGATCTCGATCAGGTACGACGCCAGTGGGCCCTCGTTCCACGCGCCAAACAGTTCCGCCAGCGCGGGGGCACTCAGCCCTAGCCCGTTTGCGAGCACGTCGTACGCTTCGGCGATCGATTGCATGTCGGCGTACTCGATCCCGTTATGGACCATCTTGACGAAATGACCGGCGCCGCCGGATCCGAGGTACCCTACGCAGGGACCGAAATCGGTCACCGCCGCGATCGCCTCCAGCACGGGTCGGATAGCTTCGTACGCTTCACGCGGACCGCCCGGCATCAGCGATGGCCCGTGTCGCGCGCCCTCGGCGCCGCCCGAGACACCGACTCCAAAAAACGCCAATCCACGATTGGAGAGCTCACGACTCCGGCGCTCGGTTTGGTTGAAGTTCGAGTTGCCTCCGTCGACGACGATGTCCCCCGGCTCGAGCAATGGCGTCAGGGCGGCGAGCGTTTCGTCGACCGGCTTGCCGGCCGGAATCATCATCAAGATCCGTCGCGGGGGTACGACAGCCGCGACCAGTGCCTCGAAAGTTTCAGCCGCGATGAACGCGCGATCCGCGTGGTCGGCTGCGAACTCCTCGGTGCGGTCGCTTTCCAGATTCCACACCGCGACCGGGAAACCACGCTCCTCGATGTTGAGCGCCAGATTGGAGCCCATCGTCCCGAGGCCGATCAGGCCAAATTGCGCCAGTGAGCTCACGCTCGTGGGGAAAAACGGCGGTTGATGCCGGCGGTGAAAGAGAATCCGAACGCCTGGCTCAGCGCAACGAGATCCACGACGGTGCCTTTCGCCTAACTCAGATCAGGCGGTTTGAACGAGGCGCTGTTCTCGGCGGATCGTTTCTAGCAGCTGGTCGTACGAGGCGGCGAACTTGCTCACGCCTTCCTTCTCGAGCTCCTGCGTCACATCGTCGAAATCGATCCCCAGGTTACCAAGCTCACCGATCATCTCTTGACACTCCTTGCGGTTTTCATAGATCCGAACCGCGGGGTCACCGTGATCGCGAAACGCATCAAGTGTCTTGGGCGGCAGCGTGTTCACCGTCTCGGGCCCGATCAATGAATCGACGTAGTAGACGTCGGAGTAGTCGGGGTTTTTGGTCGACGTCGAGGCCCAGAGCGGGCGCTGGACGCGGGCTCCGGCGGCAGCCAACGCCGCGAACCGCGGCGCCTGGACGCGCTCCTCGAACGCCTGGTACGCGAGCCGCGCGTTGGCGATCGCGATCCGGCCCGCGAGGCGTTCAGCGAGCTCGCGCTTGTCGCCGGTCTCGGCCTCGATCACCTGCTGCAACCGTTTGTCGACCATCGAGTCGACGCGGCTGACGAAGAAGCTCGCCACCGACGCGACTCGATCGACCGGAAGATGGCGCTCGACGCGCTCCTCCAGCGCGGAGAACCATGCGTCCATCACCTCGTGGTAACGGCTCACGGAGAACAACAGGGTGATGTTGATGTTGATGCCGTCGAGCAAAGACTGGTATATCGCCGGCAACCCCTCGTACGTCCCGGGGATCTTGACCATCACGTTGGGCCGATCGCAAGCTTCCCAAAGGTGGCGCACCTCCTCTGCCGTTCCGTCGGTATCGTACGCGAGACTCGGGCGCACCTCGATCGAGACGAAGCCATCCTTGCCTTCGGTGCTGTCGTACAGCGGCCGGAAGTGATCGGCCGCGCGTTGGACGTCAGCCACCGCCAATCGCTCGAAGACCACGTCTGGCCCGACGCCACTGCCGGCGCTGCGGATGTCGTCATCGTACAGATCGCTGTCGCTGATCGCGCCGTCGAAAATCGTCGGGTTCGACGTCATCCCCGCCAAGTCGTCGTCTTCGATCAGCCGGGAGAGCTCGCCGTCGAACAGATCGCGGCGGATGTAATCGAGCCAAATGCTCTGGCCGAGCTCACGAAGTTGGTTGAGCGGGTTAGCCACGGGGTCCTCCTTAGGGAACTACCGGTCGAACTCGCCGGCCAGCGCGTCGCGCTCGATCTCGATCACTTTGGCCAGACGACGAGCGTGCCGCTCGGCGTCGGAAAAACGGGCCGCCAGGAACGCGGTCGTGACTTCGGCGGCCAGCTCCGGGCCGATCACACGCGCGCCGAGTGCGAGCACGTTGAGATCGTCGTCCTCGACGCCTTGCCGGGCGGAAAAGGTATCGTGCACCACTGAGGCGCGCACTCCTGGGATCTTGCACGCGGCGACCGCGGCACCGACACCGCTACCGCATACGAGCACGCCGCGGTCAGCATTCCCGTGCGCGATCGCGGTCCCCACCAACCGAGCGTAGTCGGGGTAGTCGTCATCGGGCTCGAGGTCGTGCGCGCCGACATCGGAGATCTCGTGACCTGCGTCGGCGATCGCGGCCATGACGCGGGGTTTTAGCGGGTAACCGGCGTGGTCTGCGCCAACGGCGACGATCATCGTGCGATCGAGAAACCGTCGTTGCTTGGTCGCTTCATGCCGACGCGGGTTGGCCGACCAGTGCCCGGGTGGCGGTCGCCACCCGATCGGCGGTTACACCATAGCGCTCGAGGTTGGTCGGGCCGGGCGCAGAGGCGCCAAAGCGGTCGACACCGATCGCGGTGCCGCGATCGCCGATCCAACGTTCCCATCCGAGCGTCGCGCCGGCCTCGACCGAGACCCGGGCGGTGACTTCGGGCGGCAACACCTGATCGCGATACGTCGGGTCTTGATCGCTGAAGATCTCCCAGCTCGGCATCGATACGACACGAGCAGCGATCCCCTCCGCCGCGAGCGCCGACTGGGCTTCGAGTGCCACCGAGACCTCGGAGCCGGTGGCGATCACGATCGCGTCCGGCTCTCCGTTTGGCGCGTCGGACAATACGTATGCCCCGCGCGCCAACGCGTCGGCTTCGGGTCGATCGGCGCGATCGATCGTGGCCAGCTTCTGGCGCGTTAGGACGAGCGCCACCGGTCCTTCACCATAGGCCATCGTCCAGCGCCACGCCGCCGCGGCTTCGTTGGCGTCGGCCGGGCGGATGACGGTCAGGTTTGGCATCGCTCGCAGCGACATCAGGTGCTCGACCGGCTGGTGGGTCGGTCCGTCCTCGCCGATGGCGATCGAGTCGTGGGTCCAGACGAAGATCACCGGCAGCTCGTTGAGCGCCGCCAAGCGCACCGCCGGACGCATGTAATCTGAGAACACGAAAAACGTGGCCGCGAACGGTCGCACACCACCGTGATACGCCATGCCGTTCGAGATCGCCCCCATGGCGTGCTCGCGAATGCCGTAATGGAAGTTGCGCCCGCTGCCGGTCTGGCCGTCGAAGTCGGCGTCGCCAGTGATCGTCGTCTTGGTCGACCCGGCCAGGTCGGCGTCGCCCCCGATAAGCCAGGGTACCCGCTGCGCGATCGCGTTGAGCGCAGCGCCCGCGGCGACGCGGGTCGCGACCAGCTCACCGGCTTCCCAGACGGGGAGGTCGCCGTCCCAGCCGTTGGGCAAGGACCCCGACTGCGCGAGCCGCCACTCCTCGGCCAGCTCTGCGTGTCGCTCGGTGTAACGATCGAACACCTCTTGCCACCGCCGCCGCGATGTTTCCCCGCGCCCACCTGGATCAGACATGTGGGTACGAGCCTCGTCGGGGACGTAGAACGTCCTTTCGGGCGCGGGCCAGCCAAGGACTTCTTTTGTGCGCACGACTTCGTCGTCGCCCAGTGGTTCCCCGTGCGCCTTGTGCGTACCCGCCCGACTCGGAGACCCAAAGCCGATCGTCGTCCGGATCGCTATCAGCGACGGTCGCTCAGTGTCGGCAACGGCCGCATCGATCGCCGCGTCAATCGCTCCCAGGTCGTTATCGCCATCGCCTACGGTCAACACCTGCCAGCCGTACGCCTCGTACCGCATGGCGACGTCTTCATCCATCGACTGCGATAGCGGGCCATCCAGCGTGATCTTGTTGTCGTCGTAGAGCAGGATCAGCCGGCCGAGCTTCAAGAAGCCAGCGATCGAGCACGCCTCGGCGGCCACGCCTTCCATGATGTCGCCGTCAGAGACCAGCGCGAACGTGTGGTGATCGACGATCGGGAACTCGGGGCGATTGAAATGGTTGGCCAGCCACCGCTCGGCGATCGCCATCCCGACGGCGTTCGCGCACCCCTGTCCGAGCGGCCCGGTCGTCGCCTCGACACCCGGCGTCAGGTGGTACTCGGGATGGCCGGGTGTTTGGCTCTCCCACTGGCGGAAGCGTTCGAGCTCGGTGAGCGGCAGATCGTAACCGTAGCAGTGAAGCAGCGAGTAGATCAGCGCCGATCCGTGACCCGCCGATAAAACGAAACGGTCGCGGTTGGGCCACTTGGGCTCACGCGGGTCGAACGTCAGGTGTCGCTGCCACAAGACGTACGCCATCGGAGCGGCGCCCATCGGCAACCCTGGGTGACCAGAGTTTGCCCGCTGCGGCTGATCGATCGAAAGCGTTCTGAGCGTGTTTACGCACAGCCGATCGATGTCGCCAAAACCGCTTTTGGTCATCGCTGTTCGGGTTCGTCGATCTCCGGCGAGATCGTGGCCACCGTGGGGTCCTCCTCGGCCTGCAGACGGCTCGCCGTGGCCTCTGCGTCACGTAGAACCCTGAGCAGGTTCAGGCCGAGCAGCTTCTTGATCTCCGTGTCGGTGTAACCGCGCCGAACGAGCTCGGCGACGATCGCCGGAAACGTCGATACGTCCTCGAGCCCGACCGGGGTGGTATCGATGCCGTCGAAGTCGGACCCGAAGCCCACGTGGTCGATACCGGCTACGCTGATCAAGTGATCGAAGTGGTCGGCGACCTGGGCCAGCGTCGCGCGCGGCGCTGGCGAGTCATCGTTCTCCGCTTCTTCGTACAGCCGCACTTCGTCGCTCACGTACGAAGGCGCGTAGTTGACCATCACGATCCCGCCGTTGTCGGCCAGCTGTCTGAGTATCGAGTCGGGCACGTTGCGGACGTGATCGGTCAAAGCCCGCGCGGACGAGTGAGAGTAGATGACCGGCGCCTCGGAGAGTCGAAGCGCGTCCATCATCGTTTCATCCGAGACGTGGCTCAAGTCGATCAGGATCCCCAACCGGTTCATCTCGTGTATCACAGATTCGCCAAACTCGGAGAGGCCCTGGTGGCGGGGCTCATCGGTGGCCGCATCGGCCCAGGCGTGGGTCCTCCAGTGGGTGAGTGTCATGTACCGAACGCCGAGCGCATGGAAGGTGCGCAACACGTCGAGCGACCCCTCGATCGCATGGCCGCCTTCGAGGCCGATCAACACGGCGATGCGACCGCTGTCGAACGCCGCCACGACTTCGTCGGCGGTGGTGGCGAAACCAAATGTGTCCGGGTAGCGGTCAACCATGCGATGGATCAGGTCGATCTGCATGAGGCCAAACCGCGTCGCGCCGTTGGCGATCAAGTCGGTCGGCACGTACGCGACAAAAAACGCGCCCCCCATCAATCCCTGTCTCAGCCGTGGGATATCGGTGTGGAGCTCTGGTTGGGGTTTGGCGATGTCGAGTTGCTCGAAATCGCCGTTTGCGTGGTCGCGCACCTGCCACGGCAGGTCGTTGTGACCGTCGATCAGCGGCGTCTCGGCCATCAACGCGCGGGCATGAGCGACCGTGTCGGATCGGTCCTGTGGTGTCTGACCGGCGGCCGGAGCGACCAAAGCCAAGCTCACAGCGGCGAGCTTCAGAGATGTGCGGATGGGCATGGTCACGTCTCTCGGGCTGGGCCTAGGCGGCGACGATGATGATGATGAGCAGCAACAGAATAATGATCAACGTCGTGGCGCGGATCGAAATAATATCGTCGAGCGCGAACTGCTCCTCGATCACTCGCGCTTGCTGAGCTGCGTTGGCGAGGCGATCGCTGTCCATGGTGTTCACGGCAGCCATCGTTTGACCGATGTCGACGCGGGCGATTCTGGCAGCCCGCTGGACCTCGTCACGGCTCAGGAACGCGCCCAGGGTCTCACGGTTGGCGCGATCGATGTCGGTCTGAGTTGTCAGCGCGATCGGCTCGGAATCGACGACGCTGGTTTGTTGGGCTACCGATACCGACGGCATGGCGAACAGAAGGACAACCAATACGGACCAGCACAACGCTTTCATAGTGGAACCTCCGATTCGAACGACGATCTGTTTGGCGACCGGCGCCGAGAACGCCCCGAGTGTACGGTTGTGTTCAGGGGGTGGCAAGAACTCACCGGCCCAACCGCACGATGATGTCGAACTCCTGCTTGGTGACCGGCGTGATCGAGAGCCGCATGCCGCGCTTCAGCACCCACATCTCCTCTAGCCCCGGCGTCTCCTTCAGCGCTTCGCGCGTGACCGGCTGGGTGAACGTCTTCCGATGGCTCACGTCAACGCACCACCAACGTGGTTGCTCGGGGTCCGACTTCGGGTCGTGGTACTTGTTCCCGACCTCGAACTGCGAGGAATCGGGGTGGGCACGGGCGCTCACCTCGGCCAAACCGTACACCCCGAGCACGTCGGTGTTCGAGTGGTAGTAAAGAACCCCGTCGCCAACCGTCATCTTGTCGCGCATGTAGTTGCGCACACGGTAGTTGCGCACGCCGTCCCACTCGGTTGAGCCGTCGCGCTCGAGATCATGGATCGAGTACACGTCGGGCTCGGACTTGAAGAGCCAGTGCTGACGCGCCATCGCTTTCACTCCGCATGTAGTTAGCGCTGAAGTCCCCTACCGGAGACAGCGGCGTTTCCCTTACAGACGCGCTTGAAGCCACCGGCCATAATACCGGTGGACTACTCTTACGGCACGATTGATAACGTTTTCGCAGGCGAGGCGGCGATGATAAATCTTGATATCAGGCGATCCCTTTTTCTTCCAGCGGTGGTGGTTCTGCTCGGTTCCATGCTCGGCTCGGCGTGCGACGACGAGACGATCGTGGAGGTCTTGGTCGATCGGCCGCTCTTCGAAGACCCACCCGCGACGGCGGCCAGCTTTCTTGGCTACGATGAGGAAGCGACCAAGCTGACCGTCTGCGGCAACTGCCACATCGGTCAGCAGTCGGAGTGGGAGGAAACCGCTCACGCGGACGCCTGGGAATCGCTGATCGGCAGCGGTCACCAGCAGCCGTTCTGCGACAACTGCCATACGGTGAGCCAGAACGGCAACGTCACCGAGACCGATGGGGGTTGGGCGACGACCCAGGACACGCGCTACCACGACGTACAGTGCGAGAACTGCCACGGTCCGGGGGAGGCACACGCCACCAACCCGGACGCGACCCAGCCGCTCGCCCAGGCGTCGGTGGGGTTAGAGCTCGACACTGGGTGTGGCGAATGCCATGAGGGGACGCACCATCCGTTCGTCGAGGAGTGGGAAGCCTCACCGCACGCCATGGTGGTTGGTTTTGCCGCCGCCCGGCCGGAATGTGCGTCTTGTCACAATGGGCAGACCTCGATCCTCGCCTTCGGCGAGAACGCTAACTACACCGAGAAGTTCGACTCTGATCCGCTGCCGGTGGTGTGCGTGGTTTGCCACGATCCGCACGCGGAGAACAATGAGCACCAGTTGCGGTTCCCGGTCGATACGCCATCGATCGAGACCCACCTCTGCTCACAATGCCACAACCGGCGGACGGCGCCGGATCCGAACTCGTCGCACGGGTTGGAGCCGCACTCCCCGGAGTCGGCGCTGTTGGTCGGAGATGCCGGTTGGTTCCCGCCCAACTCCCAGATCGACCAGGGAGAGATCCGCGGCACCCACGGCAGTGAAGCCAATCCGGAGCTCTGTGCGACGTGCCACCTGGCGACGTTCGAGGTTGCTGACGCCGCAACGGGCGACTTCGTTTTCAATGCCACCGGTCACCTGTTCCGGCCGATCCCGTG
>CBDUCI010000048.1:0-12770 GCA_965365605.1 uncultured bacterium
GTTGATCGACACGATTGATCTCGATCCGACCGGGTACAGCGGGCCGCATACGTTCTACGCCATCCCCGGCGGAGTCATGATCGCCATGCTCGGGTCGGTCGACGGCGGGACACCGGGCGGACTCGTCTTCCTTGACGACGATGGCAATTTCATCGAGTCGTACCCGTCAGAGCGGGACGGCCCACCGGTCTACATGTACGACGTCGGGGTGAAGCTCGAGCTGAACCGCATGATCACCTCGAGCTGGGCGCCGCCCGAGCACATCATGCACGAACTGGCCCCGCCGGAGCTGGTTGGCGACGAGATCGTCGTTTGGGATTGGGAGGCGAAGAGGCCACTGCAGGTCGAGCATCTCGACAAGGCGCCGCTGGAAGTGCGCTGGATGCACGGGCCGCAGGGGTTGGGCGGTTTCGTCAACTGCGCGTACGGCGGCACGGTCTGGTACTGGGAAGACGCCGACGACGACGGGACGCTGGAGTTCGCACGGGTGATCGAGCTGCCGGAGGGCTCAACTCCCGCCGATATGCGGATCTCCTACGACAACAATCTCCTGTATGTGTCGTTGTGGGGTGCAAACGAGGTTCGGCAGTACAACATCACCGACCCACATCATCCCAAGCTGATGGACTCGGTTCAGATCCCGCAGCCCAACATGATGAAGCTGACGCCGGACAGCAAGCGGCTCTACGTGACCAACTCGATCCTCTCGCCGCTGGACGGCGACGTCGAGTTTGGCGCCTGGATGTACCACGTCGGGCCGGAGGGCATGGAACTCGAGCCAACGTTCGAGCCCGACTTCAACAGCTTCGAAACCGGGCCGGCTGGCCCGCACGACATGTTGCTGAAGTAGTCGAGAGAGATTTAGAAGTTGCTTGGGGGGCGGCGCGAGCCGCCCCCCCCTTTTTCGCTACTGTGTGCGGGTGATCATCAATCGGGTCAAGACTGCACGCTGAGAAAGCCGCACGGGCAGACCTCGATGCACTTGCGGCACGCTTCACACATCTCGATCGACAGCGCGAAGTAGGCCCCCGGCTGGGCCTCCTCGAGCCGTGTGAATCCGCCCGGGTTACAGTAGGTCCAGCAATGCTCGCAGCCAAAACATTGACCACACGAAAGGCAACGTGAAGTCTCTTGCAGGAACGCTTGCTCGGAGATTGTCTCGTGAATTTCCCGATCGGGTTCGGTAAGCCATGTTTCCACCGCCCTGCGAGGCACGGTCAGCGGATCTTGCTGGCGGTAGTAGTCGAGCTTGATGCGGTCAGCCGGGATCGTTGGTCTTTCATGGTGCTCAGGCGGTGGTAGACCCCGCAACCCAGCGTGAACATCGATGGCCGCGTTTCGACCTTGGGCGATCGCCAACCCCGCGATTCCCGAGCGCAGGGTATCGCCTCCGGCCCAGAGATCGCTGGCCGCCCGGCCACTCTCCGTAGTCTCGACCTGACGTCCCGAGGGATTGAGATCCTTCAGGTGATGCCAATCGGGCTCCTGGGAGATCGCGACGATTACCGAGTCAAACGGCAACTCGACCTCGGAATCCTCGATCGGTTGTGGTGAGCGGCGTCCCGAAGCGTCGGGCGGCCCGAGCTCCATTCGTTGAGCGATTACCGATTGGATCGCCTTGCCGTTCCGCTCGATGCGAATTGGCGTTACTAGAAACTCGAATTGGACGCCCTCGGCCACCGCTTCCTCGATCTCACTTTCGATCGCCGGCATCTCTTTCCGGGTCCGTCGGTAGAGGAGCGTGACATCGGCCCCCGACCGGCGGGCCGCGCGAGCCGCGTCGATGGCGGTATTTCCGCCGCCGATGACGGCGACCCGCTTGCCCAGAGCGGTGGTCCGACCGCGATTCACCCACCTGAGATAGGTGGTGCCGGTCCAGCATCCCTCTCCATCCTCACCCGGTACCCCCAACCGGCGGCTCAACTGCGCCCCGATGCCAAGGAATAGGACGTCGTGCCGCGATCGAATCTGGTCGACCGACACCGACTCTCCCACTTTGGCGTTCAGCTGGAGATCGACACCGAGGTCGACGACTCGCTGGATCTCGGCACCGAGGATGTCCTTTGGCAGCCGGTAGCCCGGGATCCCGTAGCGGAGCATTCCACCGGGTTCGGATGCCTTCTCGTAGACGGTGACCGGGTAGTTGCGGCGGGCCATCTGATATGCGAACGAAAGCCCCGCGGGGCCAGCGCCTATTACGCCGATCGACTCTCGCTTGGTGTCGTTCTCGAGCTTAGGGATTCGGAGCTCCTTTTTGATCGCCCAGTCTCCCAGAAAGCGCTCCAGAGCGTTGATCGCAACCGGGCCCTCTTTCTCCGTTCGATTGCAATCGGCCGTACAAGGGTGCGGGCAAATTCGTCCCGTTGTCGCCGGGAAGGGGTTGAACTCGGTTAGGTGCTCCCAGGCCCTCATGTAGGCCTCGTCGCGTGTGTAGCCGAGTCTCTTCCGCTGGGCGATCAGCCCGACCCAGCCTCGGACGTCTGTCCCGATCGGGCAGTTCGCCTGGCACGGCGGGAGCTTCTCGAGTTGCTCCGGGTGAACCAGACTGTCTTTGTAGACGTTACTTTCTGTCGTTATTGGGTCCGTCACTCGGCGCTCTCGCGGGCTCGCATTTCTGCCAGATCAGAGTTCAGCTGTCGGATGCGCTGGGACATCGTTCTCACGATGTCAAAGGCGAGCGAAGGGTCTTTTTGAATTCGCCGCATGAACGTCTTCTTGTCGATCGTCAGGACCCGCACGTCACCCAGAGCCCTCACAGTCGCAGCTCGCACCTCGTGATCGAAGATCGACATCTCGCCAAAAAAGTCGCCCTCCTTGAGAACCGCCATCCGAATATCACGACCATTTTCCTCGCGGTAAACCTCGGCTTGGCCCTCCTGAATGACATACATGCAGTTGCCGACGGCGCCCTGAGAAACGATTGACTCACCAGACCCATAGCGCTTGCCTAACGATCTAATGCCCATTTGCGTCTCCGTTGGTAGGTCGACCGTTCGTAGATGCCAAGCTCTTCGGTGCGACGTTTCCGGCGATCAGATTCCATCCCAATCTAGCAACAAAAGCGGGCCGGAATGTCCTGAAAAGGATCTCTCGGTAGGGAGCGCTGCCCGTGAAGAGGTCCCACAGGACGCTGCTCATGTGGCGTCGATCACCAGCGCGCATCTGCTCTGTGGCTGTCATTCTGAGCAGTGCTCGGCGGGTTAGTCGGGTTTTCTGGACTGCGTGGCTGACCGTGAACATCAGTCGCCCTATGGAGTTGTCGACATCGATTTGTCGGCACGTCGGCCAGTAGTGCTTTGTGAACGCCTCGTCAGAGATTCCGTGGAACACGGCTGTCCGAGCGGCTGCCTTGGCAGTCCGGTAAGCGGCACCGATTCCGTCCTTGTAGAGTCGAGTCACTCCGCTGTCCCCGATCAGCACGATGCGGTCTGTAAACGGTCGAACCGCTGCTTTGACGTTGATGCGGGGAAAACAGTGGCACACTGTGCTCGGCACGATCTCCTTTGGGAAGCACGCTCGAACCTCGGGTGCGTCCAGGAAAGTCGTCACCAGCGAGTCATCGATCTCGTCTCCTAGCAAGCAGAGCGTCACAAAATCCCCCTTGGGGATGATCGCGGCGAACTCGAGGCGGGGGATGTCAAGCAGAAAGACGTGCATCGATGTGCCGAGGTTTTTCCGGATAGTTTCCTCTCCCAAGTGGAACTCACAAATGAACGTCCGCACCGTTTCCGGAATCCGGTAACCAAACTCCAGTCCCTCGATCCGCTGGAGCACGTTGCTGTTTATCCCGGCCGCTACCACGACGAGGTCGTAGATCTCGCTCGGACCGGTGGAGCATTGGACATGCGGCCGATCCTCCTCCCAAGAAACCTGATTGACCAATTGACGTCGGATCTTCGCCCCGCGGGAGACCGCCAGGTCCTGGAGGTGACGGTCAAAGCCGACAACGTCAACGGGCAGAGCGTCACGCGGACCGTTGCCACGGTAGACCGCCGCGATTCGCTTCTCCTCCAGCGGTGTGTCTATACGGACCGTTCCCACGTCCATGTGGAGCATGTAGGAGTCGATCCCCCGCTGGACGACGTGGGACGGCAGGCGGAAACCCTCTGCGGCTAGGAGTTGAACGAGGAATTCGGACACGATCCCACCGCAATGGTTGCACCCCGCCGGGCCCTGGTGGACAAAGTGGCGAGGCTCGTAGATATCGATGTCGACGTCGAGGCCGATGGTGTCGGCCATCTTGAGCAGAAAGACGCTGAAGAAGGACCCTGCCGGCCCGCCGCCAATGACTCCTACACGCGATCCATTCTCGAGGGCGACGGGGTCAGAGCTCTCACTGAGACCGACCGCGAGCCTGTCCTCGATCGAGGTGGGGGACTTTCGCATCTTACCAGAAGCTTGTCCGAAAGAAACTTCCCCGGCTGTAGGGGGAATCCCGAAACTGATGTAGGGGTAAATCTGACAAGTACCTGCAGTCACCATTGCGGACGACTTGTCCGTTCGTCACCTGGCGGTACAAGTTGGCGAGTATGAGCGCTTGGTTTGCAGTCGGCGCCTCGATGGCGGCGCTGGGCGTGGTTCTTGGCGCATTCGGGGCTCACGGTCTCGAGGGTCGGCTGAGCCCGGACGCATTGGCGGTGTTCGAGACCGGTGTCCGATATCACCTCTATCACGCGATCGGATTGATCGTCGTGGCGTGGGCGTGGACTCGCTGGCGTAACGCGTGGACCGACGCCGCTGGGTGGTTCTTCGTCTGCGGGATCGCCCTCTTCTCGGGCAGCCTCTATCTGTTGGCGGTGACCGGAGCCCGTTGGCTGGGCGCTCTAACTCCCCTCGGCGGACTAGCGTTTATCGCCGGCTGGGTGGCGCTCGCCGCGGCTGCATTGCGGGCCAAGTCGTAGCAGTTTGGAAAGCTTCAAAATCTGCCGCGGTCGATCAGATCTCCCGATCGTGCTCTCGTGCGAGCACGTGTCGGGCGTGATACCCGATGAGTTTTGAGGATCCTGGAGCTTTTTCGGTCTTACTAGCGGCCCGCATCCGACGCCAACCACGCTTTGCGAAGTCGCAGCTGGCGCTCGGTCGGCCCGGCCACCGGCTCAACGACCCATTTCACGTTTGCGCCGCCTTCGAGGGTGATGGAAACGGTGTGCTCCTTTCCGGCGCGCTCGTAGACGACATCGACGGCCTCGCCCGGCTGGTGCGCCTTCAAGGCTTCCATGATGTCGGCGCTTGTCGAGATCTCCGTCTCGGCGATCGATACCAGGACATCGCCGCGCATGAGACCGCCCGCCAGCGACGGTGAATCCGGGAACACACTGTCGATCGCCACTCGTTGCCCGGTTGGCCGCGGGGCCAGGCCGATCGTGGCTGCGGGCCGCGTCTCGTCGACCGCTTCTCGCACCTGCAATCCAACTACGCTCAGGTAGTCGTTGTAGGGCAACTCGTCGACGCCGTGGACGTAGCGTTCGAAGAAGTCGTCGAACGACTCGCCGGCGATCGTCTCAACTGCACGCTGTAGGCCGTCCTCGGGGTAGCCCCGATCCTGCTCGTAGTACTCGCGCCACAAGTATCGAATCACGTCGTCCAGGCTCTTTTCGCCATCGGTCAAGTCACGCATCCGCAAGTCGATCAAGAGTCCCAGCAGCGACCCCTTGGTGTAGAACGAGATCGATTGATTCAGGTTCCCATCCCCGTACCCGGAGTGCCACGAAGTCAGCGACGCCAGCGAGGCGCTGGTCACCTTGCGTCCGGGTGAGCGTTGCAGCGAATGGATGGTGTTGCCGAGGGCTTCATAGTACAGCTCCTCGCTGATTACCCCAGAACGCGCGAGGAACAACTTGTCGTAGTACGAGGTCACCCCCTCGGTGACCCAATGCAAACGGGTTAGCTGCGGTGTCGAGTAGTCGTAGGGCCACAACGCAGCCGGACGAAGACGCTTGACGTTCCAAGCGTGGAAGAACTCATGTGAAGTTGTGCTCATGAATCCCATGTACGCGAAATCGTTCATGAATACGCCGTCGTGTATGACGTACGACGCACTCGCCTCGTGCTCGACGGCGTGGCCAAAGGGGTAGGGAACGAGCTGATACAGGTGCCAGTACTCGTCGAACGGGGCACCGCCAAAAAACGCCACTTGTTCGCGCGTCATGGCCTCGAAATCCGCTACGATCGACTCCTGGGTGCGATCACCGAGCCGCACCTCGCCGCGCATGACGACGTGATACGGAACGTCGTCGACGGTAAAGCTCCAGCGGGTCAGGTCGGGTGCGGCGAACGTCGGGGAATCGACGAAACGGTGGTAATCGGGCGCACGGAACTGGGCCAGCATGACCTTCCGGTCCCTGCGGTCTTCGACGCGGTCACCGCCATCGATGCGTTCGAGTTGGGTCGCGATCGCCCAATCGGGGGGCACCTCGAATGTCAGCGCGACCGGATGATTCATTCGCCCCTCGACCCACGGGAACAAGTTGACCGGGTTGAAGTACGCCACGTCGGGTCGAAGCGTAGAGGATCCAGCGTCCAGGGTGCTGGCGTAGTACTCGTACTCGAGCGTCACTTTGGTTGCGCCATCGGGTTCGACCCGCCACGAATCGAGATCGATCCACTCGGCGTCGAGCGGCCGTCTGTTCTCGTCGTGAGCCCGGATCGCCTGCACGTTTGCGGCGTAGTTCTGAACGATGTACCGCCCCGGCCGCCAAGCGGGAAGCGAGAAGACGATCGGTTCGTTGCCGGCGGAAGCTGTAACACTGACGGTGTACAGTTGACTGGCCGGATTATCCCACCCGAGTCGATAGTGGATCGTATCGTCCATTCCGGACTCCTGCGCTATGGTCGGGCCCGCTGTAGCGGCGAAGATGAAAGCCGCTGCAGGTAGCAAGATCGATCGTCGCATCGAAACTCCTTTCGGATCGCTAATGTGCGCAGAATTCTAACCGTTGTCGGCGGCGGAGAGCAGGGTCTTTGAATCACCACGCCGTTCCCTTCTGAAACCCAGGGTTTGTCCCCGCCTTATGGGCTGGCACGTCGAAGATAGACAAGCAGCGTGCTCCTGGGCACGCTATCGCTCTAATATCAACCGCGGTATACCGGTTGGACCGAAGTCCGAGTTTCGCGCAGCCAGCGTTCCCTGACTCGGTCCGGCCGACGCTATATTCCGGCCGCTGATGGGCGCTCCCACACCTCAGAATGACCTGACACGACTTATCGAGACGCTTGCCGTGCAGCTCGAGGCGAGCCGGCGCCGGTTCATGCGCGGGAACGCGATGTATGTGTCGGCCAACTTGGTCCTGGCTGGATTGGCTTGGCGGCTCCCGGGCGGTGGCGTCGCCGGGTGGTTGCCAGCGGCGATCGGCGTGCTTGGGAACGTGTTCTACGCGCTGACGACCGAGTGGGAGCTCCGCTGGCACGCGCTGTGGCGGCGCGAGATCCCGCGCCTCGAGACACAAACCGGGCTCGATCTCTTGTCCAAGCTAAAGCCCGAAACGAGGCGGTTGAGTGGACTCATGCGAATCCTGGCTTGGATCCTCGCCCTGGCCTGGATGGCGATCCTGGTTCTCCAGATGCAGGCCTCCGGTCTCGACATCCGGATCGTTCGGTGACGGGTCGCGGCCGGCCACGAATCGAAGCTTTCAACCTCGAGCCCGGCGACACGCTGACCGACAAGTACGAAGTCATCGAGAAACTAGGTGCTGGCTGGGAGGGCGAGGTTTACCTCGTTTCGGAGATGACCACCAGGATCGATCGTACTGTCAAGTTGTTTTTCCCACAGCGCAACGTGCGCGACGCGACATCGAAGTTCTATGCCAAGAAACTCCACAAGTTGCGGCACTGTCCGATCGTAATTCAGTATCACACCCAGGACACGATTTGGTTCGACGATGTCCCGATCCGATTCTTGGTATCCGAGTTCGTCGATGGCGAGCTGCTATCACAGTTCATGAAGCGTCAGCCGGGTCAGCGTTTGCAGCCTTTCCAGGCGGTGCACCTGCTGCACGCTCTGGTAAGTGGTATGGAGTGCATTCATCGGGCGGGGGAGTACCACGGAGACCTTCACATCGAAAATATTATCGTCCAACGGTACGGGCTCGAGTTCGAGCTCAAGCTGCTCGACATGTTTCATTGGGGTCCCCCCAAGGCCGAGAATCGACACGACGATGTCGCTGATGTGATCCGTCTTTTTTACGATGTCTTGGGTGGCCAGCGGCACTACGCGAATCAACCCGACGAGGTCAAGGCGATCTGCTGTGGTCTCAAGCGCTCACTGATAATCAAGAAATACCGGACAATGACCCGCTTGCGCCAGCACCTCGAGACGATGGAGTGGGAATAGCCGAGCTCTACTTGCAGAAGGATCTTGCCGAGGTTGAAGTGTTTCCGTTTGCAGGCGGGAACGTGGTCGTGTTTTGTAGCGCCGAGCCCGGCAAGTCGACTGGAAACGAGGACTCGCTCACTTTGATCCCCATCAGCTCCGACTCTGGTGTGCTTGTGGTGGCCGATGGCGTGGGTGGAATGCCGAGCGGAGCGCAGGCATCACGCATCGCGGTCGAAACCTTGGCCGAACGGCTGGGCAGTCTAGCCGAAGGCGAGCCCATTCGCGGCGCCGTGTTGGACGGGATCGAGATGGCGAACGAAAAAGTGCTCCGGCTGGGGGGAGCCGCGACAACGGTTGCAGTCGTCGCCATTTACGGTCGGGTCGTGCGACCTTTTCACGTTGGTGATTCGCTCATCCTGGTGACCGGACAGCGCGGCAAGGTCAAGTTCCGCAACATCCCGCACTCACCTACCGGTTACGCGGTCGAGTCTGGATTCCTCGACCATGCCGATGCGATTCATCACGAAGACAGCACCTTGGTCTCCAACGTCATCGGCGACCCCGAAATGCGCATCGAGATCGGCCCGTCGATGCGCCTCGCTCCGCGCGACACGCTGGTCATCGCGAGCGATGGGTTGTCGGACAACTTGATCCTGGGGGAGATCGTCGACACCGTTCGAGTGGGACGGCTCGACGATGCCGGCAGGGGACTGGCGCGTCTCGCCCACTCCCGCATGGTCGAGCCGACACCCGGGAAGCCCAGCCATCCTGATGACCTTTCCTTTGTGCTCTATCGACCTGACCCCGCGCCCCGCAGTAGCGTTGGGCCCCGGTAAACATCGACGCCTGTCACGATTTCGACGATCTTGAGGGTTCCCATGAGCGATGCCAAGAACATCCGATCGATCGTTTCCCCGGGGACCACCGGCGGCCCCCCGGTGAGCCAGGAGGCCGCGGAGGACCACATCTACGAACTGCTCAAGTTCGTGGGCGAAGATCCCGATCGCGAGGGGTTGCTCAAGACCCCCGAGCGGGTCGTGCGAGCGCTCAGCTTCCTGACCGAGGGGTACGAGAAGGACGTCGACGAGCTCTTCAACAACGCGTTCTTCTCAGAAGAGTACGACGAGATGGTGCTGGTCAAGGACATCGAGTTCTACAGCCTCTGCGAGCACCACATGCTGCCTTTCTTTGGTCGTGCTCACGTGGCGTACCTGCCGCACAGGAAGATCGTCGGACTGTCGAAGATCCCACGCTTGGTGGACGTATTCGCCCGGCGACTCCAGGTACAGGAGCGGATGACCAAGGAGATCGCCGAGATGATGAAGGAGAAGCTCGACCCCCACGGCGTAGCAGTCGTCGTCGAGGCGCGGCACCTGTGCATGGTTATGCGTGGGGTTGAAAAGCAGCATTCGTACATGACGACCAGCCACATGCTGGGGAAGTTCCGGGACGACCACTCGACGCGGCTGGAGTTCATGAACTTGATCGTTCCCAAAGGCGTCGATTGAGGTCAGTTAGCCTGGCGCTGTTCTTGCTTGCCGCTGCGTGCGGCGGTCCGCAATCGAGTCCGGAAGGAACGGTGCGCAACTTTCTCGATGCGCTCGAGAGCGAGGACACCGTCGCCTTCGAGGCGTCGTTTACGACCGAGACAATGACGTTGGTCGAAGAGATCGAGCGGTTGAGCGGCGTGGCCGATGAGACGGGTCGGCCGTTCGACATCGAGGAGTGGTGCCAGATGTTCTGTGGTGGGGCGGTAGTGGGCTCGACTTTGCTCGGCGACTCGGCGACCGTCGATGTTCGGGTCGAGGGGATCGAGGAGCGCTTCCCGCTGCGCCGGGAGGGGGACCGGTGGAAGATCGACTTCACCACCCGGCTGAAGCCGGCCGTTCAGCTGCTAAAGCTGGCGGTTCCGGATACCGCGGCCGGGGCCCTTCCCTAGGGGCCTGGAAGTTGTTATAGTAACCGAAAGAAAACCGAAAGTCTATGAACGAGTGAGGCCGCCCGGGAGTCCGGCGCGGCGGAGGTGAGCGAATGGCAACGACGACGGACACGAAGGAGCAGGAAAAGGCCCTCGGCCTGGCGATCAATCACATCGAGCGGCAGTACGGCAAGGGGGCGATCATGCGTCTGGGGACGGATACCCGGCTCCAGGTCGAGGCGATCCCGACCGGGGCGTTCAACCTGGACGCTGCGATCGGCATCGGCGGAATCCCCAAAGGTCGGGTGACCGAGATCTACGGTCCCGAATCTTCGGGCAAGACGACGCTCGCCCTGCACATCGTTGCCAACGCGCAGAAGGAAGGTGGCATCGCCGCGTTTATCGATGCCGAGCACGCGATGGACTCTGAGTACGCGAAAAAGCTCGGCGTCGATATCGATAACCTGTTGGTGTCGCAGCCCGACACCGGTGAGCAGGCGCTCGAGATCGCCGAAGTGTTGGTGCGGTCAAACGCGGTGTCGGTGGTGGTCATCGACTCGGTCGCGGCGCTGGTTCCCAAGGCCGAGATCGAGGGCGAGATGGGTGACAGCCACGTCGGCCTGCAGGCCCGGCTCATGAGCCAGGCGCTGCGCAAGCTGGCGGGTGCGATCAACCGCTCCCAGACCTCGGTCGTCTTCATCAACCAGATCCGCGAGAAGATCGGCGTCATGTTTGGCAACCCCGAGACCCAGCCCGGTGGTCGGGCGCTCAAGTTTTACGCCTCGACGCGGCTGGACATCCGGCGCGTGGGTGCGATCAAGGACGGCGACGCGCTGGTCGGCAACCGGTGTCGGGTCAAGGTCGTCAAGAACAAAGTCGCCCCGCCGTTCAAGCAGGCCGAGTTCGACATCATGTACGGCGAGGGGATCTCGGTCGAGGGGCTGTTGCTGGACCTCGGCGTCGAGCATAAGGTCGTCGACAATTCCGGTGCGTGGTACAGCTATGGCGACACGCGGCTCGGCCAGGGCCGCGAGAACGGCAAGCTGTTCCTCAAGGAGAACCCCGACATCGCCGACCAGATCGAGAACCACCTGAAGGTCGAGATGGGGTTGTATAAGGCGGAGGAGAGCTCAGAGCCGGAATCCGAGGAAGCTAGCGAGCCTTCGCCAAAGGAAGCCGGTTAGACCCTCCGGTCACCGCATCGACGCCCGAAACGTCACCGAGTGCACCTTGCCCCGGACGTCGCTCAAGGCGATCCCCGTGCTTTCCATCAGGTCGGTGAGATCGTCTGGAATGTGATCTTCGGTTGCGGCGACGAAGTCAACATCGCTGAGGATCTCGACGTCCGTTAGCCCCGCGGCCCCGACGGCGGTGAAGTACGCGTCGCGCTGCATGGCGCCGGCGATGCATCCGACGTAAGCGAGAAGATCACCCGCCACGTTCTCGGGCAACGGGCCGTCCAGGACGACATCGGAGATCACCAGCCGTCCACCCGGCTTCAGTACGCGGGCGATCTCGTTGTAGACTCGCTGCTTGTCGGGAACGAGGTTGATAACGCAGTTGCTGGTCACCGCGTCGATCGAATTGTCGTCAACCGGTAGCTCCTCGAGCCGCCCGAGTCGAAACTCGACGTGACCGACCCCGGCGTTTTTGGCGTTCTGTTTGGCGCGCTCGATCATTTCGGGCGTCATGTCGACACCGATCACCTTGCCTTCGGGACCGACCTGCTTGGCGGCCAGAAAAACGTCGATGCCACCGCCCGATCCGAGGTCCAGCACGACTTCACCCGGTTTCAGCTCGAGATGCTCGACCGGCGCACCACACCCCAACCCCATGTTGGCGCCTTCGGGCAGTGATGCGAGCTCGTCGGTCTTGTAGCCGAGACCGCCAGACGTTTCAGTGGCGGTGGTGCTGCAACAGCTGGTCGCTGTCGCGGATTCCGAGCTCGATGCGGGAACACAGCAACTCGCTTCCTGCCCCGCGGCGATCTTGGCGTAGCGCTTTCTCACTTCCTTCACCAGTTGTTCAGCATCGATGTTCTTCATTTAGACACCTGCCTGTGACAGTTCAGATTCCAACGTCTGTTTTCCGGTGGCCAACGGTTTCTTCATCCTCGACAGCACCGCTGACCCGACGTTCTCCGCCAGGCAATCGAGGTTCTGCAGATGAGCCACCAAACCCAACGTCTTTCGGATGTTCTTAGCAGCGCTCCCCTGCTTGAGGGCGCGCCGAACCATCTTTTCCGCACATGGCTCGCATCCGGCCGCGATGACGACCGCGATCGGGATCAGATTTTCGAGGTCAGGACCGATATCGGTTTCGCCATACATGGTTCTCCTCATTCCTTGACGAAGGCCTCGACCTGCTGCAACACGTCCTCGTTGGGTGAGCAGCACACCCAGCGACCCCGCTTCTCGCAGCAGATCAAGTCCGCGTTCTTGAGCTCTTTGATGTGATGGGACACGGTCGAGAGGGCGATGTCGAACTGCGCGGCGATCTCGGAGACCGTGCTGCCGGCTTCCTTGTCAGACAGCGTGCAGC
>CBDUCI010000049.1:0-12662 GCA_965365605.1 uncultured bacterium
GTCGCCGTCGGTGGGAAGCGATCCCGGCACCTTGCCGCCCACATCGGTCTGGTGCCCGAAGTGGGACGACCAGCCGATCAACCGCCCGTCGCGGAACAAGTGCAGGGTGATTCCGTTGCGCCGCGCGCGCAGAAAGTATTCGTTGACAGTGACGTCCCACTCCCGCTCGAGCCGAGCAGCAATCACTGCCAGCCGGGGGGGCGGCGTGCCCTCGCCCGGCAAGAGCTGAATCGCGTCCCGGCCGCACAACCGCAGCGCACCTGACACCCCACCGCCTTCGAGGTACTCAAAGTCATGCTTTCCACACGTCCTGCACTCGGTTCGCGGCGATCCTATCTGAACCGTTGTGAACTCTCCGGTCCACGCGTCGTAGCGCACCAGCCCGCCGAGTAACTGCTCCTCAGCGTCGACAAGCAATTTCAGCGTCTCGGTCGTCTGGATGCCGGCGATTACGGCGGCAGCGGAACCGAGCACGCCCACCGTATCACAAGTTGGCAGCGCACCTGGCGGTGGTGGGTTTTCAAACACACATCTCAAGCACGGTCTCCGACCCGGCACGATAGGCATGACAAGACCACCGGTCGCCACCACACCGCCATACACCCACGGAACTCGCTCGCGAACCGAGAAATCATTGATCAAGTACCGCGTCTCGAAATTGTCGGTCCCGTCGCATAACACGTCCGCGTCGGCTAATAGCTGATCCGCGGTCGCCGCGTTGAGATCGTCCACCACGCCCTCGACACGCACATCCGGATTCACCGCGCGCAACACGCGCTCAGCGGCTACCGCCTTTGGAGTCTCCGCCTCGGCATCACTGTCGCTGAACAACACTTGCCGTTGGAGGTTCGACCGCTCGACCAAGTCGCGATCGATGATCGTCAACCAGCCGACTCCAGCACGCGTCAGCAGCTGTGCCTGGTGAGAGCCCAGCGCACCACAACCCACCAGCACCGCATGTGCGTCTGCTAGCCGCTGCTGCCCCCGGGATCCGATCTCGGGGAGTATTCGCTGCCGGTCATACCGCTCGTGATTCACCAATGGAAGTTACGGCCGACAATGCGATGCGTCAGGCGGCAGGCGGGAAGCTGCAGTGTTGGTTCTATATTCGGGCCTCATGCGAGACACCGAACGCGTCGTTGTTACCGGCATGGGCGCCGTCAGTCCGAATGGAATCGGCCGGCGGAGTTTCTGGGAGGCGTGCGCGGCCGGCACGAGCGGGACCGGACCGATTACGCAGTTTGATCCAGCTACCATCCCATGCAAGGTCGCTGGCGAAGTGAATGGGTTCGACGTGGAGGCCCACCTGCCGCGTCGAATCGCTCGCTATCAAATGCGCGTCGTCGCGATGACACTTGCAGCAACGGAAGAAGCCCTTTTGGATGCCCACATTGACCCCGATCGGCTGACTACAGATGAACGACAGCGAACTGGCGTGTTGATCGGTACTGGGGCCGCGGGCATCGCGTTTGGTGAAGGACAGTACGAGACTTATTTCAACGAGGGCTATCGTAGAATGAGCCCATATGCCGTCGTGGCATCGTTCGTCGGCATGCTGTCGAGTGAAATCTCGATGGCTTTCAACCTGCGCGGGATGAGCCACGTCGTCTCGACCGGTTGCACATCGGCCTCGGACGCCGCGGGGTACGCGCTGCAGGCGCTCCGATCGGGGTGGGTCGATCGCATCATCACCGGCGGGGCTGAAGCGTGCATCGTGCCCGGTGTAATGGCTGGGTTTTGCCGGATGGGGACGATGACCACGCGCAATGACGATCCGACCCGTGCTTCGCGGCCTTTCAACGCCGATCGTGATGGCTTCGTCATGGCGGAGGGGGCCTGGATGTTGGTGCTCGAGACGCTGGCCAGCGCGAAACAGCGCGGCGCTGAGATTCTGGCTGAGCTAACCGGGTATGGCACGACGTGCGACGCCTACCACCGAGTGCGACCCGAACCCGAGGGCGAAGAGGCCGCCCGGGCGATCACCGTCGCGCTCGATGACGCCGGTATAACGCCCCGAGAAGTCGACTACGTCAACCTCCACGGGACTGCTACGGAGCTCAACGACAGAATCGAGACATACGCTGTTCGAGTCGCGCTGGCTGGTCGTGAGGATGTCCCCACATCGGCCCTCAAGTCGATGATCGGACATCCCCAAGGCGCATGTGGCGCCGCCGGTATGGTCGAGACGATCGAGGCGGTCCGCACCGGATGGCTCCCGCCCACGATCAACTACGAGCAACCCGACCCGGCCTGCGACCTGGATTACGTCCCCAACGAGGGTCGCTCGGCGGACCTAGCGGTTGCAGTCGTCAACTGCATCGCATTTGGCTCAAAGAACTCGGCGCTCGTCGTTCGTCGGTGGGACGGATAGCAGGAACAGACGACCCTAGAACTCGAACGGGATCGGCGAGAAACACAGGATGAGAATCGCCACCGACAGCCATCCCACGATCTGCCGACCGGGGCCCAACTTTTGGTCGGCGTCGAGCACAGGGGGATGCTTGATACGAATAACGAACAAGACCAGAATCGCCCACAAGTACCAACCCGACCACCACCAGCCCATGATCAACAAGGCGAAAAAGAACACCTGGGCGATCCGGTGTTGGCCGCGACCCAGGAGCGCGTACAACACGTGGCCCCCATCGAGCTGACCGATCGGCAGCATGTTCAGTGCCGTGACAAACAGCCCGATCCACCCTGCGAACGCGACCGGATTGAGGAACAGGTCGTGGGTCGCCTCCGGGTAGCTAGCGAACCACGCTACGAACCATTTGAACAAGAGCGGCTCACCGAGTTGGATCCCCTCGACCGAACCGATGGGAAGCGCGGACGAAGTCTGGATCCCGTAGATCGCAACTGGAATCGCCACCAACATCCCCGCCAATGGGCCGGCCGCGCCGACATCGAGCAGCATCCTGGGCGTGTAGACCGGTGTCCTCATCCGTATGACGGCACCCAGCGTTCCGATCGGTGAGATCAACGGTAGCGGGATAAAAAACGGCAGCGTCACGTGGAGTCCGTATCGACGCGCGGCGATGTAGTGGCCAAACTCGTGCGCGGCGAGGATCCCCATTATCGATGCCGAGAATGGCAGCCCGGCTACGAGTTTGCCTGGGTCTCGAAACAAGAAGTCTGGTGATTCCCCGGCTAGGAAAGCTCCAGCCCAAAGCGTCGAAACAACGGTCAGCAGAAACAGCGCCAGGTTCCATCGCCACTCGGGTGGCAAGACCGGGGCTTTGGGATAGGTCACGGTGGCAACCGTTTGCCCGTCGATCCGCTCATAGAAGTACGACACATCCAATGTTGACAGCGCCGCTTCGAAGCGAGCACGTTCCGATGGCGAGTCGTACCTTAGCCGGCCGCGGAGGATCTTTTCGTTGCCGACGTTGAACAGTCGGGGTTGAGACAGGAACTCGATTCCCACCGGCTCGGCGGGGTGGCCGCTCAGCGCGGTCTCAAGGTCCACGCTATCTGGCGCGAGCTCAACCTTCTTTAGGAGTCTATTTCGCATACCAATCCATGCAGATACACGTTGACGGCAACTATCAACCCCTCGATCAGCCCGCGCTGAAGGCCCGCGACCAGGGCTTCCTGTTTGGCGAAGCAGTCTACGAGGGCGTCAAGATCCAAGCTCGTCGCCCCCTGTTTCTCGAAGCCCATCTGGAGCGGTTGGAGCGATCCGCGACGGCGCTCGAACTCGATGTGCCATGGAGCCTCCCCGACTTGCGCACGATCTTGACGCGGCTGCTCGCTGATTTCGATGGCGACACTGGGGTCGCCCGGCTCTACACCACTCGTGGTGCCCCACAAGGTACTTCGTCCGCGCTAGTGTGGATCGATCCGCTACCCGACTACTCGTATCCGGATACACCCCCGTGGCGGCTGGCGTGCCACCCAGAGCCGATCGTCCCGTACCTCCCGGGAGTAAAACACACCAATCGCTTGAGCCACGCGCGAGCTCGACGTCTGGCCCACCGGTCGGGGGCTGACGATGCGCTTCTCGTGCATGCCGAAGGGTGGGTCCTCGAGGGCCCACAGTCGAACCTCTTTTTCTTCGAGGCCGACACCCTTCACACTCCGGAAACCGGTTGTGGAGTGTTGGCCGGCATCACGCGCGATGTCGTGCTGCGCCTCGCTCCCAGTTGCGGCTTCCGAACGGTTGAAGGCCGCTACCCACCAGAGATCGTGCGCGAGGCAGACGAATGGTTTCTAACGTTCACGTCGGCAGGTATTAAACCGGTGACGGCGATCGACGATGCCAAGCTGCTGGCACCCGGCGCGCGAACGGCGAGATTGGCGGCCGCATACGAGCAGCACGTAGCGGAAACGCTGGCTTCGGCCGAACCGTTGTGAAGAGTTAACTCGGCCCGGATAGTCGGGCCCGTTGCGAGGCTGTCCAGACCGGCGAATCGGAGGTCTCCCTCTCGCTCGACTCGCCGGACTCCGGGGCTGGCTTCTCGCGACCAATCCGCCCCCACCGGCGGTACATCCACAACCAGTGATCGGGTCGCTCGCGAACCGCTTCTTCGAGCCGCCCGTTGAACACCGCCGCGTCTTCCGCTACGGCCTGCTCCGAATCGGTCAACGCGCTCAACTGAAACGGCTTGAGCTCGCCGCGGTATCTCCCCGACCCAACACGATGACAAAAGATCGTGAGCACTGGAACATCAGCCAATCGGGCTAACCGAAAGGGTCCAACGTGGGTGATCGCAGGGTGTCCGAAGAGCGGCGCGATCGCTCCGTCGGCTGAGCGGCGCGGCTCCTGATCCATGATGATCCCCAGCACGCCGCCCTTTCGAAGCCATTGAATCGCGGCCCGCATATCGTCGTGATCGATCTGTACCAATCCCGCCGCTTCACGCATCGCCTTTAGCCGGGTGCCAAAACCAGCGTCTTTGGGTTCTTTGTACAGCGCCGCGAACGGATAACCGGCGGCGGAAACAGCTCGTCCCAACCACTCCCAGTTTCCGTAGTGGCCGGACAGCAGGATCACGCCCCGGTCCTTGTCTCGGGCGGCCTCCAACGCTTCAACGTTGTCGAGGGTGACCCGTTCCCGGATCTCGGCGTCCGCATAGCTGCGGGTGTGCAGAAACTCGACCAGCGTACGAGCCATCTGCCGATATGCGGAGAAGGCGACCATCCCTCGGCGCCATAGCGACCAATCGGGAAACGCCCGCCGGAGGTTCTCGAGTGCCGTCCGGCGCCCGTGGCCGGCTAGCAGCAGCGCAGCGAGCACCAGCGCGAGCGGCTCGTTGAGCCGGCGCGGAGCCTTTCTCGCGCCGTCCGCAATCCACTTGGCGAGTTGTGCTTTCACCGGTTGGGCGAACATACCGGCGCGAGCAGTCCGACGGCAACGTCGTTTGACGACGATTAAGGGCGTTCCTAGACTGCCCCTCATGGTGAGCCCGCGGGATGCCGGTTCGGCTGAGGAACGCAGGGCGCTACTGGGCGAGATTCTGGACCGGGTGGAGACCGCCGCTGAGGAGCGATCGATCCCCGAAGGGCCGGCGCCGAGCGCAGACTTCAAGCCGCGGTATGACCACCTGGTCGGGGGACTGGAGTTGATCCTCGGAGTTGTGCCCGAGGTCGAGCATGAGCCCCTGGGGTCATCCGGGATGCGGATCGCTTTTCCCGCAACCGAGCGCGAGGTTCGAATCACGCCGCTCGAGGACCAGGAGCTGGTCCACTTCGTATTCAGTCACGCTGCGCTCGCCGGGCGGGCTGAGCACCACGCTTCACGCCCCTTTGGAGACGTGCGGCCAAACACCCCCAAGCTGGCGGCCCAGATCCTGGCCTTTCTCATCGTCGGCGACGAACCAAAGTGGTTGACCCACCGGCCGTCTGCCGATTCGTCGGTCGTCCGGGAAGCCGGAGTTCACTCGGAGGTCCTAGAGCTCCCGCTCGACTGAACCTCCTGCGTCAGAGTGACAGGCCGACTGCCGTTCTTACCGACGGCGAGTGCAAAAAACGTTCAAAACGGCAGGCGATCGCGTTTGGTACACCGGTTGCAAATCTCAGTGTGCATGAAAGTGAGGTCCGCCGCAGGCTGTCAGGTCGGCGGAAGATCTATCTGTTAGACAAGGAGGAAAAACGATGACTTATCTGACCCGCTATCGCCCATTCAACAGCGTCTTCTCACTGCCACACGAGCTC
Organism: uncultured bacterium; assembly: GCA_965365605.1. Lineage (GTDB taxonomy): Bacteria > Gemmatimonadota > Gemmatimonadetes > JACCXV01 > JAHWKZ01 > CAMYLR01. Next base: position 6,157 of record CBDUCI010000049.1, read on the forward strand.
GATCGCTGGGTGGATGAGGCGTTCGGTTCGCGGGACTGGTTCCGGGCCGCGGAGCGCCAATGGTTCCCGGCCGCGGATGTGTCCGAGACCCCGGATTTCTTGACGCTGCGCCTGGAGGTTCCAGGAATGGTGACCGAGGACATCAAGATCGGGGTCGAGAACAACACTCTGACCGTGCGCGGTGAGAAAAAGCACGAATCCAAGAGCGAGGACGAGACGTTCTTCCGGAGCGAGCGTTCCTACGGAGCGTTCGAGCGGAGCTTCTCGCTCCCCGGGTACGTCAACAGTGAAGACGTCCACGCGAAGCTCGACAATGGCGTGTTGACGATCCGCCTTCCGCGCCGAGAGGAGGCGAAGTCGCGCGAGATCGCAATCGAGAGCGCTGACTCCACGAAGCAGATCGAGAGCTAAGCTCGCTCGCGCCAGCTTGAATCAGGGCTCCCGGGGATCACCGGGAGCCCTTTTTTTGCGATCGTCGACGCGAACCTCGATCAACAGTCGCTCATAGTAAGGGCAGGCGGAGCGAATTTTCACCACCGAGGCGCGGAGCCGATAGCCAGCATCCATCGCTGGAGCCAGCCAGCGTGAGATCGAGCGCGGGACGTACCCCAGCAGCCGCGTTTCCGATGTCAGAACCTGAATCGCGTCCGCTCCGATCTCGTTGTCGGATTCACGACGCAACAGAAGTCGATCGCCGGCGTGCACCTCATCCAGGTGGCGGTACCGGTTCTCGAAACAGATTCCGTGGACGGTGCAGCGAAATCTCCGCGCGGATCCGGGTCGGGCGAGCGGATCGAGCGGGAGGATCATCCGGTGATCACCGTGGAATGTCGATAACTTCGCCGGGATCTCGGTCCCCAGCCGATGATTCGTAGGCGACCCGCAGACTGTCCACCAATTCTTCGCGGCGATCATACAGGCGGCGTGACTGGCGTGGCGAGTGGCGATCGATGGCGTAGGCGGTCAACAACGGTAACGCGATCGTTGTGTCACAATAGCACACAACGGCATCTGGAAGTCGACCCGGGTCGACCTTGCCCCAAGAAACCGCTTCACCGGGCGTTGCCCCCGACAATCCCCCTGTGTCAGGTCGAGCGTCAGTGACCTGCAAGTAGTAATCGTGGCCAGTTTCCTCCAATCCCATGATCTCTTGAATCTGAGGTTCGGTTTGGAGAACGAAGTTCTTTGGCGAACCACCACCCATGATCATCACTGCGCTCCGGCCGCCATCTTGCTTGGCGTCAAACACGATGGCCGTCGTCTCGATCACGTCTATAGAAGAGTTGATCTTCAGCTTGTATCCGCGGAGTTCCATCTCGGCGATGTTCATGCCGATCGACGAGTCACCCGGTGATGAAGTGTAAATCGGAACCGCGTTCCGGTACGCAGCGGCCAGCACCGAACTGCCAGATTGCTTGAGAGCCTTTTCGCGCTCGTCGACGTAGCGTCCCGCCCGATAGTGAAACTCGGCGGTACCCATCTCGTGTTGAAACTCATTGGCGGTCATGAGTTGCCGAAAAAAGGCGTCCGTCTGGAGCAACACGTCATACTCGAACACAACGTCATAGATTCTGACCACGCCAGCCTCGAATAGAGCGGCGTCGTTCATCTGCGGATGGCCGCGTCGCATCTCGAGGCCGATCCCGAAGTGCGTGTCGTGATAAAGATTCGCACCTGTCGAAACGATCCAATCGACAAAACCGGCCTCGATCAGCGGCACGATGCACGTGATCCCGAGACCCGCAGGCGTGAGAGCCCCGGTCAATGCGAGGCCAATCGTTACGTCGTCGCGCAACATCCGCTGCTCGAACAACTCGCACGCTTCTCGCAGCCTACCCGCGTTGTAGGCCAGAAAAGCGTTGTCGATCGTGTCCGAAACCCGCTCGCCTGCGCCTATCGGACGCGGTGCGATCTGTGGCCCAGACAAGTAGTTCTCACGAGTTGTCATGCTTTCCCCGCTTTCCTTCCAGCCGGGTCAAACTCCTCCCTTATGGCGGGCGTCACGCACTCGACCACGGTGCCGAGCGGCTCACGCACGAACGCCCCAGCAGCGTTCACGTGACCGCCACCGCCGAACTGACCGGCGAAGGCGTTTACGTCATAGGGGCCCGAGGATCGAAACGAAATCTTTGTCGCCGACGGTCCCACTTCCTTGATCAGCATAGCGACGACGACGCCATCGATCGATCGCAAGACCTCAACGATTCCTTCGACGTCTTCGTTCACCGCTCCCACCTCAGTCATCAACCCGAGAGAGACGACACCGGTCGCCACCCGACCGTTCGCAGACAACTCAAAGCTGTCCAGCACGCGAGCCAAAAGCTTGACCCGCGGCAGCGAGTACGACTCGAACAAGTTTTCGTTTGCAAGCACCGTGTCGGCTCCGCGCGCGATCAGGTCGGCCGCTATCTGGTGCGTGGTCCACCGGGTGTTGGCGAATCGGAATCCACCGGTGTCGTACGCGATCGCTGCGTACAGCGCCGTCGCGATCTCAGGTGTCCACCGAACCGACCAAGATTCGAGGAGCTCGTATACCAACTCTCCGGTGGCAGCCGCACTGACGTTTCTAAGATCCAGACCATCGATTTGTCCTGGTTCGGCGTGGTGATCGATGATAAGCGTCGCAGGTCGATACTCCATGACGTAGCTCTCCAACTTGCCGAGTCGATCCGGCACCGAGATATCGAGCACGACCAACGCATCAGCAGTCGACAGCGCGCGTTCCGCCACCGCGGGATCGAACGGCACAATCGGCGGATCGGGTTCGAGGAACCGAAACCGCGGCGGAGTCGGATGTGGGTTCAGGATGACAACGTCCTTGCCGATCGCTCGGAGGTGAGAGGCTAGAGCGACTTGGGAGCCGATCCCATCGCCGTCCGGTTGGACGTGCGTCGTGAGGACGAGCTTCGATGCGGCCTCCATGAGGTCGCGCGCGGCGGCGAGATTCGCCGATCGACCGGTGATCACTGGGTCCTTCACGCTACCGCCTCCTGCCATGTGATGCGATCGTCGATCGGTACAAAGTCAACTATCGCCCCGGCTGGCAAATCGTCCACACCTTGCGGCACGATCAACATACCGTCAGCCGCTACCAAGCTCGACAACACGCCCGAACCTTGGGGGCCGGTGATCGACGCGCTCCACTCGTCGGAACCGTTTAGCTCGAGACGACACCGCAAGTAGTACGCTTTGTCGCTCCGCGTGCTGATCGACTCAGCCAGGCGCGCACGAAGATGGCGCGGAAAACACCTCTTGTGTCCGGACATCTTGCGCAGCGCCGGGCGCACAAATAGATCGAAGGTCACGAGCGCGCTGACCGGGTTACCGGGCAGGGCGAATACGCTTTTTCCGTGCTCAACCCCAAACGCGAACGGGCCACCAGGTCGCAACGCCACTCGCCAAAAAACGATCTCAACGCCGTTCGCTATCAGCGCGTCACGAACGTAATCGCGCCCCCCAACGGAAACCCCACCGATCGTTACGACTGCGTCAGATGTCAAGGCGTCGGCGATCGCTTCGTTTGTCGCCGCTGGTTCGTCCGGAACGATGGGCAACATTCTGGCTACGCCGCCGGCCTGCTCGATCTTGCTCGCTAAGCCGTACGCGTTGCCGTTGACGATGCGATCCTCCAGACCTGCCGCTTCAACTTCGACCAGTTCGTCTCCAGTGCTGACGATCGCCACCTCGGGTCTTCGAATGACGTCGACCGACGCGTGTCCGGCGGATGCCGCCATCGCGACCTCCGGACCTTGACATACCGTCCCGGGTGCCAAAACGACGCTACCGTGCCCGACGTCTTCCCCGCGGCGTCGGACATTGGCGCCTGGTTCTGGTTCTATGTCGAAGCGTACTTCTTCACCCAGCTCGGCGAACGCGCCCAACCCGGCCGGCCCGATCGATGCCTCGACCGGGATCACCGCGTCGGCGCTAATCGGCATCGGGGCTCCGGTCATTATCCGCGCGACCCCACCAGGTGGTAACGATTGACCTGAGTGTGCTCCAGCCGGCAGATCGAGGACCACCGGTTGCGAGACCCCAGCGCGCACTTCGCCCGCGCGCACTGCGTAACCGTCCATGGCAGAGTTGTCCCAAGGGGGTAGATCGAGCTTCGAGACCACGGCCGCTGCAAGCACGCGACCGCGGGCCCGCGTGATCGGCACCTGTTCGGCGTCCAACGGCTCGATTCGCTCGACGATCCGTCGTTGCGCTTCGGCCACGGGAATAGGCGCTACAGCGGGCATTCGACAAGCGAAGCTAGCCGCCGATCTAGACCGACGCTACCGAATCGTTATGGGATCTGGAGCCTCGTGCCGGGCATAATCCTATTACTTAGGAGTCCGTTCGCTTCCTTGATCGCGGTTACTGTTACGCCGTATTGGCGGGCAATGTCGTACAGCGTATCACCGCGCTGGACCCGATGAACTCTCAACTCGGACGCCTCGGTTTCGGCCAAGCTCACGGAGTGAACGGTCGCCGTGGCGTCCCCATCTGAAGCCATTGCACCGTCGATGTTCTCGAGGAAAGTCTCTGCGCGATCGATCGGGATCTTGACCGGGAAATTCGATTCACCGGGCGGTGTACGGCCCCTCAACAGATGCGGGTTCAACGCCACGATCGCATCGACCGGAACATCCGCCGCGGCGGCGATCACATCCATGGAGACCGAGGTTGGGACTGTGACCCTCGCCCATTGAACTGGTTCGAGGTAAGGCACACTGAAGAAGCCGTGTCGTCTGGGTTGCTTGGCGACGATCGTCGCAGCCAGGAGCTTGGGCACGTAGTTCATCGTTTCGTTTCGCAAACTCGTTAGCTCCCAAAAATTCACGGCGTTGTCGCGCAACATCGTGCGCTTGAGCCGACCCTGCCCACCGTTGTACCCGGCCGCTGCAAGGTGCCACGAACCAAACATCGCGTGCAGGTCCGACAGGTACGCGATCGCCGCTTGGGTCGCTCGTTCGTAGTCCCTTCGTTCATCGACCCATCGGTCGATCCTGAGACCGTACTCGCGACCCGTCGACGCGATGAACTGCCAAGGTCCGACAGCGTTTGCGCGGCTTCTCGCGCGCGTCGAGAACCCGCTCTCGATCAACACGATATAGGCTAGATCCCGCGGCAGGCCGGCCTTGGCCAACTCGGTCTTCAGGTAGGGCAGCCAGGCACCAGATCGAACCAAATAGCGCTCAAAGGAGCCGGGAATCCGGCTGGTGAAGTAGTTGATCCACCACTCCACGCGGTTGTTGAGAACGATCGGTATGTCGTAGTCGACGCTCTCTTCGACGAGTACAGCTCCTTCGTCTTCGAGCAACTGCTCCAAGCTTTCATCGAGCTCAGGGGGTCGGAGGTCCGATGGTGGGTCGTACTGCGCGAGTCGAATCGCGCGAAGATCGGCTTCCTCTTCGGCGGTCAACTCGTCACCGAGTATGAGTTGCAGCTCTTCGATGCGAGTCGGTGTCGGTTCCGAGACCTTGGGCGGTGGACCATAGGTTGCTACGGGAGCCCGGTTGCTGGCACAGGCGGCCAGGCTGGCTACGGCGAGCAAACAACCGACAAAGCGAGACACGCGGCGGGGGTTCTCCGTTTCCAGAGTCGTATGCAACCTGATTGAGCCGCGCGGGTATTTAGGTCAGAAGCCAGTGGCTGGCCACCCGCCGGCCTGACATCTTAAGAGCATGTATATCCCCGATTCGTCCTCGTGTTCCACGCAAGGAGTGCTGTTATGCGGCTGATCCGATTCGCTGCCCCCGTGGTGCTCGCCGCTGTTTCAACTCTGATCGCGGTACCGCGCTCGGCCTTCAGTCAAGAGTTCGATCTGAGAGAGATCTTCTCGAACGACCGGTTCTACGAGGATCATCAGATACTTCGAGCTCGAGGTGATGTCGGATTTCTCGCCGACACGTGGTTGTTACCGGGGACAGCCGATTCGGTCCGAGTGTTGGTCGGCGTGTCGCTCTCGAATAGCAGTCTCCAGTTCGTGCGAACTACGGAAGGGCTATGGCAAGCAAACTACCAAGTGCGAGCGGAGTTCAAGCCGGAAGACGGAGACGCCGACAAACTCGAACGGACTTGGGACAAGAGCGTCGAGGTCGAGAGTTTTGACGAAACGATGTTGGAGTCGGAAACGATCGTGTTCCAAACAGAGGTGCCGATAGTCGTCGGAACGTATGACTTCTCGATTACGGTCCGGGACCTGAACGCGAACGACGCCTCGCGGGCTTCAAAGACCCTCGAGATGACCCCGTTCCCGAGCGTGACCGCAGTCAGCGAGCCGGTTCTCCTGCGGCTCTATCAGACCACTGCCTCCGGTACCAGTTACGTCGTAAGTCCTAGTCATTATTACCCTTCCGCCCCCACTCGCTTCGACTTTATGATCGATCTAGCTCACGTCGACGAGGGCGGACCCTACACCGTACGCGCGCACCTTGTCCCAGAGGATCGGGCTGATCTTGTAGCCGACCAGGCGGTCGAGGATGCGGCGCGCCTGCTGGGCGTCGACCTTGCGCACATCC
>CBDUCI010000050.1:0-12509 GCA_965365605.1 uncultured bacterium
GCTCGAGGTTCGCGATAACGGCCCGGGGATCGATCCCGAGGTGCGAGACCGGATCTTCGATCCTTTCTTTACGACCCGTCAGACGGGTTTCGGAATGGGTCTTGCAATCGTACACCGAATTGTAGAGCTACACGGGGGAATGGTTTGGGCCGATAGCGATCGCGGCCGCGGGTCGAGGTTTCGGGTCGCGCTGCCACGCAGTTCGTAGGCGTCGGGTGCCCGGTCGCGGTATATTGGTGAGCCCCCCGAGTCTTTTACAACCCGCGTGATGAAACGGCGAAGCGCAAGATGAAGACGTCCAGCTCTCCACGTGTGCTCCTGGTCGACGACGAGCCAAGCGTGCTCGAAGCTCTCTCAGTGCTGTTCGAACGTAACGGTTTCGAGGTAACCGCCACCGGGACCGGGGACGAGGCTGTCGGATGGCTCGAAGAGAACGGACCGATCGACCTCGTGGTGACCGATCTTCGCCTGCCAGGGCGCGATGGCATCGCAGTCCTGAAACAAGCTCGATCTCAGGATCCGCTCGCCAAAGTGATCTTGATCACCGCTCAGGGTGATGAGGATTTCGCCATGCAGGCTTGCAACGAGGGCGCGTTCCGGTACCTGAGAAAGCCGTACAAGAACCAGGAGTTGATCCTGAACGCGCGCCAAGCGATCGAGATGCATGCGCTTGAGGAGCGGAACGTCAAGCTGTCTCGCGAGAATCAGGCGCTGGCGCGTCGGGCCGGGGGTGAGGCAGAAGTCGAGCCGGTAGGTCAAAGCGTCGCCTTCCGACGGGTGCTAGAGATCGCCACCCAAGTCGCACCGGCGGAGAGCACCGTCCTGCTGATGGGAGAGAGTGGCACGGGTAAGGAGCTTTTCGCACGGTACATCCATGACCACTCGAGTCGTGGAAAGGGGCCCTTCGTCCCGATCAACTGCGGAGCGCTTCCTGAACCGTTGTTGGAATCGGAGTTGTTCGGTCACGTCAAGGGCTCCTTTACGGGCGCGATCCGAGACAAGGAAGGGTTGTTTACAGTCGCCGCGGGCGGGACCCTGTTCCTGGATGAGATCGGTGATACGAGCCCGGCGATTCAGGTCAAGCTGCTACGCGTGCTTCAGGAGAGAGAGATCATACCGGTTGGAGCGACCGAATCCGTCCCTGTTGACGTCCGGATATTGGCGGCCACCAACAAGGACTTGGAAAAAGAGGTCGAGCGCGAACAGTTTCGCCAGGATCTCTTCTACCGGCTGAACGTCATCCCGATCACGATCCCGCCGTTGCGCGGACGGCCAGAGGATATCCCGGATTTGCTCGACCATGTGCTGACACGTGCCGGGTTCCCGGACTCGCTCCCTGGTGGCAACCGCTCTCAGGACAAGATCTTTACCAAACGCTCCTGGGAGGCGCTTTGTGGCTACGACTGGCCGGGGAACGTGCGCGAGCTCGAAAACGTTGTCGAGCGACTGCTCGTGCTGGCCGGCTGGGGTGGCGATCAACCTGGCCGCACGATCGACCTTGCTGACTTGCCTGAGAAGATCAGGGAAAAACCGGAACAGCCGCTGGTTTCTGACTCCCCGGTCCCCACCCCCACGATGGAAACGATCGAGCAGGCGTACATCCAGTGGGTACTCGCCAAGACCGAAGGGAACAAAGCGCGCGCGGCGGAGATACTGGGTATCGACCCGTCTACGCTGTACCGCAAGATCGATCGCTACGGGATCCAGATCGCGTCGTAAGCGATCGGTCGCAATCTGCAAGACAGCCGCACCGCCGGGTGGGTCGAGAAACCGGTTTCACGAACCCTTTTCCACCCCCATGCCGTCGTCGTAAGTAACTATGTAACAGTATGTTATGATGCGCCAAGCCGGCTCGTTGATGGTCTGGCACCCGTCTTGCGAAGTGAGATGACGACCCCGCAGACCAACGCATGCAGAACCGTTGGAGAGTTGACACGAGCCGCTAGGCAAAGGAGCAGTAGAAACATGAGGATTCGGAAGACCAAGGGTTTCACCCTAATCGAGCTGCTGATCGTCGTGGTGATTATCGGCATCTTGGCCGCCATCGCGATCCCGCGCTTCGCAAGTACCAAGGAGAAGGCGTTTGACGCGGCAGCCAAGAGCGACCTGAGAAACGCTATGACGTCACAAGAAGCGTATTTCGCTGAGAACCAGACGTACGCTGCTGATCCGGCCGATCTGGACCAATCTTCGTCGCAGGGTGTGACGCTGGACGTCGACTCGGCCGATGCGGCCGGTTACACGATGTCCGCGCAGCACGCTTCGAGCAGCAACGACTGGTGCGTGGATTCGAACGTCGGTGTTATAGCCACCTGCCCGTAATCGTTTCACAGTCAGTTTCGGGCCACAGAAGCGGCGCGAGAGCTTTGGCTCTTGCGTCGTTTTTGTTTTGTGGCCCGGTTTGGGGCGCACCCCGTATCGCCGGGCGTCGGGCTGTCGACACTCTGTGACCCGGTTCTCTCGCTGCCAACCTCAATACCGCTAGGCACAGGCATCGGTCCTCGTTTTGCGTCGGCGTCCTCCTGATGTTTACACGCAGCCAACTGGGCGTCACCGTTCTCGAGCTCGTCGCAGCTTCGATCGTCGCTGCGATTCTCCTCTCGCTCGCCATGCCAACCGTGTTTCGCGTCGAACGTCGGTTTGGAGCCTATGTGGCGGCGAGCACCTTTCGCGGCGACGTCACCGGTGCGCGTCAGCACGCGATCCTGGACGGAGCTACGGTAAGGGTTGTGCTCGACACGCTCGTTTCAGCATACCAAGTCGAAGATGTCGATCGGCGGGTCTTGCGGCGTCGCGAGCTACGAGCGGGATTGGCGTTGAAGACGACCGCACACAAGCAAGAGATCCTCTTTAGTCCGCGTGGTACGAGCAATCTGTATAGCACCACGTGGATCGGTGTGCGACGTGACCCCGATGGACGTTGGTATGGGCTCCGTGTGCTGCCCTCTGGGGCGATCGAGGATCGATGAGTGGTTCAGGAGGGTGGACGCTTGTTGAGGTGGCGGTGGCGTTGGTGTTGCTCACGGTTGGTGGGTTAGCGCTCGCCGCCGGCGCGACCCACGCATACACCGCTCGCGAGCGCGCGCTCCGATCGGCGCTCGCGCTGAGCGCAGCCGAGTCGTGGATCGAAACGTGGCGCGCCGGTCCGTGGGCCGGTGGTGGAGGAGTAGGCACCGCATCGCTGGCGTGGGGATCCGTGACCGGCACCGTCGATTGGAGTGTGGTGCCGTTGGCACCCTGTTTGAGCGAGGCCCGCGTGCGGGTCGTGGCTGGGCTTCGAACCCCAGCGAGCGCGAAACTCGCAACCCGTCGCTTTCGCGAGTCGGTGCCGGGATGTTGATCTTGCCGCCCCTCAAGCAGGTCGGTTTTACCGAGGTTGAGCTGATAGTGGCGGCGACCGTCGGTCTGCTCGTGACTGGCGCCGCGATCTCGCTTTGTTGGACCGGCAACCGTATCGTCGCCGATTTGCTCGAATCCCAACGTGCCTGGCAGGAGACGCGATCCGCGGCAACGCTCTTGACGGCTGAGTTGCGCGGAGCCGGTTACGACCCGACATCGATGGCGGACGCCGGGATCAGCCGTGCACGGGCCGAGACGCTGGAGTTTTCCGCCGACTGGAACGCTAATGGCGCGGTCATACCGACCGCGGGCAACCCCAGTGAGCGGCTCGCATATGCGGTCGGGCCTGGAACGTGGAAGCGGGGTGTCAACGGAGGTCCTCGGCTGCCTGCCGCATGGCCCGATTCGGCCAGCTTCCGGTACTTCGATGGTTTGGGTGCCGAGCTCGGTGTCGCGCCCGATCCGAGTGCGATTCGATTGTTCGAGGTACGCGCGCTGCTGGCTTCACCTCGCAACGGTTTAGGCATGGCCGTCGGATGGCGCGTAGCGCGCCGGAATAGCCCGACGCCGTGAACCCTCGACGAGCTGGTACCGCGTTGCCAGTGGTGTTGTGGGCGCTGATTATCCTCGGTGCTTTGTCGACGGTGGCCTTTCTGACCGCTTCGCTGGATCTCAAGCTGGCCATTCATCACGAAGATTTCGCCGCCGCTCTCGGCGGTGCCGAAGCTGGGCTCGCCGAAGCGTTAGCAGCGGTGGCACGACGACCGGCCCGTGTCGCGGCGCCCGACAGCGTGCGCGGCACCATCGGGTCGGCGACGTATCGTGCTCGATGGGAACCCAGCGCAGAGGGTTTCCGGGTGGTCGCGACCGGAGTTCAGGGGTCAGCCGAGCGACGGGTCGAGGCTTGGGTCTCGTCTGATGCTGGGGGTGGTTTGCGGATTTCGGCTTGGCAGGAGATTCGGTAACCGTCCAAAACGGGGTACTGCCGGGCGTAACTCCTTCAATTGAACAGATTTGGCGTCTATGAACGAGCATCGGAACGGAGTTTGCATCTTCCATAACACGGGATTGCATGTAAGCCGTCAACCCAGGCCCGGGAACGATGCATCGTGCAGGTGGCAAAACACTCCAAGGCCAAGTCGTGAAGCGCGAAACCGGCATAACGCTGGTCGAAACGCTCACGATCGTGGCTCTGATCGGGATCCTGGCGGCTATTGCGATCCCCAGTCTGGCACCCTCCAGTTCGCCGTATGACGTAGCCCGGGAGGCTCGCCGCGCCCACTCGGCCCTGGTCGAAGCGCGCAGCCGAGCTACCGCCGAACAACGCGATTACCGGTTCTCAGTTTCGGCTGGAAACAGTTACCAGGTTCAGTACGATAATGGCGCCGGCTGGACGCTGTTTCGAACGGTCAGCCTGCCCGATCGGATCGGGATGACGATCGGCGGCAGCGACAGCGGAGCGATCGTGTTCAAGCCTCACGGTCGGGTCGAGGGCTCGACGGCGATCGCGCTCGACGATGGGCGAGCCCATCAAACGGTCAGTGTTCTCGCGAGCGGTCTCGTCCGTTGGGAGGGGCCCACCCCGTGAGGACGCCGAGATTCGGACGAGCGGGCGCGAACGACGGTTTCACGATCGTCGAGTTCGCGGTAGCGCTGGTGATCTTCGTGATCGGGGTTCTCGGCGTCTCAGGTCTGCTGCTGACCGTGATCTACGCCAACCGCAGCGCCAGCAATCGCACTCGTGCCGACCAGTTGCTGTACGAAAAAGTAGAGGAGTTCCAGTTGACGCCGTTTGCCGCTATCGAAGGCGGGGCGGATCAAACCTCGGTTGGTGATGTCGTCTTCACGCGAACGTGGACGGTGGCTAATGATGTTCCCGTGGAGAACGTGGCCACGATCGAGATCGCGGCGGAGTGGAGCGAGCGCGACGAGACGTTCACCGTGCAGACAGCCACCATGAGGAGTCGCGATTGAGCGCGAATCCCAGGCCCAGCGGAGGCTTCACTCTGATCGAACTCTTGGTGGCGCTAGTCATAATCGCGATTCTCGGTCTCGCGGCACTGAATCAGTTTGTCGCCCAGCACCAGGCCTACGTCGCCCAGAATGCCGGTGTACGCTCAGAACAGAACGCCCGCGCTGGATTCGACATGCTGATTCGGGAGGCTAGAAACGCCGGCTACGACCCGCGTGGCATCACGGGTGCTACGATCACGCACTGGACGGCTGACAGCTTTGGGTGGACGGCTGATCTGAACGCGGACGGTGACCTAAACGATGAGGCCGAAGATGTCTTGTACTTCTTCCAGGCCGATCCGGGGGCGCTGATTCGGCGTGAGCAAACGGTGGACGTCGAGGTGATGGACGGCGTGACCGATCTGTCGTTCGGGTACTTCGCTGATCCTGATGGAACGGCAGCCCAAACGGTGGAGAGCATCGAATTGGTTGCTGTATCGATGACCTATCAGATGCCTAAGGGCACCCTGCCGGGGGCGCTACGGACTCGGGTCGCCGTTCGGAACGCCATTTACGAATGACATACATGAGGGAACGAACGGTGACCGGGGCCGGTTGCAGGGGATTCGCACTGCCAGCTGTGCTCGCGCTACTCGTCGCGCTTTCTCTGGTGGGAAGCGCAGCCGCGATCCTGACCTCGACCGAGGTACGGGTCGCTACGCTTTACAATCTTTCCAACCGCGCCAGCGCCGCAGCCAACGCCGGGCTCGAGCACGCCGTAGCGCACTTCGGCGTGAGCGGACCAGACGATGGATGGCCGGTCGCGGGTTCGATCGGCGGCTACGATTACAGCGTCGCGATCACTCGAGATTCATTCGATTTCGGAGCCGGCCGGCTCCCGGTGTCGTGGAGCGCTGCTGCGGGATACAACACCGACGATTCTGGGCAGCCGGTTTGGATACTGAGCTCGTTGGCGACCCGCGGACCTTACCAGTCACAGGAGGAGCTGCGCGTGAGCGTGGGTGGGGGGGCGTTTCAACCCGCAGCCCCTGTCACATCCAGCTCGGGCATGAAGGTTCGGGGCAATGTCACGATCTCGGGAGTTGATGCGTCGGACGATGACTCCTGCGGCGGCGACAAGCCAGCCGTTGTCTTGACTAATCCTGACGACGATGTCGATAGCGGCGGGTCGGTCGACATCGAGGGCGATGAGGCCTACGCGGACAGCATTCCGCCCTACGTCGAATATGACCCGACGATAATGTTCAACACGCCTGAGGAAGTCCTGGGGCTCGATCCTGGTGCGCTGGATGGCTATCAGCAGACCGGACAGGAGTTTGACGCCGATCCGCCCGACACGTTGTCAGGCATCACCTACGTGACCGATGACTTTGGTTCCAACGGAGCAGGCTCTGGCAACATCGACGGATCGGGAGTGCTCATCGTTCACAACCCCCTCTACGATCCGCGCCAGCACGATCCCAGCCATGCTCTCTACGACCCGGTTGTGGCGGCGGATCCCGCGTACGCACCGGCCACGCTGGGCAACATCAACACCGGGACGTTCAATGGCATCGTGATCGCCGATCGGATCGACAAGCTCACCGGAAACACAACGATTCTTGGGTCGGTGGTCATGCTGCAGCGCATCGACGACGGCCGCAACGTGGCCACCGGCCAGGCGCTCATTCAATACTCGTGTACAGCGATTCAAACCTCGACTGGAGGATTGGGAGGACCGCGTCGATTGTCCTGGTCAGCGCGTTAGCCCGTCACCGCGCTACTGCCAACCGTCTTGGTCCAGCCTCCACACCCGCACCTCGCCCTGTTGAGTCACGGTAACCGCCCGAACCGCATCGCTTGTTTGATGGCGAATTACGACGAATCCAAGACCGACGTCGCTCTGGTCGGGCCAGAACGCGTCGCCACGAGCGTCGAAGCCAACAGTTCTGTACAGTAGGTCTATTCCGGCTGCTACTGGCGGCGTGATCCCGTCGCCCGGCGACTCGAACGTCAGCCGGTGAGGCAACGCGCGCCCGGACATGCCGCCAACGATGTCGGGGAACGGAATGTGTGCCTTGGCCACGCCTCCAGCGGTCGGTGCTGGTGGCTCGGTGGCCGAGATGTACGCGGTGTAGCTGTTTGTCGCGCCGTTGGGTTCGAAGTCGAGGTAGATCGGTTGGCTGAGTGTGATCGCCCGATAGCGCGCCAAACGCACCGTCCAAGCCAGCAGCTCGGCCTCATCGGTGACGATGGAAGCCGGTGTGGGTTCGAGGAAGCGCGGAATCGAGAAACCGGCGAGCAACCCGATCAAGGTGATCACGACAACCGCTTCCGCCAGCGTTACTCCAGGACGACCCAGCCACCTACTCCTCGATCCAGGTGGGGTCCCGTGCACTCTGCGGGGTGGTCGATTCGGCTGCATTTCAGGCTCGTCGATCGAGGTCGCAAATACCGCGCCGCTTTCCGCTGCAAACGCCAACGAAAAGCGCTGATTAGCGCTGTATCGAAACACACAATGTGGTTTGGCGACCGGATCAAGCATTCGACGGCAATCCGCCACAATCCGGTATGTGCATGGTGTATAGCCAGATGGCCCTCAGCCGCCTGGGCGAGCCTCAGGGACTGGCACCGGAGTTGCATGACAGATCGGCTGAAAACCCGCCCTATCCGCTAGCGAAGCGTGGCTGAGGCCGCGCACTTGACTGTTTTTGTGGTACGACCGCGAGGGCCCGAAAAGGGCTTTCCGGGCGTTATCGAGACTCTTGGCCAGGTCGGAGACCCTATGGGTACCCCGACCAGAGGGTTCGATGATTCTTCGGCGATCGCGAGGCTGCTTGGCGATCGACCTCGGTTCGAGGCAGATCACCGTGGCAGCTATCGAGAACGATGGCCCCCGTGCCCGGGTGTTGACGCTAGAGCGTGAGCCGCTCGAACCGGGAGCGATCGTGGCTGGTGATGTGATGGACTACCACCTCGTGGTGCAGTCGCTGAGGGCGCTCCGCGAGCGACTTGGTCTCAAGGACCGCGTGGCAGTCACCTCCGTGTCGGGCCGCAACGTCATCGTGAAGCGCGTCAAGATGGATCGCATGCGTGAGCAGGAAGCTCGTCAGGTGATCCGGTGGGAGGCCGAGCAACACGTGCCCTTCGATATGGACAATGTGAGCCTCGATTTCGAGATCCTCGATCCCAACGGCGACGGCCTCCAGATGGAAGTCCTGATCGTGGCAGCCAAGAAAAAGTTGGTAGAAACGCGGATTCGGTTGTTTGAAGAGAGCGGCTTCCGTACCGGAGTGATCGACATCGACGCGTTCGCCGTTCAGACGGCGTTCGAACACAACTACGAGAACGCCGGCAGCGGCGTGTACTGTCTGGTAAACGTTGGCTTCGAAGTCACGAATATCAGTCTCGTCGAGGCCGGTCGGCCGATTCTCACACGCGACACCAGCGACGGCAAGCGGCATTTCATCGAGGCGCTGGTGGCAGCGCTGGGCATTACCTCCGAAGAGGCTGAGGATCTGCTGTGTGGGGGACACGAACTAGCTCCCGAAGCGCGTCAGGCTCTGGACGCAGCGATGACGACCGTCGTCGTGCCGGTTGAACGCGCCCGAGGTTTTCTCTCGACGAGCGAGGAGGAAAAAGACCTCACCGAGATCGTGCTGTCCGGTGAAGGGGCTGGGATTCCTGGCCTGCGCTCCGCGCTGAGTGACAGCCTGCAGGTGCCGGTCAATTACCTCGATCCATTCCGGACACTCGAAAAAGACAGCGGCGTGATGGCCAGTGTGATCGAGCCCACCGATGGCGCCACTCTTGGCTTGAGAGGCGATTCCTAGCAGCGCTCATGATACGCATCAATCTCATCCCCGCCCCCGAGGGCCCCAAAACACACATCGGTCGTCGACCGAGCATCCCCGAATTGCGCTTCGACTGGGTGCCCCAGTCACCGTCGCTCGTCGCCGTCGGGGTCGCCGTCGCGCTGCTGCTAACCGCGGTGCTGCTGTACTCCGGAGAACGGCGAGCTATGAACCAAACGCGAGCCGCGATCGTGGAAGCCCAGTCAGACTCAATACGCTTGCACGAAGTGTTCGTGAACGTTCGTGGAATGGAGGACGCGCAGCGGCAGTTGGCGTTGCGACTCGAGCGCTTGGAAGGCGTGGTGCACGGACGGGACTACTGGCCGGCGTTGATGGAGACGGTTTCAACCGCACTGCCCCCATACACATGGCTGGAGCGAATCGACCGGGCTGACCTACAGCCCAATCAGATCCGGATCGAAGGCGCGACCTTCGCCGCCGCAGCGGTGACCGAGTACATGCGCGGTTTGGAAGTGTCTTCGACGCTCGACGACGTCGAGTTGGTTGGGGTGTCGCGCGCCGAGCGCGACTCGTTCCGGATCCAGGAGTTTACGCTCGTGGCGCGCTTCGAGAACTACGAGCCGGTGGTGATCGTGCCGCCACAGCCGGAGGATGATTGATATGCACAATTGGATAAGGAACACGACGATCGTGTTGTCACTGGGCGTCCTGGTGAGCGCGATTCCGAGCTGTGACCTGAATGACTTGGACGAGATCCAGAACTCTGCTAATCAGGCTGTCGTCCGCGCTCAGTTCTTCGCTTCGCGCACGAACCAGGTGCCGGTGGCAGGAGTTCGGATGGTGGTTGAAGCGGATGAGGATTCTGATCAACCCTATCGGGGCCCGGATGTAATCGGTGTCTCAGGCGAGGATGGGGTGGCGACCGCCCGCGTGTTCCCTGGTTTTGAGGACGAGGACGAGCAAAACAACAACAACAGCGGTGGAAACCAACAACCGATGGGGCCCGAAAATCCCCTCGATCTCCCGCCGCCACTCTTTTTTGGCGATGCTGCCGTGACTCTTATCTACCAGGGGAGCATCGTGTCATTCATATCGGGTGGTCTAACGCTCGGTTCGGGCCGCCTATTTGATCTGGGCCCCGTCTTTCTGGACGAACTCGGATTCACGGTCAACTGATGTTCGGACTCGACGATCCCGGGCAGCAAAAGACAGCCGTCACGGTGCTGTTGATCATCGGCGCTGCGGTGCTGTTCTATCAGTACGAGTGGTCTCCGCTGCGGTCGGACCGAATGGCGGCCGAACAGCACCTGAGCCTGATCGAACAGACCAATCGACAAGCCCGTGCGGTGACGCAGCCACAGCGTGTAGCTGATTTGAAGCGTCGTGAGTCCGACTATCGAGTTGCGATGGCAGCCTACGACGAACTGTTGCCCAGTGCGGCGGAGGTGCCGTTGTTGCTCGCCCAAGTGTCTTCGGCGGCGCTGACCGAGCACGTGGAGATCGTTCAATTCACCCCGCTCGAAGCTCGGGTCGGGGAGGATCTGGTCGAGTTCCCATACGATCTGCAAGTCCAGGGTCGGTACCATGAGGTCGGCCGATTCATGGCGGCGATCGTCAATCTCCCTCGCATGGTTCGGCCGATGGTCGTTTCGCTGGAGGGGGTTCTGGTTCCCCCGGCGGGAGCCTTTGAGGAGCCCAAGCATGAGGTCGTGGCGACGATCGTCTTGTCGGCGTTTGCGCGGCCAATAGAGAGAGAGGATCAAACGTGATCCGGGTGAGTTTCCTTCTGTGGATCTTGCTGATGATCGCGCCGCGAGCGGTGCTCGGGCAGCAAACGACCGCGCCGGAGCGACTTGACGTGGTGCGCGTTGACCCGGCGAGTTATCACGACGACGGTCGCCGCGACCCGTTCGTTCCACTTACGTCCGGTGCCGATCCGGGCGAGGGCCCACGATTCGAGACGCTCAGATTGACGGGCATCTTCCTCGGCGCACCGGGCCGCAGCCTGGTCGTATTGGAGGACCCGATGCGGCGTGGACACTTCGCGCGGGTAGGTGAGAAGATCGGTAATGCCCGGCTCCTCGCGATCCACTCCGAGTCCGCCGACTTCGAAGTCGACGACTACGGGTCGGTTCGTCAAGAGTCCCTGCGACTCGATCGAGCCGACAGCGATAAAGCGTTGGACGCAGTGCGGTCGGGAGGGGGACAGTGATCGTGGGGGTCATGCGCCGCGCAGTCGTCTTTATGGCGGTAGCTGCAGCAGGGCTCATCGGTCCCGGCACCGCTGGGACTGCTGTCGAACCTACTCAGGTCACCGATGTGGTTGGATTCCGAGTGATCGATGACGGTAAAGCCACGCGGATCGTCATTCACTCGGTAGGACCCATCCGGTATCGCGACGAGTTCGAGCCGCTGCCACCGAGATTGACGGTCGAGCTCATGGGCGCCCGTGCGATGATACCGTTGAAGGAGTACGACGATATCTACCGCGGTGGTATCCGCTACGTGGTGACGAGTGCACCAGCCCCGGATCGCGTACGGTTTGATATCGCACTCGATGGCGTAACGTCGTACGCCATCTATCAGCAGGGGACCGACGTGGTCGTGACGTTTGAAAACCCCGGCGCACCGTTCTCCTCCTACATCACGAATACAGTCAACAATGACAGCGAGCCTCCGTCGGGGGTGGTGATCGCTCAGAACCCCGGACTCGTCGACGACCCGTCTCAGCCTGCGGCTGAACTGGGTCTGTCGGGAATTGACGGTGAGCGCGTCACGCTGGCTTTCCAGAACACCGAGATCAGCACCGTGATCCGGGCGTTTGGAGAGATAGGCGGCCGATCGATTGTCGCCGGAGCAGGCGTGAGGAACGTTCTGGTAACGGCTGACATTCGCGATCAGCCGTGGGACGAGGCGTTGGTCACGCTCATGCATGCGAACGGCCTCGAGGTCCGGCTTGAGAACGACATCATCCGTGTTGATACGGTGGAGAATTTGCGCAAGACGGAGGCCTTGGTCGACCTCAAGACGGTGGTGTCACGCCTCAACTTCATCACCGCGAGCGAGGTCGCTCTGGTGGTGGAGCCACTCAAGTCGGAGCGCGGGAGTGTTCAAGCTGACGCGAAGACGAACTCCTTGGTGATCACCGACGTTCCTGATCGTGTCGACCAGATCGTGGACATCGTCGGACAGCTCGATGTTCAAACCCCGCAGGTCACGATCAAGGCCAAGATCGTGTTCGTCAACAAAGTCGACCTGCGCGAGATGGGTGTGAAGTGGCGGGCCGAGAATTTGCGCGACCCAACAGTGGACACACATGTGCTTGCAAATACGGAAGGTACGCTGGCCGATCCGTTCCTCGATCTATCGATCGGAACGTTGGCCTCTGGGCTCAATATCGGC
>CBDUCI010000051.1:0-12144 GCA_965365605.1 uncultured bacterium
GTGTCGAATGACGTGATCGATGGGCCCGAGGCGCTCGCTGCTGGCGAGCACATGGTCGCGGTTCACTACGCCGAGCACCCGGAAGCCGGGCTCGGCAACGACGTCCATCTGGCGCAACTGAGCGACGACGCGGATGTCGACGAGGTCGTTCGCTGGATGGACTGGATGGAGATCGAAGGATTGCGCGCGCCCGCCCCCGCGACGTTCGTCGGCGGAGCGCACGAAGCGCCCGTCGATCACACGTCCTACTTCCGCGTCGATCTCGAGCCCGGGCGCTACCTGTGGGTGGTCGAAGCCATGGCGGAGACGGGACGGGCGAAGGAAGTGATGGTGGAGTAGCGAGCCGCCTTACTCGTCGTCCAGGGGACGGAAAGCCCCGGTCTCTTGGACGACGACCGCAAACCCGTCGACCGACGTCGGGATCAGCTCCGCCAGGTCGGCGGTCTTCTCGGCGACCATGACGACGAGGCACGGCTCGCCGTCGCATTCGCCGATGCCGACGCCGCTGACACCCGGCAGATCGATGAGGCTGTCGGTCAAGACTTGATTCGCGTGCTCGATGCTGGGCTCGGACATCTCGACCGCCTTCCCGTCAGCGCCATCGATGCCGGTCTTGTTGCCGGCGCACGCAACCGTGGCCCCGGCTAGCAAAAGAAGGAATGTGAACCGAGCG
Organism: uncultured bacterium; assembly: GCA_965365605.1. Classification (GTDB taxonomy): domain Bacteria; phylum Gemmatimonadota; class Gemmatimonadetes; order JACCXV01; family JAHWKZ01; genus CAMYLR01. The sequence goes on from CBDUCI010000051.1 coordinate 674, forward strand.
CTACGTCCCGTCGACTGTGACACCGAAAGCGTTGAGAACCGGATCGATCGGGTTGGCGATCGTGACAGAGCTGCTGCCCGCGAAAAGAAGGCCGACCGGCTTCAGCTTGTCGCCGCCCTTCTCGACGACGATAAGCGATCCGGAATCACCGCCCGCGCTAAACCCGCCACCACCGATCACGATCTGATTGACGAATCGGGCCAAGCCGGGACCGCCGTAGTTGACGTTCACGGTAGCGTTGATCGCCTGGACCCGCCCTTTGGTCTGCTGGGTCGTTCGGCCGTACTTCATAACCCGCATGTTGACGGCCGCCGTAATGGTCGTCGACTTGGGCGTCCCGTAACCGTTGGACGGGGTCGCGTTGTCGAGGTCCGCTGTCGATGACTCCGCGATCGCGGCATCGACGACGTTGTTGGCCGCGAGCGAGAAAACGATCGGCACGTAAGCGCTCAGCGTGCCGATATCGTCGGCCGGAGACGATCCGCCATCGAACGAGCCGGGCTGGATCACGGCGTCGTTCATCGAAGCATTGTTCGAGGCCGCATAGACGTGGTTGTTACTCAGCGCGTACACCTTGCCGTTCTTTGTTACGCGACACCCGATCGTCCCGGCGGTAATCGATGGATGGCCGGTCGACACGCCGATCGGCACCGGCCGCGGGAACCGCATCGTCGGGTCGACGTCACCACCGCCACCATCACCGCCGCCCCCGCCGCCACCCCCGCAGTTGGGCGGGTTTTCGCACTTGCGCGCATCTTGCTGCAGTGCCCAGATCTCGCCGGTTACCATGACGCGCACCGGAACGCCAGCGAGCGAAGCCGGCAAACCGTTCACCCGGCCGTGCTCAGCGAGAACTACGACGGCTGGTCGGCCGGCCTCGGTTGCGCCCAGACCCACCCCGACCACACCGGGGATGGCCATGAGGTCTTCCTGGTGCCGCAGTTGCACCGCTCGGGCAGGAGCGAGTGCGCCGCGCGAGAGGATCTCGGGTGCGTTGGGAACCGTTGGACCATCGCTCTCGGAGCAGGCGGCGATGAATAGGGAGAAGAAGACAAGAAAACTGGCTGGTCGGAACCGCATTGCAGCGTCCCTCCTCGGCCTGGCAGGTACCCGGGGGAGGCAAATGACAATCAATGATAATACCAGATCGCAAGTAGATCCGTCAAACGGCTACTCGTATGGAAGACGGCCTGTGACTCGAGATTCGCGGCGCAACCGGTCACCAAGGAGCGGGCGCCGCCGCCCGGCGTTCATTATTCTCCATCAGCGTTATGAACGAGCCTCGGCACCGCCTCGCCGCCGTTTGGTTTGCTGATATCGTCGATTACAGCCGACTTTCGGCCGTCGACGAAGCCGAGGCCTTGCGGCTGGTCGAGATCTTCCAATCCGTCGTCAAAGAGTCGGTCGAGAAGTATGACGGGCGCGTCGTAAAGTTCCTGGGGGACGGGGTTCTGGCCGAGTTCCCGAGCACCCAATCTGCGGTTCGCGCCGGCATCGATCTCCAAAAAGAGTACACCAAGCGCACCGCCGAGAGTCCGCCCGGCGACGGTCACAGTTTGCGAGTGGGTATCCACGTCGGCGACGTGGCGCAAATGCCGGACGGCGATCTGTACGGTGATGGAGTCAACATCGGCGCGCGGTTGCAACAGGCAGCGGCCGCGGGACAAGTCGTGATAAGCGAAGACGTTTGGCGCCAGATCCGGCAGCGACCGGAGTTCGAGTTCACCGATCTGGGCCAACAAGAACTGAAGGGCGCCTTGGGTCCGATGACGATCTACGGTGTCGAGATCGGCGAGGGGTTGGGGTCCAGGACGTCGACGACGGGAGTCGTGCCGCGCCGGTTCTCGGTCGGTCGCTCGAAGTCGGCGTCGCATCAGCGCCGCAACATCGCGTACCTGGGCGCCGGGTTCGCCTTCGCGATCGTCACGGTCGGTGCCACCATGTTTTTTATGCAGCGCGACCAGCCCCCACCGCCACCGCCGGGAGGCTTCACGCCGGAGGTGTTCCTCGACCGAGCGCTCAATGCGATTAGCGAGCTGGAAGAAACGCAGCGAGTGAACGAGGCCCAGCGACAGCGCATCGAGGAGCTCAACCGCATCCGGGAAGAACAAGGCGCGCAAGCGCTCGGGGACATACCGGGATTGGCTGAGGAGATGGAGGAGCTAAACGCGATGCTCGAGGGGCTACAAGAGTTGGAAGTGTCCGGCGTGGCCGGAGATTCACTGGCCGCCCTGGGAGTCACCGATAGCATAGCCAAGGCGATCGAGGCAGCGGGAGCCGCTGCTCAACCGCCCGAAGTCGACCGGGAACAGCGACCGCCCCGTCCCGTCCCGCCGGCGGATCGGCGCCGTCCGCCTGGTCAGCGACCCTAACCGCCGTGGCGCGGACGAACCTGTTCGGGCTGAACGTCCTCGTGATCGTCTTGAACACGGCCGCGATGGCGGTTTTGTTGGCGATACCGATCGGCAAGCTGCTCGGTGTGATTGGGGAGGAAGTGGGCCCGGCAGCCGTGCTCGGGTGGCTGATCTTTTTCGTTCCTTTGCTCGCCACGGTGGTGGCGCTGTGGGGTCTTCAGTTCTCCCGGCCGGCGCTCACCGATGCGTCTGTCACGGTAGCGATGCCGGGCAGCTTTTTGGTCGCGTTTCTGTCGGTGATAACGTCGTTGAGAGGCCCGTCTGATTTGACTCGGATCGGGATCGGGGCGACGACCCTCTTCGCTCTCAATGTTTTCGCGTTGTGGCGACCCTTCCTGGCGCGAATACAGACCGAAAGCTGAATCCCGCAGTTCGCTTGAAAGCGCTCGTGGTATACGATCGGGTGGGACAAGAGTAGGGACGCGAAAAGTGACGGGCGACGCGTCACGCGCCACCCGTCTGTACAGCCTGCCGGCTCTAAAAACGCTCTACTTCAGGGTGATTACGATGCTTTCAAGGCTCGAATCACCGGTGACGGCGTGGTCGTGGGCTGCGGTCGGCTCGACCATAAACACCTCACCGTCGGTGGAGGTCCGCTCAGTCTCCTCGCCGCCCTCGCGATAAGTCAGCGTTCCACCTTTGGTCACCACGACCAGCTGGCTGCCGGTGTGGGCGTGCTCGCCAACCCACTGGCCAGGCTCACCGATCATCCGCTGGGCGATGACGCGGTCGTTCTCGAACACCACTTCGGCCGGCCGGTTGGGATAGTTCTGAGCGGTCGCGTTCCCCGGCTGGCCGGGCGCCAGCGTGATCAACACGAACTCCGCGCCGTCTCCGGAAAACATGTGGTCGTGGGCCGCGGTCGGCTCGACCGCGATCACCTCGCCGTCGGCGAACGTGCGCTTGGTCTCCTCACCACCTTCGCGTTGGATCTCTTCTCCGCCTTTGAGCACAACGGCGATCTGATCGCCGCTGTGTGAATGCTCGCCGGCCCAGACGCCGGGCTCGGCGGTGACGTGCTGGGCGATAAGCTGGTCGTTCTCGAACACCACGTTCGAAGTGAGGTTCGGATACGCCTGGCGCACAGCACTCGTCGTTTCCATCTCCGTCTCTGTCGCGGCGGGCTCCTCTTCTTCCATCGCTGCTTCCTGGGCCTGTTGACCGCAGGCCGCGATCACGAACAGGATCAGAAATAGACCCGCAAACCGTTCTAATCTCTTCAAAATCCCCCCTGAATGAGTTGGGAAAAGCTCGATTGATAAGGCTGCAAGCCGGCTTAAGCTAGTGCCGCAGCCGAGGGTGGACCAATTGGGGATCTGGCGGTCCGATAGGCGATGGCCGAGGTTGGAACCGATATGGAGGCTCTGCGCAAGGCCTTGTTCATCTTTGAGCTGCTGCTCGGGCCCGGTCTAGCGACGTTTTTGCTCCTCCCGATCGCCATGATCGGGTTTCTGGCATTCGGGCTTTCGTTGACCGGGATGTTCATGCCCGGCAGCGACTTGCCGAGCTTCATGTTCGGCGTCTTCCTACTCCCGTTTTTCTTGATGGCGATGGGTGGGTTGCTCGGTCTTCCAGGTCTCTGGGCAGCGGTCCTGAGCAGTGGACCGATCCCCGAGCGTCAGCGCAAGTTGTTGTTGGCGTCGCTGGTTCTCGGCGTCCTTTCAGCCGGGACTTTCTTGACGTTGATGGTGTGGGGATCGATAGAGGGTGGCATGCGCGACCTGCCGGGCACTCTATGGCTGGGTCTCGGTTTTCTGTTCCCGGTTTTGATCGGGGTGCGACATATCGTGCGCTTGATATTTCTTGGCGGAGGGGCTTGAGTTCTTACGTGAAGGTGAACCCGTTCTGGGATCCTTTGCGTTCCGATCCTCGGTACTCCGAGCTGCTCGTGGAGATGGGCTGGATTGAGAGCCGGTAGTCGCCGATTCCCGGTTCCAAACGATTTTTCGTTTCAGTCGACCGTTTGGTCGAGCGGTTGGTGCGTACTGGCGCCGTTTGTTTCTGATCACGAGCGCGCTACGCTCGAGTGTCGGTACCCGTTACCCGGCGGATACTCGACGCAGGTCGTGTTGGGCCAGCCGGGTGGACGTGGCAAGCCGATTGTGGCCCGTGTCACCGGTGGTCGGGGTGCACGGGTTGGTCTGAGCTCCGCCGAATGGTCGGCGGTTCGATCGGCGGCGAGACACTTTCTTCGGCTCGACGACGACCTCGAGCCGTTCTACAAGCGGTGCCGGGAAGCCGGCGAGCCATTCATCCACGCCGAACGGACCGGCTTTGGTCGACTGATGCGGTCGCCGTCGCTGTTCGAGGACATCGTCAAGATCCTCGCGACCACGAATACGACATGGGCGGGGACCAAATCGATGGTCGCCAATCTCGTGTCGTTGGCTAATGCCGAAGGGGTTTTCCCGACACCAGAGCAAGTGGTTGCGATCGGCGCTAAGCGATTGCGTGAGCAATGCCGCTGGGGTTACCGCGCCGAGTCGCTGGCCAAGATCGCCCGCGCCACAGCTAGCGGCCGCCTCGATTTTGATCGCTGGGAATCGTGGGCCGGATCGACCGCGGATCTGGAGGCCGAGATCCTCGAGTTGCCGGGCATCGGGCCGTACGCCGCGGCCCACGTGTTGGCGGTGTTGGGCCGGTACGATAGAATCGGTCTCGACACCGTTTTTCGTGGGTTCGTAAAAGAGAGGTACTTCCCGAGGGCGCGCAAGCCAGTGACCGATAAACGGATGCTCAAGATCTACGACAAGTGGGGCGAGTGGCGCGCGCTCGCGTACTGGTTCGATCTATGGTATTCCCCGGAGAGTTAAAGACCGAGCCCGACGAGAGGCCATTTCTCAAAGCCGCGCTCAACGGCTCTCGCGACCCGCACGAACACTCGCACTTGCCGGTTACCGCGAAACAGTTGGCACGCGAGGCGCGCCACGCAGTTAGCGCAGGCGCCCACGCCATCCACCTGCATGTACGAAACAAAACTCGCAAGGAGAGCCTGGCAGCGGACGATGTCGATCGGACGCTCCGAGCTGTTCGGCAAGCGTGCCCCGACACGCCGATCGGGATCAGCACAGCGGCGTGGATCGTTCCCGATGCGGAGAAACGGTTGCGCGCGGTGCTTGGGTGGCGAGAGAAGCCCGACTTTGCGTCGGTCAACTTCAATGAGCGCGGTTCGGTTGATCTGACGAGGGCGCTACTCGACCTGGGTGTCGGCATCGAAGTTGGACTCAAGGATCGCAATGCCGTCGAGACGCTTCTGGCCAGCGAACTCGCCGACCAGTGCGAGCGAGTCTTGCTGGAGCCGCGCGAGCGAGACAGCGCACGCGCGCTCGAAACGGTAAGCGAGATCGAACACGAGCTGGACGCTCAGGGTATAGAGAAACCCAGGCTGTTGCATGGATTTGGCCCGACGACGTGGCCGTTGATCGATATCGCGATCGTTCGCCGTTACGAAACTCGAATCGGACTAGAAGACACACTAACTCTCCCGGATGGTTCGTTGGCGCGTGACAACGCGCACCTGGTTCGCGTGGCGCGGAAGCGGAGAAAACTCTTGAGGAGAGTCAAAGGAACAGGGGATTGATATGACGCTGCCAAAACCGCCGTCGACGTACACAGAGTTTGTCAAGCGGTACCCCGAGCTAGCCAAGGCTTGGGATCTAATCGGCAAGGGCGGCAATGAAGGTCCGCTGGACGCCGATACGATTCGTTTGGTAAAACTCGGGATCGCGATTGGCGCGATGCGTGAGGGTGCGGTCCACTCGAGCGTCCGCAAGGCGATCGCCATGGGGATCGACGTCAAAGCGCTGGAGCAGGTTGTCGCGCTGGCTGCGGGCACGCTGGGGTTGCCGAGTACGGTAGCGGCGTGGACGTGGGTCAGGGACGAATTACCAGAGGGAAGCTGACGCGCATGATGTCTCACCGGGTAGCCCTGTCAGTTCTGGCGATCCTGCTCGGGTCGTCGTGTGGCGATTCGAGCACCCCCACGGCGCCACCGGCTGGTATCGAAGACCACACCGTTCGGCGTGGCGGTGCATTTCACCGCTCGGGACTCAACGACCCAGAGCAAAACTGTGCGCAGTGTCATGGCGCGGATCTGCGGGGCGGTGACAACGGTGAGCCGTCTTGCTTCCTATGCCATGGAGAGGTGTGGAACTAGGAGTCTGAGCGCTCCAGCCGGTCGAGTCGCTTCTCGATCTCCATCAACTTGTACAGGATCATGATGTGGGTCTTCTTGGCGTCGATGCCGACCGGGCTCGCATCGCTCGTGATCTCGGCCGCGATACGCTCGTAGGCGTCTGTCGGGATTTCCATGGGTCCTCCTGGGTGAGGGTCTAGCGCAGGGGTTCCCTCAACCGCCCGGGTACCCCAGCTCGGCCGACCGTACGATCGTCATCTTCTCGAGTTGCATGTCGCGCATCGTGTACGGAATCCCTCCCGTACCGAGCCCTGACTCGCGGGCCCCGGCGAACGGCATCCAATCGACACGGAACGCGGTGTGGTCGTTCACCATGACCGCTGACGCATCGAGGTAGCGGGAAGCGCGGAGCGCGGTGTCGAGATCGCGCGTGAAGACCGCGGCCTGAAAAGCGTATGGAAGAGAGTTCGCCAGGCCGAGCGCCTCGTCGAATCGATCGTACGGGTAGACTGCGATGACCGGACCAAAGATCTCGAGCGTGCTGACCTTGGCGCTGGTCGGTGGATTGAAGAGCACCGTCGGTGCGTACGTGGTCGACGACAGCTCACGCGCGCCGCTCAGGTGTTCGGCGCCGCCGTCGATCGCCTCCTCGACCCACTCACCGACCCGAGTGACCTCGCCCTCACGAATGAGCGGGCCGACCTCGGTGACCGGCAGGGTCGGATCACCGACCGTCATCTCGTACGCCAGTTCGGCGAGCTTTTCGGCTACCTGATGCGCCACGTCGCGGTGTGCGAAGACCCGCTGGACAGAGACACACACCTGACCGGCGTGGTAGAAGCCGCCCTTGGCGAGCAGCGGCAGTGCGTCGTCGAGGTCGGCATCGCTGGCCACGATTACCGGCGCAGCGCCGCCGTGCTCGAGCGCGCAACGGGCGCCGGGCGCCAGGCTCGAGCGCAGCATCCAGCCGACCTTGGCGCTGCCGATAAAGCTGAAGAACCCGACCCGTGCGTCGCTCACCAGCTGACCGGCGACATCGAGGTCGGTCGTCATGAGCGCCTGGCACCACTCCGGGGGCAACCCGGCTTCGTGCAGGATCTCGACGAATCGCCAACACGACAACGGCGTCGCCTCGGCCGGTTTGACGATCACCGGGCACCCGATGGCGACCGCCGGACCGACTTGATGAGCGATCAGGTTGAGCGGATGGTTGAAGGCGCTGAACGCGACCACCACGCCGCGCGGTTCGAGTTGCGTAAACGCCAGCCGTCCAGCCGACGCCGCGTTGACGTTCATCGGGATCTCTGTGCCACGCTGCGTGCGCAGCTCTTCGACGCAGATCCGAACGCTGTCGATCGCGCGATCGGCTTCGACCTCGGAGTCTATCAGCGGCTTGCCGCCCTCGCGGGCAGCCTCGATAGCCAGCTCGTCGCGCCGCTCGCGCATGATCTCGATCGCGCGGTCGAGGATCGCGATCCGCGTCGCCGGCGAGAGCCACGTGTCGCGATCCCGGTACAATCGGTAAGCGGTCTTGAGTGCCTTGTCGACACCGGTTTGATCGGCCTGCTCGACGGTTGCGATCACCGCGTTGTCGAACGGTGCGGTGACCTCCATCGTGCCGGCGGCGCGGGCACCCGGAACCAGCAGCGGGAAGTGATCGGCCATTTCGTTTAAATCGGACACACCAGCTCACCGAGCTTTTTGGTGAGCTTCATGTTCTCGGCGTAATCGACCGGGCAGTCGATGACGACGACCGTTTCGTCTTCGATCGCTTGTTCGAGGACCGGCACGAGCTCGTCGGCCGCCTCGACGCGGTACCCGTTGGCGCCAAAGCTCTCGGCGTACGCGACCAGGTCGGGGTTGGTGAAGCCGGTGTGGCTCGGCCGACCAAAGTGACGCAGCTGGTGCCAGGTGATCAAGCCGTACTCGGCATCGTTCCAAATCAGGATCACGATCGGTGTGTCCGTCCGGAGCGCGGTTTCGATCTCCTGTGAGTTCATGAGGAATCCGGCGTCGCCGGTCACCGCGACGATCGTGCGGTCGGGGTAGACGAGCTTGGCACCGATCGCACCCGGTAGAGCGATCCCCATCGATGCGAAACCGTTGGAGATCAAGCACGTGTTGGCGCGCTCGGCCTGATACATCCGGGCGATCCACATCTTGTGCGCGCCGACGTCGCTGATGACGATGTCGTCGGGCTCGAGGACCTGTCGCAAGTCCCAGAGGATCTTCTGTGGCTTGATCGGAAACGCGTGATCGTCGGCGTGCTCCGAGAGATCGTCGGCGATCACTTGCCGCAGATCCGACGCGGGCAACGAGTCGCGCGGCTGACTGATGGCGGTGACCGCGTCTAGCGCTTGCCCGATGTCGCCGATCAGCCCGGTCTCGACGATGTAGTGCTCGTCGACCTCGGCCGGTGTCGAGTCGATGTGGACGATCTGGTGGTTGCGATCCGGGTTCCACAGGTACGGGTGGTACTCGACCATGTCGTACCCGACGCACACCACGACATCGGCGCGATCGAAACCGCATCCGACGTAGTCGTGGGCTTGAAGCCCGACAGCGCCCAATGCGTTCGGGTGTGACCACGGGATCGCGCCCTTGGCCATGAACGTCGTCGCGACCGGCAGGTTGAGCGTCTCGGCGAAGCGCACCAGCGCATCGGCCGCGCCGGCACGGATGACGCCGTTGCCGGCCATCACCAACGGATAGCGCGCGCCGGCGATTAGCTCCGACGCCTGCCGGATCTTCTCCTCCGGCGGCACCGGCGCCAGCGCGCGCTGCACCTTGAGCGGCTCCTTATCATCGATCTCGGCCTTGGCGATGTTCTCGGGTAGGTCGATAAAGCTGGCACCTGGCTTCTCGGCCTCGGCTTGCTTGAACGCTTTGCGAACGATCTCGGGAACGATCTCGGCCTCTAATACTTGGGTGCTGTATTTGGTGATCGGGCGGAACAGGTTGACTAGGTCGAGGTGCTGATGGCTCTCCTTGTGCATCCGCGTCGTCGCGGCTTGACCGGCGATCGCGACCAGCGGCGCGCGGTCCATGTTGGCGTCGGCGACACCGGTCACCAGGTTGGTGGCCCCGGGCCCGAGCGTCGCCAAGCAAACACCTGCGCACCCCGTCAAGCGCCCGTGCACGTCGGCCATGAACGCCGCGCCCTGCTCGTGACGGGTGGTGATGAACTCGACCGAGCTGTCGAGGAGAACGTCCATGACGTCGATGTTCTCCTCGCCGGGGATTCCGAAGATCCGCTCGACGCCCTCGTTCTCGAAACACCGAATGAACAGCTCGGCAGCTTTCACGGACCCTTGCTCTCGATCCAGCGATCGACACGCGACTCGAGCACCGACAGCGGAACGGCGCCGGCAGTGAGCACAACGTTGTGGAACTCGCGCACGTCGAAGTCGTCGCCGAGCTCGGTTTCGGCGCGCGTGCGGAGCTCGCGGATCTTGAGCTGCCCGATCTTGTACGCCAGCGCCTGGCCCGGAATCACGATGTAACGATCGACTTCGGCAACGACGTCCTGTTCGGCCATCGGTGAGTTCGATATCATCCAGTCGATCGCCTGCTGTCGCGTCCAACCGAGCGCGTGCATGCCGGTGTCGACCACCAACCGATTGGCGCGCCAGATATCGAAGTACAACGCACCGAAGTACTGATATGGATCGGTGTACAAGCCGAGCTCCTTGCCCAGTGATTCGGCGTACAGACCCCACCCTTCGACGTAGGCGGTGAACCCGCCGAACCGTCGGAAGGCGGGCAGTTCTTCGATCTCCTGCTGAATCGAGATCTGGAAATGATGGCCGGGAGAAGCCTCGTGGAGCGACAACGCCTCCATTCCGTACTTGGGTCGTGCGTCGAGCTTGTACGTATTGACATAGAAGATGCCGGGGCGTGAGCCGTCGGGTGCGGGACTGAAATACTGTGCGGCGGCCATCTGTGGCGCCCGGAATGACTCGACCGGTTTGATCACGTAATCCGCTTTCGGCATGACGTCGAAGATCCGATCGAGTGCACCGTTGATCTCAGCTCGCAACGTTTCGTAGCCGGCCAGCAGATCTTTCTCGTTGTCGAAGAAGAACCCCGGATCGGTGCGCAGATGCTCGAAGAACGCCTCCATGTCGCCGTCGAAGCCGACCTCATCCCGGACACGCTCCATCTCGGAGAACAGTTTTTCTGCTTCCCGTTTGCCGATGTCGTGGATCTGCTCGGGCGTCAGGTCGGTCGTGGTAATCGTCCGCGCGTTGTAACCGTAGAGCTCGGCGCCGCCGGGGATGTCGCTGAGGCCGACGGTCTCTCGGGTGTGGGGCAAGTATTCGTTGCGCACGAAATCGCGCATCTTTCGATACGCGGGGATGAGAACGTTCGCGATATGTTCGCGGTAGACCGCAGTCAGCCGTTCGCGATCAGCGGCTGGGATTTCCTCGGGCATGTTGGTGATCGGCTGCCAGAAGACGCTCTCCTCGACGTCATCGACCAGGTGTGCTTCGAGCTGCGGGATCACCTTCTCCATGATCAGCCGCGGCTGGACGACGCCGGCCTCGATCCCTTGACGCATCTTGGCGATCGCGGAGTTGGTCCACTGGTCGTACCCGGCCGAGCGCGAGATCCAGTTCTCGTAATCGTCGACCGTGTTGAACGGCTGCGCGTTACCACCGGTCCCCAAAATCGCCAGGAAGTTGTGAAATCCGAAAAACTGATTGATCGGCATCAGGTTACGCAGCTCGAAGTACCCTTCGGTGTACCCCTCGAGCGTATTCTCGCGCTGCAGCTTGAAGATGTCGTAGCTGAGCCGGTCTTGTGGTCCGAGATCCTCGGGGTCGAACTCGCCCAATCGCTCGAGGTACCGCTCCTGTAGCGACCGCATCTGGGCCGCGTACTCGTCGCTCAGCGAGTTCACGAATCGGTCGTCGTAACGA
>CBDUCI010000052.1:0-11883 GCA_965365605.1 uncultured bacterium
AGGGGGTTGACCCCAAGTGGTGGAATATCGGGGTTCGGATCGAGGACGACGTCGTGGTTACCGAGGACGGGTACGAGATTCTATCAGCCGGCGCGCCACGCGAAATCGCGGACATCGAGGCGCTCATGAGCGGTCGCGGGATTCCCAGCGTGATACCGGACGCAGTTGGGGGAGGGAGCCATTAGTAGGGCAGCCTTCTGGACAGCTTGAAGCGAGGTGATCAGAGAGTAAGATTCTAAACGGGTACCGACGTCAGTTCGACGCGCCCCGGGCCAATTGGCCCCGGGGCGCTTTTCTCGTTGAGGTCGAGTCGATTGGCAAACACTGCGGTTTCGTTCTCGGTGGTTGTGGCGACGCACAACCGACCAGCCTCGTTGAAACGGTGTTTGTGCTCGTTAGCGCAGCTCGACTATCCGCACGAAGCGCTGGAGGTGATCGTCGTCGACGACGGCGGCGAGACGCCGCTCAATTCCATCGTCGATAGCGTGTCGAACGATCTCGACGTGAAGCTGGTGACCCAGCCGGCGTCGGGACCGGCAACCGCACGCAACACGGGCGTTGCCAAGTCGCACGGAACATACGTCGCCTTTACCGACGACGATTGCACACCCGCTGCAGATTGGTTGGGCAAGTTGGCGGTGCGTCTTGACGAGAAGCCGGATCTGCTCGTCGGCGGGCTGACGATCAACGCATTGACCCGAAATGCGTATGCGACCGCCAGTCAGACGTTGATCGGTTATCTGTATTCCTACTACAACGCACCCCCGGATCAGGCGAGCTTTCTCACTTCAAACAACATGGCGTTCTCGCGCCGGCAGTTCGATGAGGTTGGCGGGTTCGATACCAGCATTCCACGTCCGGCGGCCGAGGATCGCGAGCTATGTGATCGTTGGCTGCATAAAGGATTGCCCATGCTTTACTCACCCGAGGCGATCGTCTATCACTATCACGATCTGACGCCACGTGGGTTCTGGCGCCAGCAGTTCGGTTACGGCCGAGGTGCGTACTATTTTCATTTGACTCGTGCGCAACGCGGCGAGACGTCGCTGAGGATCGAACCGCCCGCGTTCTACGCGGACCTCTTTCGGTACCCGTTCATGCAGTTATCCGCCCGGACAGCTCTCAAGGTGGCACCCCTCTTGGGGGTCGCTCAGTTGGCGAACGCATGCGGGTTTTTCTGGGAGCGCAGGTTCCGTCGCAAACGCGGGGTCGCCGGGGATTTGTCGGAGTGACAGCTCCGGCACCTGCGATGTCAGTGGTGTTGGCCACGCCTGGTGACTACGAGATGATTCGCCGGACGATCGGTTTCCTGCGTGCCCAGACCGTTGTCGACCGCTTGGAGTTGGTGATCGTGGCGCCGTCGGCGATAACGGTCGATCAGGATGAGGTTGGACAATTCTCAAACGTTGAGGTGGTCCCAATTGGCCCGTTCGGATCGTGCGGCAGCGCCAACGCTGCCGGGGTTCGCGTTGCTCAGGCACCGGTCATCGTGCTAGCCGAGGATCACGCCTTTCCTGATCGCGGGTGGGCCGAGGTGTTGATCGACGCGCACGAACGTGGGTGGGCCGCGGTCGGACCGGTTGTGCGGAACGGCAACCCGCGTACGCGGATGAGTCGTGCGGATATGCTGATCGGCTACGGACCTTGGATCGAGCCGGTGAGCGGCGGCGAAGTAAACTTCTTGCCTGGTCACAACAGCAGCTACAAGCGGTCGCTGTTGCTCGATTACGGCAAAGATCTCGACACGATAATGGAAGCCGAAACGATTCTACACTGGAGCCTGCGTTCCGCTGGACATCGCTTGCTGCTCGAGCCGCGGGCCAGGATCGCGCACCTCAACTTTGCGCAACTGGGGCCCTTCACACAGATCCACTTCAACGGTGGCAGAATTTTCGCCACGACGCGCGCCCGCCACCAACGCTGGTCTGCGCTTGACCGATGGTTGTTCGCGCTTGGCACGCCGTTGGTACCGTGGGTACGGTTGTGGCGCATCGTGCGCAAACATCCACGGATGTCGTTGACGGTCTTGCCAAACCTCGTTTACGGGTTGACGGTGGACGCGCTCGGACAGTTTTCGGGCTGTCTCTTTGGTGCCGGCGATGCGCGCGCGAAGCTCAGCCAGTATGAGTTTGATCGCGTGCGGTACGTCGAGCCGGACTGGGATATCGCTTCTGTACCGTCGGAAGACGCCCAAACCCCAACGGAGATTTGATGATCGATCCGAGGCCGCCTGCGCTCTCCGCCATCGTGATCACGCTGGGCGGATTTGATGTGATTCAGCGCACCGTGCGCCATCTACACGACCAGACGGCGCGTGATCAGATTGAGTTGCTGATCGTGACGCCGTCGGCGAATGGTCTGGAGTACAACTCGGAACAAGTAGCCGGGTTTCACAGCGTGCGGGTCATCGAGGCCGGATCGATCAACTACACCGGTGAGGCACACGCCATGGGTGTACGCGCGGCAGGTGCGCCGGTCGTGGTCTATGTCGAGGAGCACTCCTATCCTGAGCCGGGGTGGGCGGCAGCGCTGATCAAGGCCCATGACGGGCCTTGGGATGCCGTTGGCGGGGCTATCCTGAACGCCAACCCAGGCAACATGGTAAGCTGGGCGAGCATGTTCACCGATTTTGGGCCGTGGGTCGCACCGGTCGTTGGTGGGGAGGTCGATCGGCTGCCGCCACATCACACATCGTACAAGAAGGCGGTCTTGGAGGAGTACGGATCCCGGCTCCCCGCGTTGCTAGAATCAGAAACCCTTTTGCTTGCCAGCCTGAACAAGCAAGGCAGCGCGCTTTACCTGGCGCCCGACGCGATCTCGAGCCATGTCAATGTTTCCGCAGCGAGGTCGTACACACGGGGTGAGTTCCTCGGCGGTCGCCTGTTCGGCGCTGGGCGGGCACGTTCGCATGGTTGGGGCGTTCGTCGCGTGGTGTACGCTGCCGCGGCACCAGCGATCTTATTCCTGCGATTGCAGCGTGTGTTGGCCCAGATCTGGCGGTGTGGACGGCAAGGCGAGCTCATGCCAAAGATTCTACCTCCACTCTTGCTCGGATTGGTCTCGCACACCATCGGCGAAGTGGTTGGTTACTTGTTTGGTCAGGGACGAGCCGCCGAGCATCGGCGCAGCATCGAGCTAAACCGTTTTCAGCACGTCGCGGAGCGCGACCGACCCACAGCCGGTTCGCCGGCCCCTGATGTCTAACGAGGTTGGGCCGATCCGGTTGGGTATTGTGGGTTGCGGACACGCCACAAGTGGACTGCACCTGCCGGCCATCAGACCGCACACCGATATCGAAGTCGTCGCGCTGGCAGATATCGATGCTAGGCGACTGGAGCAGGTAGCAGCCGAGTTCTCGATTCCGGGACGGTATACTGACCCCGAGGGATTGATCGCCGATCCAAACGTCGATGCGGTCGCCGTCTGTGTCCCACCCGCACATCATGTGGCGCTCGCGATGGCGGCTCTGGACGCCGATAAGCATCTGTTTGTAGAGAAGCCGCTTACGCTTGATCTCGACGACGCCCAGCGCCTGATCGCTCGCGCGAATCGAACCGACCGCACGGTGCTGGTTGGTCATAACCTGCGACACCACCACCATGCGGTCGAGGCTCGTGCGAGGATTCGACGTGGCGATCTCGGATCGCTCGAGTTTGTTCACGCTGTTTGGAGCAGCCGCTACCGGATCGATCGCGGTTTTCCGAATTGGCGTCGCCGGCGTGCGACAGGCGGCAGCGCGTTGTTTGAGCTGGCGGTTCACTACCTGGACCTGTGGCGCTACCTGATCGGTGAGGAGATCGAAGAGATCTTCGCGTCGAGTCGATCCGGCGAAGCGGATGACTTGACCGCGACCGTGATCGCTCGCATGGCTGATGGGGTGCTGGCTTCGTCGGCGTTCTCGCAGTACGCCGCGATCGGTCATGACATCGAGGTGTTTGGTCACGATGGCCGGCTCCGGCTTTCGCTGTGCCGGTTTGACGGTCTCGAGTTTGCACCCAGCGCCCAATTCCCGGGGTCGCCCGGTGACCGGTTGCAAAGCGTCATGCACACTATCAAGGAGTTACCCCGGGGAGTGGCCAGCGCGACCCGCGGTGGCGGGTTCGCCGAGTCGTATCGCGATCAATGGCGTCACTTTGCGGACTGTGTACGGCGCAAAGAGCAAGCGGTGTGCACGCTAGAGGATGGGATGCGCGCGGTGCAGGCGGCCTTGGCCTGCATCGCGTCGGCACATTCGGGTCGCCTAGTGCGGGTCGCGAATGCACCCTCCAGTCCGGCGGTGATTTGACAGCCGACGAGCGCGCTCGCGTTGCGCTGGAGACGGCGTTTCTCACGAGCGGTTTGCCGACCGACGTGAGACTCGAGGTGGCCGAGGCGATGGCGACTGCCGTCACGGAAGCGGGCGCTAGTCCGGCGTTTATCGGCGTGCTCGATGGTGATCCCATAGTGGGGCTCGAATCCGAGCAGCTGGTATCGCTCGCCGACTCGGGTGCGAAGCTCAGTACGAGAGAGCTGTCGTTTGCGATCGCCGCTAGGCGCAGCGGGGGCACCACCGTAGCGGCGACGTTGTTCCTTGCACATCGCGCTGGAATCGCGGTCATGGCGACCGGGGGAATTGGCGGGGTCCATCGAGGCACGGGACCGGCTGACGTTTCGACCGATCTACTGGAGCTGTCCCGAACGAAGGCGGTCGTGGTGTGTTCGGGCGCGAAGGCGATCCTCGATCTGTCGGCGACGGTCGAGAAGCTCGAGACATTGGGGGTTTCCTGTATCGGTTTCGGGACCGATGAGTGGCCCGCGTTTTGGACGGCGGCCAGCGGCATCGGGCTCGGACGATCGGTCGACGACGTAGGTCAAATCGCAGCGGTGTGGTATGAGCACCTCCGGTTGTCGCAACCTGGAGCATTGCTGGTCTGCGTCCCGCCACCGGCTGACCAAGCGTTGACCGAGAGCGATTCGGCGTACGCCATCGAGCGGGCTTTGGCGGAGGCTGCTACGCAGGGCATTGCCGGTCCGAGCCTGACACCATTCCTGCTCGATCGAGTCGTGGTGCACACGGAAGGCCGATCGTTGGCTGCCAACCGGGCGCTCCTGGTCAACAATGCACGCGTCGCAGCGTCTATTGCGCGAGTGATCGAGGACCGGACCTGATGACCCGGGTCAAGGTGTGCTGCATCGCGAGCATCGCTGAGGCCGAGCTCGCGATCCGACACGGCGCTGCCGCGCTCGGGCTGGTGTCGGCCATGCCCAGCGGCCCCGGCCCGATCGACGAGGCTGACATCGCCGCGATCACGCCCCATGTACCTCCTGGGGTGGCGACGTTGTTGCTGACCGCTCTCACCGATCCATCCGCGATCATCGACCAACAACAACGCTGTGGAACCACCGGAATCCAGCTCGTCGACCGGCTCGAGTCGGCAGCCCGTCGTGAGATCCGCCAGGCGCTACCTACCATCCAGCTAGTGCAGGTTGTCCACGTTTTGGGTCGGGAGTCGATCGACGAGGCGCTATCCATGGGCTCCGAGGTCGATGCGTTATTGCTCGACTCGGGCCGCCCCGACGCATCGGTCAAAGAGCTGGGCGGGACCGGCCGGATTCATGACTGGGAGGTCAGTCGCGCGATCCGTGATGCGGTTTCGGTGCCGGTGTTTTTGGCCGGCGGATTGAATCCCGAGAACGTCGGCGAGGCGATCACTGCGGTCCGCCCCTACGCGGTCGATCTATGTACGGGAATCCGACTCAACGGCCAACTCGATGAAGCCAGGCTACTCGCCTTCATGCGGGCCGTAGAGCGAGCGGCGGCGTAGCCGCTCGAGCTCGCGCCGCTCCTTTTTGGTTGGTCGCCCCTTGCCTTCATAGCCCTGTACGAGTGACTGCTTCATCTGAGCGCGGCGGGTTTCGCGCTCGGCAATGCTATCGATCGTTTCGGAGTAGAGCTTGACCGCTTCACGCGCTGGACCTCGCTGTTCGGAGAGTGCGTTGACGACAAGCCGATATTCGTACGGACCTTTGCGGACACTTACCCGGTCGCCAACCTGTACCGCGGCGCCGGGTTTGGTACGCTGGTCGTTGAGCCGCACTTTGCCACCACCAACCGCCTTTGAGGCCAGCGAACGCGTCTTGTATTGTCGAGCCGCCCAGAGCCAGCGATCGAGTCGCACTCGCTTGTCGGGCGCATCTTTTTGTGTTGGCGCGTGCAAGATCGATCCCCGTTCTAGATTGGTGCCATGAGCCGGGTTGCAAAAAAGGTAGTGATGTGAACGACCGGCGGCTTGCCGTCCGTGGCCAACGGGTCGTTCTTCCGGATGAGGTCCGCCCGGCAACGGTGAAGGTCGATGCAGGTGTGATCGTGTCGGTAGACGATTACGACGCTGACCTGAGCGATACATTGATCGTCGATGCCGGTGATCAAGTCGTCATGCCCGGAGTCGTCGACACGCACGTTCACGTGAACGAGCCGGGGCGTACAGATTGGGAGGGGTTTGAGACGGTAACGCGGGCTGCTGCGGCCGGCGGTGTGACGACGATCGTCGACATGCCGCTGAATTCGATTCCTGCGACAACCACAGTTGCTGCGTTGCGCGAGAAGGTCGCGGCAGCGCGTGGGAAGTGTACCGTGGATGTCGGGTTCTGGGGTGGCGTCGTGCCAGGGAACGGAGACCAGCTCGAACCGCTGCTAGACGCCGGCGTGCTCGGGTTCAAGACGTTCCTGATACCGTCGGGGGTGCCGGAGTTCGGAACGATCGGCGAATCGGAGCTGGGCCAAGCGATGGAAGCGCTGGCCCGGCACAACGCGGTGCTTCTCGTCCACGCCGAACACGAGTCCGCGTTGGTCGCGATTCGAGGCCGCTCAAAGCAGCCCTACGACGAGTACCTGGCATCGCGACCACCGATCTGTGAGGAGCGAGCCATCGAGCGGATGATCGATCTGAGTCGCGCGACCGGGTGCCGGGTCCACGTTGTGCACCTGGCCAGCGGAACCGCGCTCGATGCGATTCGTGTCGCACGGCGGGAAGGTGTCGCGCTCACTGTCGAGACGTGTCCTCATTACTTGATGCTTGTTGCTGATGACATCGCCGACGGTGACACGACATGTAAGTGCGCGCCACCAATCCGCGAAAGCGATCACCAGGATGCACTCTGGATCGGCTTGGCAGATGGCACGATCGACCTCGTCGCTTCCGATCACTCGCCGTGCCCACCTCACCTCAAACAGAGCGTGGGCGGTAACTTCGCAACCGCGTGGGGAGGAATCGCGTCGATCGAGCTGAGCTTGGCGGTGGTTTGGACGGCCGCCCGTCGTCGTGGTTTCGGTATCGATGCTATCGCGAAGTGGATGTCTGGTCAGCCAGCGCGGTTGGCCAGCCTCGACCACCGGAAGGGAGCGATTGCGGCCGGCCGAGACGGCGACCTGGTGATATGGGATCCCGACCAAACGTTTGAAGTCGACGGCGAGAAGTTGCACCATCGCCACTCACTGACGCCGTATCAAGGTCGAACGCTAAACGGCGTCGTCGAGCGAACGTTCGTCCGCGGTCGGTGTGTGTACGATCGCGGTGGTTTTCCGACTCCGTCGGGGGAGTGGCTCAAGCCGGAGCGATAATGGACCATCAGTCGGAGCAGTTCGAGTTCGAGCGCTATTGTGATCTCGCAGCCGAGCGGTTGGGTGGCGAGATTGTGGCATTCAACGACGAGTTCTTTGCGCCGGCCGAGAACCTGCTCAAGTCCGGCCCGCCGGTGTTCGATCCCGATCGTTACACCGATCGCGGTAAGTGGATGGACGGGTGGGAGACTCGCCGACGCCGCGATCCGGGTCACGATTGGTGTGTAGTACGCCTTGGCGCTCCTGGCGAACCGCGTGGCGTGGTGATCGACACGTCCCACTTCCGTGGCAATCACCCAGCTCGGGCTTCGCTCGAAGCATGTGTGCTCGAGACCGGTGCGCTCGAGGACGCCGAGTGGAAGACGTTATTGAGTGAAGTCGACCTCGAGCCCGACACACCCAACCGGTTTAATCTCGACTCGACCCAGCGTTGCACGCATGTGCGGCTCAACATTTATCCCGACGGTGGTGTGGCGCGGTTGCGCGTGCACGGACTCGTGCAACCGGATTGGGCGCACGTGAGTGGCGAGATCGATCTGCTTGCGGCGCATCATGGCGGTCGCGTGATCGATTGCTCGGATGCGTTCTTCAGTCAGCCGGCCAATCTGCTGCTTCCTGGAAACTCGATCGGCATGTTCGACGGTTGGGAGACTCGCCGCCGTCGCGGTTCAGGGCACGACTGGGTCGTTGCTCGGCTGGGCCGGCGCGGCGTGATCTCCTCCATCCAGATCGACACGCATCACTTCAAGGGGAACTACCCGGCGGCGTACTCGGTCGAGGCGTTGGACGTCGAAACCGACGTCGATGAGTTGGATGTACCGGCAGGCGAGTGGGCGGAGCTCGTCCCACGCACCGAGTTACAAGCCGATAGCGAGCATCGGTTGGAGCTGCCAACGACTGCCGCACGGGTTGCGACTCACCTGCGATTGAACATCTATCCAGATGGAGGCGTGGCCCGCTTTCGAGCTCACGGGAGATTGGCCGAAGCTGACGTCTCGTGACCGGCTTGGAGTGGTTCAACGAGCTTTCGCTCGGCCAGGCATGTCACGAGCTCCGACGTTGTTGTGGGGCTGAGCGCTGGGTGACACGGGTCGCCAACGGCAGGCCGTACGGCACCATCGAGGAGTTGCAGCGAGCAGCTGACAAAGCGTGGCATAAGTTGGACGAAAACGACTGGCGAGCGGCGATCGAACACCACCCACGCATCGGTGAGCACGCTCGCGGGTGGTCGTGCGAGGAACAATCGGGGGTCGCCAACGCGAGCGACCAGACCCGCGATCGGCTGGCAGTGGGACAGCGAGCGTACGAAGAGAGGTTCGGTTATATCTTTCTGATCTGCGCCACCGGCAAGAGCGGCGACGAGATGGTGACCGACCTCGAGACGCGTTTGGGCAACAGTCCGGAGACCGAGTTGGCGGTGGCAGCCGAAGAGCTCCGGAAGATCACCGTTCTGCGATTGGAGAAGTTGTTCGTTGAAGAGCCCGATCACGACTCACGTACTTGATACGACCGCGGGTCGTCCGGCGGTGGGCATCGAGGTTCAGTTATCGAAGCGCGACGCGCACGGCGTGTGGTGTGAGATCGGGAGTGGCACAACGGATGTCGATGGCCGGGTGGTCAATCTGCTCGCTGCGACGCTCGAATCGGGGGAGTACCGACTGCGGTTCGAGACCGGGGCCTATTTCGACCAGTTGGGTACGACCGCCTTCTATCCGTACGTCGAGGTCACATTCTCCGTGGCTCATCCAACGGAGCACTACCACGTGCCGATCTTGATCAACCCGTTCGGCTATTCGACCTATCGTGGGAGTTGATCCGTCAGCTCGCTTGACGAGCAGCGACGATCTCGCCAAACGAACGGGCTTCGATCTCGGCTAGTGTGAGACCAGTCCGCTCGATGTCGCTCATGTCGAACGCGCCGCAGTTGACGCCGCGCAAAAAGAAGTTGAGCAGCGCCTGGCCGGTGGCCGCGTCGTCAAACACGTCGCCCGTCAATGTGGCCCGAGCAGCCTGCCCCACAAACTGATTCAACCGCTCGATGGCGGCGTCCCTCTCCGATAGAAAGAACGCGTACAACGCCGCGTAACGGGTTGGCAGCTGAGCTGGATGCAGGTCCCACCCCTGGAAGTAGGCGTGCCTCAGGCTGTGCATCACGTGACGGAAGTGGAGCCGCCAGGCGTGGTGGACCGCCGCCCGGTTCTCGTGCTCTTGTTGGAGCGTCAGCGTCGATCCTGGAGACGGTCGATGAATGCGCGCCGGCAGAACATTTGTAGCACCATCAGAAAGCCATACTCCGGTATCACTTAAGGACACTTGCATCATGTGACGCGCGAAGTCACATGCGGGGTGATCGAGGTCTTGGTGGTGAGCCGTGATCTCGATGCTGGCGGTGTAGTCGTAGACCCCGAAGTGGGCCCCGATGCAACGTCCACGACCAGCAGCTATCAAACCCGGGACGGCGCAACGGCCGTCGGGTCCGATGATCGACTGCGGTGTCTCGACCATGATCTCCATCTTGAGCGACCCAGAGGGTAGCGAGAGACCCGCCTCGAGTTGGTCGAAAAGGTCGGCGAGCGCGGCTACCTGTCCGGGCACGACCACCTTGGGGTTGGTGATCACGAAGCCGGGTGGAAGCGTCCCGCCGGTCGCGTCCAGCAGCGTGGTGACAAAGATGTCGAGCGTACTGATCGCGCGATCCGCGAGCGCGTCGGTGAGCGGCTTTATTCGAATACCCACAAACGGAGGTAGCGTGCCACCCTCCAGGCCAGCCGCTACTTCGCGGGCGGCGCTGACGGCGCAGGCGTCCTCTTCGTCGTCGGGACGGCGGCCGTAGCCGTCCTCGAAATCAATGCGGAAATCCTCGACCGGCTCCTGTTCGAGCTTGTCGGCGACCCTCAGGTAGACGCGTTCAGCCAGCTCAGTTGGCTCGGCCGGGACTCCGACGACTTGGGCGAACGTCGCGAAGTCTGGCGCATAACGGTTCAGCGCCTGTCGCGCGACGGCGCCCAGCTTGGCTGCCGAGTCGGCACGAAAGAGGTCGGCTCCGCCATAGATGGTATGGACCGGCTGCCGACCGGCCCGCGGACCGGGATACGCGGCGGCGAAGTTCCGGTTGGCGGAGGCCAGGCCGTCGAGAGCCGCAGCGATGGCCGCGTCCTTGAGCGTTCGTTGTGTATCGTTCATCAGTGACTCATTTCCTCAATCGCGTAGTAAAGGATGCGGCTCATTACCCGTTCGCGGTATCTGGCGGTCGATCGCAGATCGTCGATCGGTGAGACATCGGTCTGAATAGCTGGTAATAGATCGTCGGGAGAACCGAGCGGCTCGTCATCCGAAATCCGCGCTTCAATCGTCGGGCATCGGCGAATGGTCGGGGCAACGCTGCTGGCGACGATCCGCCAACCCGAGTCGTTCGATACGATCGCCGCGCCGACCTTGGCGATCGCTTGGGCGCGGCGCGACCCGACCTTGATAAACCGTTCGAAGCGATACGTCCGGTTTGGGATCCGGATCGCTACAATCAGCTCGTCCGGTGCGAGGTCCATTTCCTTGTAGCCCGAGTAGAATCGCTCGAGCGGCACCTGGCGCTGCTTGTCGCGTGAAGCGACGACCACCGATGCACCATACGCCATCAAGACAGGGACGCCGTCGGCAGCCGGGGAGCCGTTGGCGATGTTGCCAGCCCACGTGCCGCGCGACTGGATCTGTACGGCGCCGATTTGGCGTGCGGCGTTGACCAACAACGGAAAAACAGCGCCGATCTTGGCGTTGGTGATGACGTCCCAGTAGGTGGCCAGCGCACCGAGCTCGAGACCCTCGTCCGACCACTCTATGCGACGCAGCTCGTCGATGCCCCACAGATCCAGGTAGTCGCGATCGTGAAGCGTGAGTTGTTCCGGCCAGTGAACGAGCAAGTCGGTCCCGCCGGCCATCGGGGTGGCGTCTTGGTCGCGTCGAATCTCGAGTGCTTCGGCGAGCGTCGTCGGCATGAAGACGGTCACTGTTGGGACTCCTCGAGCGACTGACGTACGCCATCGATGATCCCGTCATAGCCCGTGCACCGGCACAGGTTGCCGGCCATGAGCTCACGCAGGGTGTGGGTTTCTAGTAACTCCGGGTTTTCCCGCACCCACACGGCGGTCATAACGACGCCTGGCGTGCACGCGCCGCATTGCGTAGCGCCAGACCCGAGCAGGGCGCTCACGTGGCTCGGGTCGATCGCCACTCCGAGCAAGCGGCCCATCAAGTCGACGACGATCTCGGGCGTCTTCATCGAATTGTTC
>CBDUCI010000053.1:0-11876 GCA_965365605.1 uncultured bacterium
GACTTGACGACCCGTAGCTGGATCGACGTCGAACTGAATGTTCGATCCGCCGGTTTCCACGCCGACTGCACGGATCACCTCGAAAGCGATGTCACGCATCGTCTGGTACTCGCGGTCAGTGAGCGTCTGCTGTGGCGCGACCGTTATGGAGTCGCCAGTGTGCACGCCCATCGGATCCAGATTCTCGATCGAGCAAACAACGACGCAGTTGTCGGCTCGGTCGCGCATTACCTCGAGCTCGAACTCCTTCCACCCGAGCACGCTCTCTTCGACCAAGATTTCGCCGATCGGACTCGCGCGCAGGCCACGTTCGGCCAACCTCGTAAACCCTTCCTCGGTCTTCGCTACCCCACCGCCGGACCCGCCCAGCGTGTAGGCGGGACGCACGATGACTGGAAACCCCGTGATGCGTACCACCTTGATCGCTTCTTGCAGATTGCGCGCGATGCCACCGCGCGGAACGGCGATCTCGTGCTCGAGCATCAGCGTCTGAAACCGTTCGCGATCTTCGGCTCGCTCGATCGCCTCTAGCCGCGCGCCAATCAGCTCGACGCCGAACTCCTCCAGTACACCACTCAGAGCCAGCTCACGCGCCAGGTTGAGCGCGGTCTGGCCGCCAAGCGTCGGCAACAGCGCCTCGGGTCGCTCGCGATCGATCACCCGCCGGAGCGTCTCCACTGTGAGCGGTTCCAGATACACCTGATCGGCCGACGCCGGGTCGGTCATGATCGTCGCCGGATTCGAGTTGACCAGCACGATGCGGTAGCCCTCGTCGGCCAGCGCCCGACACGCCTGGGTACCCGAGTAGTCGAACTCGCACGCCTGACCGATGACGATCGGGCCCGATCCGATCAGGAGAATCGTCTCGAGGTCATCGCGCCGCGGCACGGATCAGCTCACCTTGGCCGCCCGCATCGCGGCCACGAACGCATCCAGATGGTGAAAAGCGTCGTGCGGCCCGGGCGCCGCTTCGGGGTGATACTGCACCGCGAACAACGGCCGATCGACGTGTCTAAAACCCTCGACGGTATTGTCGTACAAGTTGATGTGGGTCACTTCGAGCAGGGGCGCTCCGGCAACCACACGCTTCCGTCCGTTCTGCGCTTCCGCCACGGCAAACCCATGATTGTGCGAAGTGATATCGATCCGCCCGGTGGACAACTCCTGCACCGGATGATTCCCACCATGATGACCAAACTTGAGCTTGTACGTCTCGCCACCATGCGCCAACGCCAGCAGCTGATGCCCCAGGCAGATGCCGAATGTCGGCACCTCGGGTGCACGCGACGCCAGCGACTCGAGCGTCGCGATCGTCCGCCTGACGGCTGCTGGATCACCCGGACCGTTGGAAACAAAAAGCCCGTCCGGCTCGTGCTCTAGCACCGCTTCCGGGGGGGAATCGACCGGCAGCCGAACGACCCGGCACCCGCCGGCGTTCAGCCGGCGAACTATGTTCTGCTTGAGGCCCAAGTCGAGCGCCACGACCAGCAGCTCACCGTCACCCTCGACCGTAGCCGCCGAACACGACACCGTCCCCGTCAGATCCTGCCCCTGCATCGTCGCGATCGACGCCGCCCGGGCCGCAGCCGGCTCGACCTCCAGCAACTCGGTCGAGATGATGCCCCGCAACGCACCGCGCTCCCGCAGGTGGCGGGTCAACGCACGCGTGTCGATCCCATCGATCGCCACGACCCCATTGCGCTCGAGATACTCGGGCAGTGTTTCGACAGCCCGCCAGTTGGACGGCTCCCGGACGCACTCCCGCATCACAAACCCCGCCACCTGGGGCGCTTCCGACTCGCCGTCTTCGATCGTTATGCCGTAGTTCCCGATCAACGGATACGTCATGACGACCAACTGACAGGTGTAGGAGGGATCGGTCAACACCTCCTCGTAGCCTGAGAGGCAGGTGTTGAAGACGCACTCACCGGCCGCCGTTCCGGCCGCGCCTACTGCCGTACCGAGGGCGCTCCAACCGTCCTCCAGTGTCAGTCGAGCCGGTAGCCGAGCCGCGTTCATGCGCAAAAAAAAGTCTCCGCCTGGCGGAGACGCACGATACACTTTACCAAGTCGATCATGTAACTCCCTTTCCGGGCCTCACGGGACCGCGATTTAAAAGGAAGAACGAACGCGATTTACTATCTCGAATCGGCTACAAACTTACTTTCCTTCGACTGCCCTAGCAACGGGCTCGGCCATCAAGACCTCCATCGCGGCGCGGACCTCCCGCATCAGATCATCTCTTGCGTCAGTGCCACGGTTCGCGGTCGATATCGGCGCACCCAACCGCACCGTAATCGCGCCGTGTCCTACGCGTAGCGATCGGGCCTCCATGACGTCTTCAGTCCCCAGCACCACGACCGGGACAACCGGCACGCCCGCCCTGAGCGCCATCATGAAGCCCCCCTTCTTGAACGGCAGCAGGGGCTCGCCGGGACCGCGCGTGCCTTCCGGAAACACCAATACGCTGATCCCCTCCCGAATCTTGCGAGCGGCGCTCTCGAGGCTTTTGATCGCTTTCTCACGGTTGCTACGATCGATCGGGATGAAGCGGCACATCCATAGTGCCCACCCAAAGATGGGGATGAAGAACAACACCCTCTTAGCGACCATCCTCAACGAATGCTCAGTCGCCAGAAACAAAGCAAAGATGTCGAAGATCGACCGATGATTAGACATGAAGATGTACGGTTGATCTGGTTCGAGAGTGGTCTTCGACTCCACGCTGAGCGGGATCCGGAGAGTGCCAAGAATCCATCGGGACCACGTACGGGCGAACGACAGATAAAGCTCGCCGCGCGGGCTGAGTGGCCAAGTGATGATCCCGAGCGACGACCAGAAAAGCGTATACGCTACGCCAATCGTCCAAGCGAAGACCGTGCGTCCCATGCTGTACTGTGGTGACGCCTACCGTTGGCCGTGAAACACCTCGGCCACCGTCGCGTCGTCGCCGAAGATGATCATCGTCCGAGCGACGATCTGTCCTTGCGGGTCATAGCTGTAATAGGTCCACCGCTCCTGACCGCCCTCCATCGTTACCCGGGTGCGCGGTTCACCGAGCAGATTTCGCACTTCGTCCTGTTCCATGCCTTGCTCGAGCAACTCAGCGGTAGAATCGGTGTAGGCCGCGGTATCAGCCACGGCCGGACTGTCAGCTCCCTCGCCACCACCCCCACCACAGGCGACGGGCAGGATGCAGATCATCGCCACTGTGATTACGAAAAACGCTCGCATCAGTATGCCTATCCTTGTGTTGCGTTGCGTGTCGACTGGTAAGATCGCCTCAAACTACCGGGCCGGCCGTCAACCGGGTAGCGGCCTTATTTGCGGCGCTAGTTGCGGAAGCGCCAGTTGATCCCGAAAAACCCCTCGCGCCCCGGGAGAAAGAACGCCTCCTCGGTGCGGAACGTCTCGTTGAACATGTTCTTGAGCGACATAAAGATCGTGAAGTTGATGATGGTTCCCTGAACCAGTAGGTCAGAAACGAAGTACGACGAAAGGGTCTCGCCGCTCAACGTAGCCCGTTCGCCATTGAACCTGCCCGTTACCCGAGCCTCCAACAAGAGATCACGACTGGGAAAGAGTCGGCGCGCATATCGCACCTGTCCCAAAAACTGGGATTCAGGCACGTATGGGATCTGATCACCGGATTCGTCTTCGGTCGCATCCAGTCGTCGCGCGACAAAACGGGCGCGCAACCCCCACGGCAGCGGCGCCGCCACCTCACCCTCGAATCCGTTCACCGACAGGTCGACGACGTCGAATGTGTTGAACCCGATTTCCGCCAGTTGGGAGTTATCGAAATCCGCACGGTCGAAGTACAACCAGGCTGTCGGCGGAAGCCATAAGAACGCCTCATCGCCGTTCGTCGTAAACACGCGCCCGGTCGCCTTCCAGCCTCCACGATTCCACGCTACCTCGCCTCGCACGCTGCTCCACGATTCGAGTTGCTGCGGCCGCGCCGCCTTGCCGGGGTGGATCTCCACACCCTCGGCCGCAAACGCTTCCAGCAGCGCCTGACCGGCGAAGCCGGCCGGTCGCACGGACCTGCCGCCGGCCAACCGCAAAGTGAACTCGGGATGGGGTCGACCCAGCGCCTCGAACTGCCACGCGGTGCCGCTCTCGGCGGCGTCACCAAACGACAACCGACGCATCGCCGCATTGACCGCATACGGGTCATCCGGCTCACCCCATCCCGCACCACCACCCCACTCGATTTGTCGCCGTGGATTCTCCACGAGTGCGGCCTCGGGATCGTCCTCGACCGGCTCCAAGACACTGCTCTCATCGATCCGTAGGAACGATGGATGCTGTGACTCCGCATCGAGCTCATCTCGTGCACCCGCGACCCATACCAACAGGGGACCGCGCCGGAAATCGACCGTGCCGCGGAACCCCTCTCGCTCGCCCTTACCCAGCAACCCCTCGGCATCGCGAAAGTCAAAGTTCTCGCGAAACTCCTGGCGCGACCGGGAATAGTGAACCCGGGTCCCCACATCGCCCCAGCTCCCGGCGTAGAACAAGTGCACGACGCTACCGTCTTGATCCTGAGAACCCGACAAGTTTGCTCGTCCGGCGTCGCCAGAGAACCCGTCGCTAAGCCGCGACACTTCGACTCGGTGTTTCGATCCGATTCGCCAACCGAGCTTGCTAACGAATTGATTGCGCGTGAAATCACCGATCCGTAAGAATCCATCGGTAGCATCAAAGTTCGCACCCAGGAACACGTCGCCGCGCCCGGCGATCGATCGCCCGAAGCTACCGCTGAACGTCTCGACTTTGAACGAACCGGCTGTGAATGCGAGCATCGACCGGGAGGTCCGCGTCAGGCTCCGGCGGGTGGTGATCGCTAGCACCCCACCCGTCGCGCCGCTGCCCCATGCGCCACCCTGCGGACCCGGATACCAGGCGACCTTTGCGATTCCCTCGAGTGCGATGCGCCGCAGATCCCAGCTCGCCGACAACGGCTCACCCACCGGCACACCATCGATCATGACCTCGATATTCGTATGCGATCCGAACGATGAGCCGACGAACGAGCTAAGCCCGCTCCCCCCCATGTCCTGGGCCAAGGTCAGCCCTTCGCTCTCGATCACGTCGAGTAGATTGAACGCTCCGCGGCCGAGGAGTTGGTCGCCGATCAGAACCCATGCCGGCCACGCCCCGGGCCGCTGCACCGTATAGGGATCGACCAAGCTGTCGGGGAAAATCTCGGGCAGCTCAGTGAACTTCGGCTTCAGCGTATCGGCAGGGCCCAGCGTGTCGCCAAGCAAAGTGATTCGCGGATCGGTAATCGGCTCGGGGTAGGTCCAGCCTCCGACATCGACCGAATCGGAAAGCGCCACGGTATCGGCTGGCGCGGCTTCAGGTTGGTCCTGCGCCGCGGCTCGACCCGCAGTCGCGATGAGAACCCCGATTAAGACGATGCTGGCTGGAGGCCTAAACACGCGGGCTACTCTTCGAGCGTCGTAAACGCGATATCGAACGGACACGTCCCGACCCGGATCGTCCGCTCGAGGACGAGGTCCTCTGACAAGCGGAAGACGTCGGCCGGCTCAGAGCACTCGAGCTCCAGCGTGTAGGGCGTGCCGTCGTTGTCGAAACCGACGCCAGCGGATGAGCGGTTTCCGCCAGGGGTTACCGGGTTGAATGGATCGCGAATGAACTCCCGTGCCTCCGGATCCCAGACTGCAACTCCATACTCAGTCGACACCACCAATACCTGGCCACCAGGACTGAATTCGACTCCCGATGGAAACTCGTCAAAACCGGAATGATGCTCGGTCTCGGTGAGCGCCGCGGTCGATACGACCGACAGCGATCCGTCGCGATCGCCAAACCGACCGCGATTGACGACGAACAACCGGCCGTCAGGCGCCAATGCTGCGCCAGCGGAGTTCTCGCCTGAAAGCTCGATCGTCTCGATCACCTCGAGCGACGCGATATCGATCACCGAAACCGTCCCCGACCGCACGGGAACGAAATCATCGCCCAGCTCGGCATTGATCACATACGCCCGTTGGCCGTCGGACACGATGAACTCGGGAAACAGACCCACCAAGATCTGCGCCCCGACATTACCGGTCCGCACGTTGACCGGCGACACTGAGTCGAGACCCGGGTTGCCGACCAACACCGTATCGTCGTCGATAAACGCGACCCCGGTGGCTCCCGAGTTCAGCGGGAGCTCAGCGCGCCGCACGACGAACCGCTCATCGAGGTCGACGATGGCGACTTCGGGGAGCAGTCCCATTGGGATGACGACGGTCGAGCCGCGCACGGCAAACCCGACTGGAGACCCATCAAACCCGAGACCGATCGTGAACGAGTTGTCCGGGCGATCAACCTCGAACACCGTCAGGGTTCGATCGATGCTGTTCAATACCACGCCGACTTCGGCGTCACCGGGGATGTCAGGCCCGAAGCTGCTGCTGCCGTCGCACGCAACGAAGCCGGCCAGGATCACGGCCATCATCGTATTCTTCATCGTTGTCTTCATAGTCCTCTATCGTTGTTTTGGGGCCTGATCCTGAGTTGCACCCGGAACCGTCGCCCGGGCTCGGGAAAGCCGAAGATAAGGGCTTGCGTTTCTCCGCCCACGCGATCGATCGCCAGCTCCGTTTCTGCAGTCAGCGAGCCGACTCGCCAGAGCCAGGCTGCAGCGACGTCGAACGTCCAGAATCCGGGTAGTTGATTGGCTTCCGTTGGAGCCGTCGTTCGAGCACCTGTGTAGCGCGACTCGGCCCGCAGTCGCAAATCCCCAGGTGTCCACACTACCCGGGAGTGAGCGCTGTGTTGCGGCCGATACACGACCTGCACGTCGGCTCGCCCCTCGGACGAATCATAACGCACGCGAGCGTTGGAGTAGGTGAGATCCGCCGTCAAGTTCATCTTGGCCATAGTCGCGCTCAGCCACGCCTCTCCCCCCCGACGTTGAACGTCGAAGTTCTGCGGGCTCCAAATAAACCTGAAGTCGGGGGCCCACTCGATCATATCCTCGACGTCTGCACGATACACCGACCCGCCGAGAGCGAGGGCGATCTCACCAGGTCGGTGGGCCGACAGTCCGAACTCGATCTCCGAAACTACCCGTTCGGGTCTCAGGTCGGGGTTCGGGGCGACCCCGATCGCGGCGTCAAAGAACAAATCGCCAAGTGCCGGCGGATTGAATGCGCTCCGGTGGGCGATCTCGAGTCGCAGATGATCGGTCGTCATCCCCGCCTCGATGGCGTGACTTACGAACCAGGCGTCAGTGATGTCATCGCGGTCGACACGAGCCTGAGCCGTTAACTCGAGGTCACCGAAGTCGCCGATCGCCCGAGCGCCCACGCCGAGGTCGTTGAAGTCATCGAACGCTTGCTCAGCGAGACCGTCGGCGTTCACCGCGCGATGCCGGAAGTCGCCATCAAAACCGATCTCGCGCAACCATCCTTGACTGACGGAACGGGTAATCGAGGTGCGCAGCCCTGACTCGTCCACCGTGGTTTCGTCGTCATAGGCGAGGCCCGATGGCGGCTCCGGATCGCGATGTTCGAGCCGCTGCCGTGCACCGTGGAACGCAAACTCGGTGGACCCAGCATCGCTCAGCCCACTCCAACTCCCATGCAGTCGAACGCGGTCAAACACCTGCCGCGCGTTGACCGATGGCGCAAAAGCCTTCCCCGGCAAGCCGCGATCGCCGGTCTCGACGGCGGCCCGAAAGGCCAGTCGACCCGCCCCGAGATCGCGCTCGGTGGTCGCAAACACGTTCATACGGTTGAGATCAGCGTTCGTTCGTGTCCCAGAACGACCGCCCGCACTGACCGGCAGTTGATAATCGAACCCGCCGTCGGCGGAACTCATGAGCCCCCCGGCTGACCACCTCCACGCACCGCTGGCGTTACCGGTTTCAACGCTCCCGCTTCGAGCCCCGAGTGATCCGACGCCGAGGACGATATCCGTGGACGTCCCTGGCGGTCGTGACTCGACGACGATCACACCGGCTCGAGCCCGCGATCCGTAGCGGGCAGAACGCGCACCCACCTCGACCGTTACCGATTCGACACCGCTAGCAGAGAGAGTGCTCAGATCGGCCACACCCGTCACCGGATCGTTGATCGCCACACCGTCGAGTAGGACCAACACACCCTCCGCGCCGCTACCACGGATCATGGCATACTCCGGACCAGCGAGACTTGTCCGCCGCACCACGACGCCGGGCACGCGATCGACCAAGTCGCCCACCGTCGTCGCCCCCGACCGTTCGATCTCCGCACGATCGATCCGAAACCCATCCGCGCCGCGACCCGGGCTCCGAGCAACTACCGGGTCTACCGGGATCGTGGCAACCGTCAGTTCCACTTCGACCCGTGTGGTTTGCCCGTGATCGACTTTGACCTGGACCTCGCTTGGCCGGTAACCGAGCCGGTGAACGCGGATCACATACTCACCCGACCTCAGCGCCTTGATCCGAAACTCGCCGTCCGATCCGGTGGCGGTAATGAGCCCCAGCTCGGCCGCCTCAACGGTCGCAAACGGTACCGCGTGCCGAGTTTCCCGATCGACGATTGTGCCCACGATCTCGGCCGGCCATTGGGCAGCCGCACCATCGCCAGTCGCACCGTCGAGCAACGGGGCCAATACCGCTCCCAGTAGGAGCAACCGGCGGATCACGAGACCGACTCCGGATGCAGCGGCACTACTTGTGGGGCGCCTTGGTCGGGACCGGGGCCAGGGTGCGGCGTCACCTTGACTGGCCAGCTGTACACCTCGCTCAGCGTGGGCTCGCGGAGCACCGTCTCCGGCGTTCCCTCGGCTGCTACCCGGCCGCGATGAAGAAGGATCAGACGATCCGCGTAGCGCGCTGCGAGATTCAGGTTGTGGGTCGATAGCAGAACGGTCGTTCCGTTAGCCGCCTCGGCCCTCAGAAGCTCCCAGATCGACATCTCGCTGGCGATATCGAGCGCCGCGGTCGGCTCATCGAGCGCCAGCGCGAGTGGCTCCTGCGCCAGTGCCCGAGCCAGCCTGGCACGCTGACGCTCGCCGCCCGACAGTGTGACGAACGATCGGTCCGCCAGCGTGTCGACTCTACACTGCTCGAGAGCGCGCCCGATCGCGCGACGATCGTTCGCTCCGGGCCGACGCCACGCACCCAAATGAGGGTAGCGTCCCATCGCCACCAACTCGCGCACCGTTACCGGAAACGCGGGCTCCTCGTGTTGAGCCATGATCCCGATCCGGCGCGCGATTTCGAGCGCACCCCATGACGCCAGTTTTCGACCTAGAAGCTGCGTTTCCCCACGGGTGGGTTCTCGAGCACCGACCAGCAGTCTGATGAGCGTCGATTTCCCCGATCCGTTGGGCCCCACCAACGCGACGATCTCACCTCTGGCGACACCGAGCGTCGCCTCGTCAATCGCCTCCCGATCACCACTCGGATATCGATACCCGAGCCGAGTAGCGCGCCACACGACGTCGCTCTGCTCTACCTTCATGCCGGCACCCGGCGCGTCTGGCGCCGCAGGACGAGCACGAAGAATGGCACTCCGACAAAGGCCGTGATGACACCCAGCGGAAGCTCCGCCGGCGCGGTGATCACGCGCGCGAGGGTGTCAGCCAGAGGCAGGAAGGCAGCCCCAACGAGGAGCGTCGCGGGCAACAAAAAGCGATGTCCGCCACCCCATAGCAGACGCACAGTGTGGGGCACAAACAAACCGACGAATCCGATCCCTCCGGCTGCCACGACGGCGCTGGCAGTCAACAACGACGCGATCAGGTAGGCCAACAAACGAACACGTTGGACCGGGACACCGAGGAATCCGGCGGTCTCTTCACCGTGTGCGATCAGATCGAAGGATCGTGACAACCCTAGCAGCACTACGCTGGCGCTGCCGAGCGCCAACCCCAGCATCCACACCAACCGCCAACTGGCGCCTCCGAGCCCACCCATCATCCAGAAGACTGCCGCGCGAAACGATTCGGCCTCCTGAAAGCTGAGCGCCAACAGGATACAGGCGTTGAAGAACGTACCGGCGACGACACCCGATAGAAGCAGCACCCGAACATCGAGCCGGCGTTCGATGTTGGTCGCGATCCTGAGCACGAGCGCGACCGCCAACGCTGCTCCGCTGAACGCCGACACCGGTAGCGACCAGGT
This sequence comes from uncultured bacterium, assembly GCA_965365605.1. Classification (GTDB taxonomy): domain Bacteria; phylum Gemmatimonadota; class Gemmatimonadetes; order JACCXV01; family JAHWKZ01; genus CAMYLR01. Next base: position 10,136 of record CBDUCI010000053.1, read on the forward strand.
GGCGACAGCGGCCCACCCCGCGCCGATCGCGACGACCGCGCCAACCGCGGCCCCGCCCGAGACACCCAACACGTATGGATCCGCCAGCGGGTTTCTGAGCAGTGCCTGAAACGTGGCCCCCGCTAAACCGAGCGCTCCACCGACGAGCGCCGCCAGCACCGCCCGCGGAAGTCGAAGATCGCGGGTGATCGCGATGGCGATAGGGTCGCCATCGCCAGATAAACCCGCCCACACGCCATCCCACCCGAGGTCGACCGCTCCAAAGCGGAGGCTGACACCGACCGCGCCTGCAACGGCCAGAACCAAGACGGCGAGCACGACACCGCGATTCATGGCGCTCCCCAAACATCGACCAACGCTGTGTGGAGCGTTTTGGCGACGCTTCCAACGTGAGGGCCGGGGCGATTCAACAAGTCAGTTGGGATGACCACGATTCGTCCCTCGCGAACGGCGTTGAGATCACGCCAACCGGGTCGCTCGGCGAACGCGCGCTTGACTTCGATCGTAGTAGCGTCGGCCGGGACCACCACGATGTCGGGTTGGGCGGTCAGCACGGCTTCGAGCGAGACCTCGGGCCAGCCGTCTTCAAGCTCACCAAACGCAGGAGCACCGCCGGCGACCTCGATCAGTTGACCGACAAACGTGCGTCGACCGGCCGTTCTGGGAGGGTCGCCGAGCAACGCGTAAAAAACGGTGGGTTTGGGGTGTCTGAGCCCGACCGCCGAGACGACCGCCAACGACTCACGGATCGCAGCCGCCATGGTCGCCGCTCGATCGGGCAGGTCGAGCAACATCCCCAGCTCGTCCAATGACCGAAAGACATCGGTCGTGTCCTCGATCGATGTCGCGTGAAAGGCGATGCCACCGGCTTCGAGTCGCGAACGTAGTCCCCGGTACTCAGCGGACTCCCACCCGATCACCAGGTCGGGCTCGAGTGAGATCAGTGCTTCCAAGCTCGGGTCGAGTCCCCCGCCCACACTCGGCAGCTCGGCGATTACCGGTGCTGTGTCGTAGCGTGTCCGGCCTACCAGCCGATCGGCAGCGTTCAGTGCCACGATCGCATCGGTCATGCTCGGAACGAGCGATACCACACGCTGAGCGGGAGGCCGGTTCGCGACACCATTCTGCTGGGCCGTGGACTGCTGTCGTCGATCGCAGCTTGCCAACGCCAACGATGCCGCAACGACGATCCAGAGAAGCCGGTTCGTGGTCAACACCTCGTGCCCGATCAAGTCCCCCCCAAAAAAAAGGCCTGCACGCGGAGCGGACAGGCGAGGGAGACCGGGCGAGCCGACCTCTCGCCGCATCCCTCCCGCGAAGGATACTGACGGCGAGCGCTTCGAGGCAGGTCTCCTGGCTTTGGCCGCCCAGTCGGGCGGCCGTCACAGTGGCGGGGCCGCTGCGGATTTACACCGCATTCCCATATTCTCCCGTCGCCGATTCTTATCGTCGACGAGCACCTCGAAACGACTACTGCGTTACGTCATTCTGCCCTCATCGCTAACGATGTCTACAACGAAAAGCGCCCGAAGTCCTCCGGGTTCATACGTCGCAGGTACTCCTTCAGATCCTCCGGTTCGTATGCCTCTTCTTCGACCTCGCCCACCTCGTCAGCGGTGTGGTCCAGCAGTGTCTCAGAGGCGTAGATCGGAGCGTTCAGGCGCAGCGCCAACGCGATTGAATCACTCGGACGCGCATCGAGCTCGACCCCACCTCCCTCGAGCCCGACGAGCCCCCACCG
>CBDUCI010000054.1:0-11861 GCA_965365605.1 uncultured bacterium
AAAGATCTGGTCGAGGAATACAGTAAAGATCCGCGAACTGCCGAACAACTGCAGTGCCGTAAAATGTCGCGGAGGCCCCGATGCGCGGGATGATGGCATCGTAGTTGAGTCGCGACCCCCCGAGAATCACCGACGGCTTGCGAGCCGTGATGTCCATGTAGCAACGCAGGTAGTCCACGACCTCGACGTCGTGACCGCGTTCCCTTGCCGCCTCCACCAACCGTCGCGTCGAGTAAAGACTCGGCTTGCGTGACAGGATACCGATTCTCATTTGCGACGCTTCCGTGGTTTCTTGGGGCGACCCCCGACAAAAGACCGACCGGGGTCGACCAGGAATCGGCCTCTGAGCGCTTGGCGTCCGAGCAACAGTCGGAACCCCATCGTGTCGCGACGGGCGAGCGTGATCTCTATCGGCCACCGTTGGCCCAGCATCTCGATGTCGGCGCGGATGACGTCGCGATGTGTCTCGTGCCCACTCGATGAACGCACCGTGCGCGTGTCGACTCGAGGTGCTTCGGCCACGATGACCGTGCGCGAGTTGCGCTGAATGGGGTGCACGTTGAAGCGCACCATCTCGACCCCGTCTCGAGTGAAGTGGTGGACGTCGAATGCGTGGAGGGAGGAAGTCCGCGCGCCGGTGTCCAACTTGGCTTTGATTTTTGGAATGCCGAGCTCCGGGAGCGAGACCCACTCCCGCCAACCGGCGGTGGATTCTGTCACAGTTCTTCCTCGCATAGGGTGCCGAACCTCCCAGGGTGGGCGAGCGATTCTACATCGAAACGAACTAGCGCTCCACTGCAGGAGGACTCGGGCACTGTTTTGGGGTGTACGGCGATTGGGTCGCCGTCGTCGTCGACGTTTCCGGGCGTTGAGAGAATAGGTGAGTGCCGGGCTCTAGGGCTCCAGATTGAAGCCCAGGCCCGGCCGCTCACTCGGATACAGGTAGCCGTCGCGCAAGTCGACCGCGCCCACCGAGGGATCACCGATCAGGCCGAGGTGCCCGTCGAGATCGGCGTAAGTGACTCCCGGCCGGGCGAGCGCGACGGCGACACCCGCTGCGATCGCCATTGCCGCCTCATCCATGCACCCGAGCATGACCTCCATTCGCGCGGCGCGGGCGATGGCGATGATGCGCAGCGCCTCGGATATACCGCCGACCTTCATCAGCTTGACGTTCAGCATGTCGACGAGGTCGTCACCCGCCAGTCGAAACGCGTCGCGCAACGTCAAAAAGCTCTCGTCGGCCATCACCGGGATGTCGACGACGTCGGTCACTTGTCCGAGCAGATCCAATTCCGATCCAGAGGTCGGTTGCTCCAGCAGCTTGAGGTTCACCAAACCGGTTTCCTCGACGAAGCGCACTGACTCTTCGAACGAGTAGCCCTGGTTGGCGTCGAAGCGCAGCTCGATGTCGTCACCGACCGCTTCGCGCACCTTGAGGACACGCTCGATGTCGAGATCGATGTCGGCCCCGCCCTTGAGCTTGAGACTCCGGAAGCCCTGGCCGATGTAATGATGCGCTTTCGCGATCGTCTCTTCTTCGGGCAGAATGCCGATCGTGACGCTGGTCAGGATGCGGTCTCTATACCCTCCCAGCAGTCGCCACAGCGGCAGACCAGCGGCTTTCCCCAAGATATCGTGGAGCGCCATGTCGACCGCGGCCATCGCCGATGGCTCATCCTGAAGCGGTTTGTGGAGCGCGGTGAGCTGTTGCTCGATGCGCGTCGGATCGGTGCCGAGCAGCAACGGCTCTGCGGTCTCGCGAAGCGCTTGCTGGACGCTGGTCCCGGTCTCGCCGGTGACCTCGATGTCCGGAGCGGCGCAACCGTATCCAACGATCGGCCCGTTGGTCTCGAGTCGCAGAAAGATGTTTGTGACCCGCTCGATCGTATCGTAGGCGATCGTGTACGGCTCGCTGAGCTGGAGATCGATTCGCCAGGCTTCAACCGCTGTGATCTTCATGAATCGCTACTGCCTGCGCTCGTGAATCTCGGCCAAACTCATGCCCTTGATCTGTTCGACGAAGTTGACGAGGTGGCCAATCATGAGCTCCCAGTACCGCTCGCCCTTCTCACGGCTGGCCTTGGTTGGATCACCTAGAACGCCCGATTTCGAGAGCTTGCCGGTATGGGCGTACCACTCGATGCGCAGCCGCGAGCTGAAGTCCAGGTACTGACTCGAAAAACGCGGCACCGCTTTCTTCGCCAAGCTCATGTCGACGAGCTCGGGTCGCGTCGCCAACGAAGTGCTGGTCTCGACCTCGCCCGCGTGGACGTCGTTTCGCGTGTCGGTCAGGTCGGCGATGTCGGCGTCGCTGGTCTCTCCGCTGTCGACACAGGTGAAGATGTGGGCATCGCGGTTGATCATTTGGGCTGCGTATTGGAGCGTTGGCCCGTTACCGCCGTGGCCGTTGATGATGATCAGCTTGATAACCCCGTGACGAGCTGCACTCATACCGATCTCATAGACCATCCGGGAGAGCGTCTCGGGGCTGATGCTCAACGTCCCCGGGAATTCGTCATGGTGATACGAGACGCCGTAAGCGATGGCCGGAAGTACCAGAGGTTTTGGGTCGCTGCAGCCGCGGGCGACCTCGTCCGCCAGGTATACCGCGTCAAACGTGTCGGTATCGAGCGGCAAATGCGGCCCGTGCTGCTCGATCGCGCCCACCGGTAGGAGCGCCGTGTCGGTCGTCTTGAGCCTCTCCTTGGCCAGCGGCCAAGTCAGCTCGCCGAAGCGGTAACTGCTGCGACCGACGTCGGATGGCATCCGGTCGAGAAGCTCGAACGATGCCCACTGCCGACCGCGCCGTTCAACCGCGCCGTTGGCGTGCTCGAGCAGAATTCCGTACAGCGGTCGTCGCAGAAAAGCCGGGATCGCATCGATCGGTGAAACCTCGCTATGGAATCTCAGCTGCAACACCTCGGGATGCTCGCGCGCCGTGGCGCCGAACGGCGTCTTCTTGTCTATCGTCCCTTTGTCAACCAGGATCCACGCCAGCTGGCGTGCCCCGGCTGTCTCGGTGTGCACGCCGTGCCGGCTCAGGTTCTCTACGCATTCGGGGATGCTATCCTCCGGGTACCCACAGGCCTTCGGATCGGCACCAAGCGCGAGATGCATGCCGACGATCCGTCGGCACTTCTCACACCGCCCGCAGGGCAGCGCACGCTCGTCCTCGAGATGGGTGGCGTGGCACGACACCTGATGTCGATGGAGATCGGGATAACGCTCGATCAACGTTTTTTCAATCAATAGTTCGGATAGTTGGCGCAACAGCGAGTACTGAACGAACGGCCAACCTTTGCGTCGGTAGTAACGCGTCAATCGCTCGTCGAAGAACCGGCTCTGATCGTAGAGGCCGTCGTAGTGGGGAATGCCCTCGTGCTTTACCCGGCGCGACGTGTCGTACTCGTCGCCGATCACCAGGTGCCCGAGGCCGCGTTTCGCGAGGATCGGCAGCGCACCGAACAGAAATACGCCGACCGTCCAGAGCCGGATCGGGTACTCATCCGACCGGCGACGCGCGAAGTCCTCGCGAACAAGCGGCAGATGCCGGAGCATCCAGCTGAAGACGCGGTCCGACGACGTCCAAACCCGGGCCGTAGTGTCCGGTTGTGTGTCGCGTAGAAAACGATAGGCGTTGAGTGCCGTGTACCAGTGACGCCCGGACTCGTTCACGAACACCGCGTGGGTGTCGAAGCCCATCTCTTTGAGCAAGCCGTAACTCAACAGGCTGTCCTTGCCGCCGCTGGAGAGGACCGCCATGCGTTCTGCCTCGTCGGCCCGGAAACGAGCGTCCGAAGCGGAAGGAGCTTTGAGCTCGGCATCGGGAAACACAAGCTCGGCCTGCAAGTACTCGTCTTGCTTGATCGTCGGGACGCGCGTCTCTGGTGTCAGGAACGGGTTCGGCTCGAGGAGCTTTTTGACGTAGATCTCGCGCGCCGTGTTGGCCGCCATCTCGGACAGGAACTTCCGATCGACGGCGTCGAACTCGCCGTGAAAAACGATCTGCTCGCAGAACAGGCCGTAGTTGAGGGCGACCTGAGCGGCCATGAGGCAAGCCAGGTTGCGTGACGCGGGGTCGTCGGGATCGAACACGTCTTCCTCGAATCGGTACGCGAAATCGGTCGACGCGGTCGCATCACCTTTGCTCACCGTGTAGGGTGCGGTGAGTCGATTCGGCTCGACACTGACCGGGCCGACCTCCAGACGATCGATGACCAGCAGGGTCGACAGCGGGTTCAATCGAGTCTCGATCTGATGATCTCTACCAATCCGTTCGCTCCATCGCGCAAGACGTCGAACGTTGGCAATTCGGTCGAGCGATTGATCTCATCACAGGCGGCCTGCACACCGTCGCCATCCAGTCCCTCATGATTGATCGTGATCGCGATCACCGGCGCGCTCGAGATGACCTCGATGGCCTGAATCTGGCGCTCGATCGGATGCAGCGGGTAGCCCGGAAACCCGTCGTACTCGCGACGGGCCGGAGCGTGTTGGAGGACGACCGCGTCGGGGCGGCCGGCCGCCAGCAGCTCGAAACCACCTGGGTAGGCCGGGTTCAGCAAGCTGCCCTGACCTTCGAGCACGATCACTTGGGGTTTTGCTTCCCGCCAGGCGTGCCAGACGGCGTGCTCGATTTCTCCACTGACGAAATCGTTGACCAACGAATCGAGCACGATCGAGTAACGCGCGCCCTGCATCCAGGCCGTCTGCCCCGTTCCGATCAACTCGGTATCGATGCCGGCACCTCGCAACGCATCGACCAGCAGCCAGGCAGTCGTGCGCTTGCCGACCGCCGAGTCGGTGCCGAGCAACGCGATCGTTAGCGCGGCGACTTGTTCGATCTTACCGCTGAAAAAGTGGAGCTCGTTCCGCGGCGGCGGCTTACGCACGTCGCGCAGGGTGACGCCGTGCTCGTCGGCTAGCTTGCTGAGGTCGCTGTCATCGGACAGGAAATCGTGCAAGCCCGAGTCGACGTTTAGGCCACCGCGAATCGCCGCGGTGACGGCCTCCCTTCCACTCTCGGGGAGACGCCCACCGTCCGGGGCCAGGCCGATCACGAGGTGGGTGGCTGGAGTCGCTTTTTGGGCGGCGTCTTCGAGCGCCGTCGCAAGGTCCGGATGGATCGGGATATCGGCTCGCCGGCCATCCAACACTTCGCCGGCGTCGTTGCCGACCAACGTCGAGTCGATCACCGACACCACGCGATAGCGCTCCGATCGGCGCACCAATCCGTGGGCAGTCTTGCCGTTGGGCGTACGGAAGTTCGCCTCGCAATAGATGATCGCGTTGCCCTCGGGCCAAGCGTCCATCAGCGTCGCCCGGTGAGGATTGCGACGTAGCGATCGGCACCGAGCGGTTCCTTCTGGTGGTGTTCCAGCAGGACGGCCAACCCGGCGCTCGATGCCGGTAGCACGCTGAGACCCTCCTCCTCGCGAAGCAGCCGTGAGTGACGCAGCATCGCCTGGTCGCTGGCGTCTCCAGCCCAGCCACTGCTCTCGCGGATCGCTTCCAGGGCCGGAACGCCATCGGCAGAATGCCAGTTGATCAGCGGCTCGTTGACAGCCGTCTCGCGGAGCTTGGCCGGATCGAGATCCTCGCACGTGTCGAGGTTTTTGAGGAACGAGCGGACGATCGGGTTCTTGCCGGAGGAGGACCCCGCTACCATGCGCGGGATGCGCGACGTCTTGCCGCGTCGATACAGGCGCACGAACCCTTTGTAGATGCCGGCCAGTGTAGTCCCGTTGGAAACCGGTACCGCCACGACCGCGGGCGCATCGCGCAACTCGTCGTAGAGCTCGAAAGCGATCTCGCCGTAAGCCTGAAGCTGCAGCGACGTGTTCGCGCCGCCAGGGTTGGCGTCGTACACCTCTCGTTCGGCCGCGTATTCCCGCGAAACCACGACCGACTGCTCGTAATCGCCATCGACGCGTCGGATCTCAGCCTTGAGTTGCTCCATCTCGGGGAGTCTCCTGGTCTGGAACCGGCTCGGAACGAAGATTACGCACGGTAGGTTGGCGGCCGACGCGGCCAGCGCGACGGCGACGCCGTAGTTCCCGCAGGTGGCCACGGTGATCGCGTCGAATCCGCGCCGCATCGCGTCCTCTACCTGGGCAAAAGCGATCCGGTCCTTCTGTGTCCCGGTCGGGTTGCCGCCATCGAACTTGAGATAGAGTTGACGGATAGCGAACCGGCGCTCGACGTTGCGTGCGCGGGTGAGGTTGGTGTCACCGACCTCGGAATCCATAATGTCATCGAACGCCTCGAGACGGTCGCTGAGTGGCCGGTCGGGGTCACCGGCGATCTTGCGCTCCTCGCCAAACTCGGCCAGCGGAAACGAGGCTGGCGGCCGGGCACCGTCGAGAAGCGAGAACTCCGAAGCGCTTTGAGGCGACACGGGTTCCAGGCTAGAGGGGTTTTGCTCTGTGGTCATTGGTCGTCCAGGTGGGTATCTAATCTAGCGCTCGGTAGGTCATCGTGAGCACCAAAATACTCGGCGCCGGCTAGCCGAACTCTTCGAGCATCCGCGCGCCGAGCGGATCCCACACGTTAGGAAGAACGAGCAGCCGCCCGCCGTGATGGAGGGCCCGGAGCGCGTCTGCCTTCTGAGCCTCAGCCGATGTTACTCCTCGGTGGCGATCTTGAGCAGCTCGGCCATCAGGCCGTGCCCCTTGAAGAGGGCTACGTCGAGCGGCGTTGCGCCCTCAAACGTTTCCTGCTGTCGGTTGGCACCGGCCGCCATCAGCGCGATCGCGGCTTCGAGCGATCCGTTCTCGGCGGCGTGATGCAATGGTGCAAAGCCGGTGTTGTTGACGGCATTGATGTCGGCGCCGCGCTCGAGCAGCACGTCGATCACCGCGACGTGGTTGTACCACGCCGCCCAGTTGAGCGCCTTACGGCCGTTGCGGTTGGTGCGCGTATCGAGCGCGTGAATGTCGGCGCCGGCGTCGAGCGCCGCAGTCACCGCCGCCACGTCGCCGGAGATGGCGGCGTCCCACAGTTGATCCTGAGGGCTCTGGGCGCGAGCGCCCGCGCCCCAGGCCAGCGTCGCAGCCAACGCGAGAACGCCGATCGTGACACGTCGATTCATAGTTCCTCCTGTACGATCAGTCGGGAATCCCCCCTTACGGGTTCTGCGCTTCCCTACGCGGCTGGCCGAGGGCGAGTTTCACCAAGACTTTAGCCGCGCTCTGTCCACGCCACGGGCCGGCGGTGAGCACCGTTAGCATGGCGACTGGCATCAACGATTGCTAAGGAATGCGATTCAAAAACGGGGCGGTCCTTACAACCGCCCCGTTCAAATGGAAAGGGTTATTGGCGTACGCGATCCTTTAGACCCTTACCGGCGCGGAAGGCGGGAACCGTCATCGCGGGGATGTCGATCGAGGCACCGGTCTGTGGGTTCCTGCCCTTGCGGGCCTTGCGATGACGCGTGTCGAACGTGCCGAACCCGGTGATCGGGAAGTTACGGCCGGCGTCGAGCTCAGTGGCGATGATTCCTTCCCGCGGCGCGGTGGAAAAGATCGCGTCGATCACATCGTGTGCTTTGTTCTTCGAGATGTCGCATTTCTTGGCGAGCTTTTCCGCGAATTCGTCCTTGGTCATTGTCTTCCTTTGGTTAACGGTTCGACCCCATGGGGAGCCGGCGATCGGGCCGGCCGCACTGAAGTTGACGCAAAATTGTAGGTCACACCCGGCGGATTGTCACCCCATCCGGTTTCGCATGACGGCCAGCAACGCCAACCCGATCAAGCACAGCCACGAGAAAAGATCGCCGACGGCTGCATAGAGTGTTTGGCTTCGCTGGGCCGAGACGTGCGCCACCATGACGTCGTCGGGGGAGTCGACTTGCGCGATCACACGGCCGCGGGTGTCGACCGCCATGCTGCGACCGCCATTGGTCGGCCGAAGTAGCGTGAACCCGTTCTCGACCGCCCGGAAGACGGCCATTCGACCGTGGAGCGGCGCGACGTCAACCCAGTCGTCGGACGGACCTACCATCAACCCGATCCGTTCGGCGCTCGCCTGTCGCAGCAAAGGTGGGAAGTCGAGGTCGTGACAGATGACGGCGCCGACCCGGCCAAACTCCTGGTCAAGGCCCTTGATCAGATTGTCGCCGCTGGCGATGAACGAAGACTCCGCGCCGACGATCGGGTGCGCCTTGTGAAACTCCCACGCGACGGCGCCGGTGGCATCGATTGCGACGACCTTGTTCTCGAACGGCGGCGCACCGTCGGGGTGCCAAACGCCGAGGGCGAGTAACAGGACGACGTCCTCTTGGGCCGCCAACCGGCTGGCGTGCGCAACCAGCCTTTCCTCCTCTGAGGCGAGCACGCGTCCCGCCGTTTCGGACCAGGCGATGAGTTTGGCTCCCGCTTGGGCCTCACGACGGCTGCGCCTCAGAAGGTCGTTGTTTAGTCGCGTGGCCGTCGCCTGGATGGCGCGCATGTCCGACTCCGATAGTTCCTCGCCGCTCCGGACGGGGCGCAACGACTGCTCGAGATCGTCGAGCAACGAGCGGGAGGGAACGAGCGACGCGGTGCGGATGGAGCCGCCCGTGTCGCTGCTGCCCAGTCGCAGCTGCCCGAACACGATCACGGCGAGGATCACGATCGCGAACGCGCCAGCCGCCCGGACACGGCGCACATTTTCGAGACCAGGACGCAGCATCCACGCGACGGTCGAAGCGAACCACGCGATTAGAAACGTGATCCCAGCCGTTCCAGTCAACGACGCGAGCTGGATCAGCGTCAACGAGTTGGATTGCGTGTACGCCAGCGAAGCCCAACTGCCGTACGGAGTGACGAAACGCGAGAACAGGAGCTCGACGCTCACCCACGCCAGCGGGAAAACGAGCGTCGATCGAAACCCCGGAACATCGGTAGCGAGCACGCGATGTGCGAGAAACGGAAGGAAATAGGCCGCCGCGTACGCGGCTGCGATCAGGTAGTAGAGCACACCCGGCGCGGGGATGATCCCCCACCAAATGACGAGGTAGACCAAGACGTAGACGACGAAACCGATCGACAGCCCCGTGAGGCGTCGTGAGCGATCGAAGAACACCAGCCAGCCGATGGCGAAGAACCACGTTGCCACCGGCAGGATCCAACGCGCGTTCGCTACCAACAGGAGCGCTACGCCGAGTCCCAACCAGAGAAAGCGCCGGCTCGTCATGCGCCGAGACCGTCGATCACGAACGTGCGCGTCAGTCCGAACAGGTCGAGCGGCCGCGCGGGGCCCTCCGTTCCGACGACCCCGTCCATGTCGCACGCGAGCAGCAGCATCACGATCCCGTGCACGCGCGACCACAAGTAGAAGGAGACGAGATCCGGGTTGTCGCTGCGAATCGCACCCGCGTCGATCGCTTCGGCGACGCACTGTCGGAGGATCGCGTAGCCGCCTTGACCGGGCACCTCGGTGAGTTTCTTCCGCCCGCCGCTGAGCGGCATAAAGAGGATCTTGAACTCTTCTTCGTGTTCGCTCGCGAACCGGATGTACGCTTCACCCATCGCCACGATGCGAGCGAACGATCCGACCGGCAGTGGCGCGATCGCCTCGAGCAGTGACCGCTCGTAGTTCTCGAACGAGAGCCCGACGACATGGTCGACGAGCGCAGCTTTGTCGCGAAAATGTTTGTAGATCGCGGCCGGGGTGATTCCCGAGCCCTCCGCGACGGCGCGCATCGAGCACGCCTCAGCACCTCCCTCGGCCAGAAGGGAGCGGGCGACCTCGACGATGCGGGCTTCGGTGCGAGCGGCGCCGGCCAGGGACGTGGTTAACATCGTATACTGATAGTAAACGACGTTTACCGCTCTGTCAAGGGCTTCTCCCCAACTTCTCTAGCCGCGTCAACCGCTCGGGCTCGTTTTCAGCCAGCCGCGGGTCCTTGGACAGCTCCTGGTGGGCCCGGGCGAACCAGGGTCGAGCCTCCTCCTCGCGCCCCAGGGCGAGCAAACACTCGCCGAGCTCCTCGAACACGAAACCGTCCGGCGCACGCCGGGCGTCCTCCTTGCGACGCAGCAGTTTTTGCTGCACGGCCAGCGCTTCGTTCTCCCGGCCGAGCGACCGCAGCGTCCGCGCCACGCACCACTCGGCGACGTCGATCTCCGGCTCCTTCTCTTCTTCTCGCCGGAACGCGAGCGCCTCTTTGAACAGCGTTAGCGCGTACTGGAAGTCGCCACGCTCGTGGTACGTCCAACCCAAGTTGTTGAGCAACGAACCCTTCCATCGCTTGGCCCGCGGATCCTCGGACGACCGGGCGTAGTCCAACGCCAGCTCGTTCCAGCGTACGGCCTCGGCACCTTCTTCTACGATGGCCATCATGTGCGCGGCATCGACCGCGAAGGTTTCGGCGTGGATCGACCGGGCCAGCTCCCACGCCTCCAGGAACGCCTTTTTGGCGGGTTCCTTCTTTCCGGCGGAGTTGAAGGTGCGGCCGCGCTCCAGCAACCAGCGCACGCGCACCATCGGATCCACCGCCTCGAGCTCCGGCTCGACGGAGTTCAACAACTGGTGCGCCTCGCCGAACTTGCGCTGCAGTGAGAGCGTCCGGGCGATCTGCGTGTCCAGCTGGAGCAGAACGGAGCGATCCCCGGCCGCCTCCAGCTTGGGGCGCATCGCACGGAACGTCGCCTCCGTGCCGGCCGGATCGTCGTAATCCCAGAGATCGTCGAACGGCGTGGTGGTTGTTCGGCTCGCCATTACGCCAAAGATAGGCTTCCCAGGCTCTCGACGCGGTGGGGGCTTCGCGCTAGCATCAAGGGTTACATGACCCTCTACCTCGACATCCACCACAACGTCGATGCCACGCCCGAGGAGATCGAAGAGGCGCACCTCAGCGACCTCGAGGCCCAGGAGAAGCACGGCGTCAGGTACCTCAAGTACTGGTTCGATCCCGAGGCGGGGCGGGTCTGCTGTCTGGTCGATGGGCCGTCCAAGGCAGCGTGCAACGCCGTGCACAACGAGGCACACGGTTTGGTAGCCGATGATATCATCGAGGTCGAGGGCGATATGGTCGAGGCGTTCCTCGGCGGACCGTCGACCAGTCTCGGCGCTGCCTTGAGTGTCGACGGTAGCCTCGACGGCGGATTCCGCACGGTGCTCTTCACCGACATCATCGGCTCGACGACGATGACCCAAGAGATCGGCGACGAAGCGGCGATGGATCTCCTGGGCGTGCACGACGAGATCGTCCGACAGGAGTTGTCGGCGAGAAACGGTCGCGAGGTCAAGCACACCGGCGACGGGATCATGGCGTCATTTGTCTCGGCTTCGAAAGCGGTCGAGAGCTCGATCGCCGTACAGAAGGCGTTGAAGGATCACAACGAGACCGCACCCCGTCCGGTCGAGGTTCGGATCGGCATGAGCGCCGGCGAGCCGGTCGGTCGGGCGGAGGACCTGTTTGGTACGGTGGTGCAGCTCGCCAGTCGCGTCTGTGACACCGCGAACGCGGGTGAGATTCTCGTGCACAACGTCATCCGCGACCTGTGCGCCGGAAAACCCATCACATTCGCCGATCGCGGGAAGGTCGAGTTCAAGGGTTTTACAGAACCGGTCCGACTCCACGCCGTCGAGTGGGCCTGAGCTCCTACTTAGCCTGAGGATCCTGCTCGAGTTTTGCGCGTGGGTATTGGGCGGCGAGCGGGGTCGCCAGGGTGAGGAGGAATCACCGCTGCGCCCGCCGCCCGTCGTATCGGGACCCCGGGGTCCCTTCATGGTGAGTCGTACGGGAACCGCGGGTTCCGAGTTTCAGTAGGTCAGCGCCTGTTCTCTTGACCGAGACGTCCTAGTCTCCGTCATAGTCCGATGGGAGAAACCTGGCATCGGCGCTGAGGTTCTCTGCGAGCACGAATCGCGAC
>CBDUCI010000055.1:0-11684 GCA_965365605.1 uncultured bacterium
CGTTGTAGCCGTCGACCAGGACGGCCGCTGGCCGAGAGTGGGCTACGGCTGACTTGCCGCTGCCGACTCGCGCGAAGCGGTGGTCAGCGTTTCGCTGTCATTGAGCGATGCCTGGCGTTCACGGTCGGCTAGCCGAAACAGGTCAGCAAGCGTATCCGCTTCAGTCAGCAAGTCGACCGCCTTCGCGAGCGTCAGATCGGCGCGCAGCACCGCCTGTCGGGCGGCACCCTCGCCGTGGTATTGGCTGATCAGCGTGAACTGCAACGAGTCGCGGATGTACTCGAGCTCGGCCAGGAACGCCTCATCCGAGAAGTCGATCCCCCGCTCCTCGCGAAGATACGCCTTGAACTCGTCCAGCAGCGCTTGATCCGGCTTGAAGTTTCTGGGAATCGAAGCGTGTGTCGGCCGGTACGTCACCGAGAACAAGAAGAACGCGTTCTGGATCGCGATGTCCTCGATGAGCTGCTGCGACACTTCCGCTAGGCGGTCGCCACGCACGACGACGTCCGGCATCACCCCGCCACCACCGTAGACCGTGCGTCCCATGTCGGTTTGGAATACCAAACTGTCGGGGAACGCGTCGCTATCACTTTCGAACATCGACGGGATCTCTTCCCCGGTTCTGGTCGTCGGCAAACCGGGCTCGCCCGCGCGCTGAATGCTGCGCCCGCTCGGCGTGTAATAGCGGGCGGTCGTCAGCTTGAGGAAGTACCCATCGTCGAGAGAAAACAGACTCTGGACCAACCCTTTACCCCACGAGGACTCACCGACCAGCAATGCGCGATCGTGATCCTGCAAGGCGCCAGCCAGGATCTCGCTGGCCGAAGCTGAAGATCCGTTGATCAAGACGATCATCGGGTGGACCGAAAAGTCGTCGTTGTCGCGAGCGTGATAGGCTCGATCTGATTCCTCAGCGCGGCCTCGCGTGGCGACGATCTCGACGCCTTTTGGCAGGAAGAGATCCGAAACCTCGATCGCCTGATCAAGGAGCCCACCGGGGTTACCCCTCACATCGAGGACGAGCGCGCGCATCCCGCTGCGCTCGAGCTTGCGGATGGCATCGCGAAGCTCGTCGCGGCCGCGCTCAGCGAACTGCGTGAAGCGAACGTAGCCGATACCGTCCCGCATCAAGAAGGAGTATGGAACCGCGGATAGCTTTATCGGACGCCGCGTGATATCGGTTTCAAACGGCTCGGTGAGCCCCGCGCGCCCGATCATCAGCGTTACCTTCGAGCCGCGGGGTCCGCGAAGTTGCTGGACCGCCTTCTCTTCGCTCCAGCCCTTGGTCGAGGCACCGTCGACGGCGAGGATCTTGTCGCCCGCCTGAAGACCTGCTCGATAGGCTGGCGTGCCTTCGATCGGCGCGATCACTGTCAGTGTCTGCTCGACGATATCGATCCGAATCCCGAGGCCCTCGTAATTGCCTTGGGTGTGGATCCTCAGATCATTGTATTCGGTCGGGCTCAACAGCTGTGAGTACGGATCCAGTGATCCCAGCATGCCCTCGAGCGCCCGCATGTACAAACTGTCAGATTCGATCTCGTCGACGTACTTCTCCGAGACCTGGTGGATGGCTTCGTTGAGGAGCTTGATCGCCGCGTAAGGATCCTCGCTGTCCGACGCCGAGAGGTCGTCGTAGATGATTCCACCGGTTAGAACCGCGAGGAAGAACAACAATATGAAGAACGTGCCGAATCGCTTTCTAATCATTCAGGTGCCATCCTTTGCGAGCCCCTTGTCTCAAGTAACTCTCCAACCCGACTTCGGATCGCGCTTTGCAGCTCGTCGATCGCTTGCCTGCCCTCTAGTACGAAGAATCTAAACGGTTCATTCGCCGCTAGCCTCTCATACCCCGCTCGGACCCGTTCGTGGAACTCATCCCCCTCGCGTTCCAGTCGATCGGGCGGCCTGTCGCCCCGTCTCTCGACGGCATCGCTGACCGGAACATCGATCAAAATCGTCAGGTCGGGGACCAATCCTCCCGTCGCCCAATGATTCCACTCCGTGATCCGCTCCGGCTCGAGGCCTCGACCGTAGCCCTGGTAAGCCACCGACGAATCACCAAACCGGTCAAGCAACACGATCTTGCCTGCGGTCAGCGCTGGCGTGACCACAGTAGCTGCCAACTGCGCACGAGCAGCGATGAAGAGCGCTAACTCCGCGTGGGGCGCGAGCTCCTCGTCGACATCCAACAATGCGCGTCGCGCCGCCAAACCAACCTCTGTCGTTCCCGGCTCGCGCGCGGTAACGACCGAGTAACCCTGATCCGACAGCCAAGCGGCGAGCAACTCGATCTGAGTCGACTTCCCGCTGGCCTCGCCGCCCTCAAACGTAATGAGGGTGCCAACACCGGCTTCCGGTGACCGCTCGTCGCTCACCAAACCCAATATTGCGGTCACTTGGTTTAGACTCAAGCTCGGAGCCTAACCCTGCACCTGATCCGGTGTCGCGTACAGCAGCCAGCCGTCGGGATCGATCTCGACGCTCGTCACCGCACCAAACGGCTCGAGGTCGACCTCGACGTCAGCGGCCTTCATCTCCACCCCGAGTCGTCGTTCACCGGTTTCAGTGATCAATTTCAACTCGAGATCCAACCGATACGGATCGCCGGGTTGTAGTTGCCGCACGATCAGACGATCGGCACTCCGTTCGACGGCCAAAACCGGCATCCCGGGTCGCCCCACCCACTGAGCGAAAAACCACCCGAGGTCCATCCCCGACGCGCGTTCCGCGACACGCTCGAAGTCGGCGGTCCAGGCCGTTTGCCCGCGCAGTTCACCGTAAAAGCTGCGAACTGCGTCAAAAAAGGCTTGATCGCCCACTCTTCGACGCAACATATGCAAGACCCAGGCCCCCTTCTGGTAGTTGTTGGGGGTCAAAAGGCTCTCGTACTCACGCCTGTTTTGGACGTAGATCGGCTCCGGATTCTGTCGATAATATGCGAGAACGCTCTCGGTCATGGCGCGCATTCGGCGCGCCAGTTCTGATGGGCCGCTTCCGTTGGAGCTTCCCCGAAACTCGAAGAAGACCGCTGCGAAGTACGAAGCGAACCCTTCCGACAACCACAAATGATGCCAGTCGTTCTCTGTTACCGCGTCACCAAACCATTGGTGCACCGTTTCGTGCGCAACCAGCGAGGTCAACTGATCGGCTGCTTCACCCGGGCCCCCAGCGCCGGCTTCGAGTGCGTCACCGATCGCTGACTCACCATAGAAGATCGCGCTTGCGTTCTCCATACCGCCGTACCGCGTCGATGATTGGACGTGAGCCAGCTTCTCGTAGGGGAACGGGCCAAACAAGGAATCATAGAACGACAGGATCTCAGTCGACCGTGAAAAGGCCGCCGCACCGGCCAACGAGTCGGCTCGGTAGGTCCAGTGGGTGACCTCGACACCGTTGACGACACCGGCGTTTGTGACACTAAACGGCGCCGCGCCCAAAACCATGCAGTACGTCGGGATACTCGCCGTCTCGATCCATCGCGTGAGCACGCGTCCGTCTTCAAGATTCGCTTGGTCATGCCGATAACCGTTCGCCACGACCTGCCATTCCTCCGGCGCGACGATCTCGAACGTTACCGTCGCCTTGTCTGACGGGTGATCAATCGATGGGAACCAGTAGCGTGCCCGATCGGGCCAGTTGTCGGCGAACGCAACGACGTCGCCATGGCGATTCGGTTGGATTATCAGGCCATCCTGCGGCTCGCCGTGATACCAGATGCTAGCTGTATGTCGGGTCGCGATCGGCTCGCGGGGGGCTCGCACGGTGAGCTTCTCACCCTCGTGTAGAAACTCCGCGCGGTGACCGTCGACGCGCACGCTGTCGACGATCATAGCCCCAAAGTCGAGGTCCAGCGTGGGATGCAGTGACGAGCGATCGGATTCATACAGAATCGTGGTGCTACCGGTGATCTCGCGTCCGCTGGTCGGCAACTCGAGCGCGATCTGGTAATGGAGGACATCGACCCCCGATCGGCGCGAATAGCCGTCCACCTCGGCGCTCGGGATCCCGACCTCGATCGCATCTTGCGCCAACACCGAGCTGGCCGCCAAAAGGAGACACGCGACCACGAGCACCGCGGTCCGGTCGCGCGCAGGGATCGAGCTCACGGCGAGGGAGGCGGGTAGTACTCGAGTCCCAGGTGTGTTATCTGCTCTTCTCCCATGAGGAAGCGGAGTGTGTTCTTCAGCTTCGTCAGCTGGATAAAGAGGTCGTGCTCCGGGTAGACTTGAGAGGCATGCATGGGGCTCTTCCAGTAAAAAGACAGCCACTCCTGAATTCCTGTCATGCCGGCTCGCGCCGCAAGATCCAGAAACAAGACGAGATCCAAAACGATCGGCGCCGCAAGGATCGAGTCGCGACAAAGGAAGTCGATCTTGATCTGCATCGGATAGCCGAGCCACCCAAAGATGTCGACGTTGTCCCAACCTTCCTTGTTGTCGCCGCGGGGCGGATAGTAGTTGATACGCACCACGTGCGATATGTCACTGTACAGTTCGGGATAGAGATCCGGCTGAAGGATGTAGTCAAGCACGCCCAGCTTCGACTCCTCCTTGGTCTTGAACGACTCGGGGTCGTCGAGCACTTCTCCATCACGGTTCCCGAGTATGTTGGTCGAGTACCAGCCACGAATACCCAGCATGCGAGCCTTGAATCCTGGTGCGAGGATCGTCTTCATCAAGGTTTGCCCGGTCTTGAAATCCTTGCCGCTAACCGGAACACCGTTTTGGACGGCCAGATCGAGCAACGCGGGCACGTCGGCTGACAGGTTTGGTGCACCGTTTGCATACGGGATCCCGCACTTGATCGCGGCATAGGCATAGATCATGGACGGGGGAATCGAATCGTCGTTCGCGTCGAGCCCCTTCTCGAATGCGTCGAGGTCCTGGTGCACTGCTGCCGGTTTCAGGAAGACCTCTGTCGAGCCGCACCACACCATGACCATTCGATCGCATCCGTGCGCTTCACGGAAACGCTCAATGTCATCGATCAACTGGTCTGCCCACGCCCGTTTTGATCGACTCTCGATGACGTGCGTGCCGTCTAGCTTCTTGACGTAGCGTTGGTCAAAGGCGCCACGCATGGGCTGTATTGTGCGTAGGAAATCGCCCAGCTCCTCGACCTGGTTCTCTCCCAGGACGCCGGCATTACGAGCTGATTCGTAGGCGTCGTCTGGGAAAACATCCCAAGCTCCAAACACCAGCTGATCGAGCCCAGCGATCGGCGCGAAGTCCTTGATCCTCGGGACCCTCTTTTCCGGTCTTCCGCCGAGCCGGATCGTACCCATCTGGGTTAGTGATCCAAATGGCTGAGCTATCCCCTTTCGAACAGCCTCGACCCCGGCGATGAAAGTCGTCGCCACGGCACCCATCCCGGGAAGCAGCACCCCGAGCGTTCCCTCCGGCGACGAAATAGGGGCGGGTTTGGTCATCGGCTTATCGTTCATTGGTTTCTCTCATCCGGCTTTTATGGTCCGCTCAATCCTGCGGGGTCAGTGGAACCCCGTGGGCGACTTTGTACACGCTGTAGATGCGCTCGACCGCGGTGAGGTTGGCCAATATGGCGATCAACACCAACGCCACCAACAATGGAGTGTATTGCCAGGCCGGAGCCACGAAACGGATGACCCCCACGAGCAACCCACCAACTCCCAGTGCGACAACTCGCTCCGGTCGCTGCATCAATCCTACATCGCACTCGATCCCGAGCGCTTCAGCCCGAGCCCGAGTGTACGAGACCATCAATGACCCGACCATCGCCAGGATTACGACATAGCCAACCCACCAGAAGCTCGGCAACGGTCGAAAGTACGCGTACATCGAAAAGTAGACGGCGATCTCAGAGATACGATCCAGTGTCGAATCGTAGAACGAACCAAATTTGGATGCCAATCCCGACTCCCGGGCCACCCTTCCGTCGAGAGTATCCATCATTCCGCCGGCCAGAAAAATCATGGTCCCCAGCACTAGATGACGAGAGAATATGACTCCCGCCGCCGCCAGGGTGACCAGAAAACCGACCGTGCTGATCAAGTTCGGGTGCACACCTCTGCGAACCAGCCCGAAGACGATCGGGTCGAGCAACCGAACGAAACCGTTCTTCAGCCAATCAGGCATGTCTGTCGTCGCAGCCGGAAGCGGCCCTTGAATGCCAGCATTACAAAACAACGGGGCTCATCGTCGATCGACTCGACGATGAGCCCCGAGCGCTCAGCGGGATCGCGCTATTCAGGCGGCCCCAAGCGCCAACTTAAAGATTCGCTTCGATGACTTCCTCGAGGCGCTGCTTGGGCACAGCGCCGACGACCGTCTCGATGACCTCCCCACCTTTGAAAAACAACAGGCTAGGGATCGAGCGCACGGCGTACTCCTGAGCGGTGCGCTGATTCGAATCGACGTCCATCTTGCAGACTTTGAGCTGGTCGTTGTACTGCTCTGCCAACTCGTCGATCGTTGGAGCGATCATCTTACAGGGGCCGCACCATTCGGCCCAAAAGTCCACCAAGGTCAACTTCTCTGACTGCTTGACTTCAGCATCAAAGTTGTCGTCGGTTACGGCGTGAGTGCCATTTGATGCCATTTATCTCCGTCTCCCTTTCTTCTCGCCAACGGGCCGAAACTGGCTCGACGGCGGCCCGATCGAGCGGCTATAATAGCCACCGTTAATTCTGAGTGCCAACCGAGTATACGTGTTGAGCCGGGGGCCTGTTCCCGTTGCGAATCCACGCACAATGAGTGTCTGCCTCGCCCACATCGGCATCGCTGTTCGGTCGATCGCCGATGCGCGGATTTTTTACGAAGAGGTACTGGGCCTCAAAGTCGAGAAGATCGAGGATATCGCCAGCGAGGGGGTGCGCGTCGCCCTGCTGCCGTTTCCCGGTGGTGAGATAGAGCTGCTCGAACCGCTCGACCCGGACACTCCGGTCGGACGCTTCCTGGCGAAGCATGGCGAAGGGCTGCATCACGTCGCGTTCGACGTGCCAGACGTCAGAAAGGCGATTCTGGCGGGCATCGAGCACGGAGTCGAAACGGTTGGCGAAGCCCCCCGGCGGGGCGCCGAAGGTCGAGAGATCGCTTTCTTTCATCCGCTGTTTACGCACGGTGTATTGGTCGAAGTCGCGGGCCCGAAGAACGACGCACGGGTCTCGCACAACGACAAGCAGGACTAGGCCCGCACTTCGATCGGTCGCTCGGCACCTGCCGGCTCGCGTTCAAAGACCAGACTCTCTCCATCTTCGTCTAAATCAACCGTCACGTGATCTCCCTCCGACAGTCGACCCTCGAGGAGCGCGACCGCGAGCTGGTTCATGAGATGAGTTTGGATCGCCCGTTTGAGCGGACGGGCTCCGTACGCGGGATCGAAGCCCCGCTCGGCGAGAAACGCCTTGGCTTCGTCCGTCACGCTGATCGAAAGACCACGTGCCGACAGCACGCCGGCGATCCGCTCGAGCTGAATGCTCACGATCTGGCCAAGCTGTTCCGGATCGAGCCGATCGAAGATTACAGTCTCGTCGACGCGGTTGAGAAACTCGGGCCGGAAGTGGCGGCGGAGCGCCTCCGTGACACGCGCCTCGATCGTGGCTGGGTCCGCATCCTCGGTAATGTGCTGGCTTCCGATGTTCGAGGTCATGACGATCACGGTATGCTTGAAATCCACCGTGCGACCCTGACCATCCGTCAACCGGCCATCATCCAGCACCTGAAGCAGAATGTTGAACACCTCGGGATGGGCTTTCTCGATCTCGTCCATCAGCAACACCGCATAGGGCCGGCGACGCACAGCCTCGGTTAGCTGCCCACCCTCCTCAAACCCCACGTATCCGGGTGGTGCGCCGATCAATCGAGCGACTGCGTGGCGCTCCATGTACTCCGACATGTCGATTCGCACCATCGCGTCTTCGTCGTCGAACAAAAACTCCGCCAGGGCACGCGCCAGCTCGGTCTTGCCGACACCTGTCGGGCCCAGGAACAGGAACGCTCCGATTGGACGGTTCGGATCCTGAAGTCCGGCACGAGCCCGGCGCACGGCATCGGACACCGCACGGATCGCCGGGTCCTGGCCAACGACGCGGCGGTGCAATCGATCCTCCATCCGGAGCAGCTTCTCGCGCTCGCCCTCCACCAATCGGGCGACCGGAATGCCGGTCCAGTTTGAGACCACCTCCGCGATATCCTCTTCGTCGACCTCCTCTTTCAAGATGCGCTGCGTGGCCTGTTTGGCCGACAGCTCTGCCTCGCGCTGCTCTAGCTCCTCGGTGAGCTCGGCCAGCTTGCCGTACTGAAGCTCGGCGGCCTTCTCGAGCTCACCTGCCCGCTGAGCCTTTTCGGCTGCGATCCTGGTGTTCTCGATGCGTTGCTTGAGCCCGCGGATCGCCTGGATTCCCTCCTTTTCGGCCTGCCAATGGGCTCTCAGGCGGTCGGCCTCCTCGTGCAGGTCCGCGAGGTCCGACTCGATCCGCTCCAAACGCTGCCGGGACGGCGCATCGTCTTCCTTTGCCAAAGCCTGTTTCTCGATCTCCAACTGGACGATCCGGCGCTGGATGACATCGATCTCGATCGGCACCGAGTCGATCTCCATCTTGAGTCGGCTGGCGGCCTCGTCGACCAAGTCGATCGCTTTGTCGGGAAGGAACCGATCGGCGATGTATCGATGGGAAAGGGTAGCCGCCGCGACGAGTGCGCCGTCAGTGATGCGAACGCCATGATGGACTTCATAGCGTTCCTTTAGCCCGCGTAGGATCGCGATCGTGTCTTCCACCGTGGGTTCGCCCACAAACACCGGTTGAAAGCGACGCTCCAGAGCGGCGTCTTTCTCGATGTGCTTGCGATACTCGTCAAGCGTCGTGGCCCCGATCATCCTCAACTCGCCACGCGCGAGTGGTGGCTTGATCATGTTCGATGCGTCGATCGCACCCTCGGCCGCTCCCGCGCCAACCAGCGTGTGCAGCTCGTCGATGAACGTGACGACCTCGCCTTCCGATTCGGTGATCTCTTTTAGCACCGCCTTGAACCGCTCTTCGAACTCGCCCCGGTACTTGGCACCCGCGACCATCGCCCCGACGTCGAGCTCGATCAGACGCTTTTCCATCAAGCTCTCGGGGACGTCTCCGGCCACGATACGCTGTGCCAATCCTTCAACGATGGCGGTCTTCCCAACACCTGGTTCACCAATGAGAACGGGGTTGTTCTTGGTCCTTCGCGACAGCACCTGGACAACCCGGCGGATCTCCTCATCGCGGCCAATCACCGGATCGATCTTCCCGCGCCGAGCCAGCTCGACCAGATCGTTGCCGTACCGCTCGAGCGCTTGATACTTGTCCTCGGGATTGGGGTCGGTGACTCGTTGTGAACCTCGGATCTCTTTCAGGACCGCCAATACGTCGTCGCGTGTGACACCGGCCGCCTCCAGAATGCGGCCCATCGCGCCGCTCTTCGCCCCGACCCACGCCAGCAACACGTGTTCGATCGACGTGTACTCGTCATCGAGACTTCGAGCTTCGTCTGCGGCGGCGTCCAGCAACTGGACCAGTTCACGCGACAACCGCGGGTCGGCCCCGCCGGTGACCTTGGCCAGACGATCCAAAGCTTCTTCGATCCGCTCCGTGGCGGTGTGGGCGTCGATCCCGAGCCTCGACATGAGTGTCGGGAAAAGCCCTTCGCCCTGCGCGAGCAGCTCCCGAGCTACGTGCTCGGTATGAACCTCGGGATGATCAGCCCGCCGGGCCGCTGACTGGGCCGCCACGAGCGCTTCCTGGAGGCGCTGGGTCAATCGCTCAAGCTGCATGGGCGGGAAAAATACGAAGAACGGGGGGCCGGGTCATGCGCAGTCTTGGCATTGACCTTGTATATTGATTCGCTGCATGGAATACGCCCTCTGGAACACGATCGCGCTCTGGATCATCGCTTCGTTTTTCCTGGTGCTCACCCTGCTCCTGATCTTCGTCGGGATTCCGGTGGCGCTGGACATCAAGCGGTCCGCGAGGCGCCTGCAAGGAACCGTCGATGAGGTGCGGGTCAAGATCGACCCGATACTGTTCAGCGCGCAGTCGATGGCCGATGACCTTCAGGAGATGACGTCGACCGCCAAGCGTGAGGTCAATCGGATGGGGTCGTCAGTGGATCGCGTGAGCTCTCGCATCGATGATCTGGCCTCACTGATCGAGGTAGTACAGGATGAGATTCAGCAACCGCTGCTCAAGTCAGTGGCCACGCTTTCGGGAGCGCGTCGTTTTCTGTCGCGTTACTTATGATGCGTAGTTGTCGTACGATGGAGTATCAACACAACCGGGCTGCTAGCTAGGAGAACCGATGAACGATCGCGATACGAGCACCATCGACTTTGGCGCGGCATTCATACTCGGCGCCTTGTTTGGTGCCGGAATCATCATGCTCGTCACACCACGTCCACGTCGGAAGACCGCCAAGGACGTGCGTAAAAAGGTCAACAAGCAGGGCAAGCGTCTCAAGAAGGACGCCCGCAAACATCTCGACGAGGCTAGTCAGTTGGCCCGCGAAGCGGGCGAGGAGTGGCTGGGTGAGGCGGAGGATCGCCTCGGAACGCTGAGTGAGGAACTCTCGGCAGTCGTCGAGGATGGCATGCGGTCGATCCGGAAGACGGTCGCCGAAGAGCTTCACGACATGGAGCGCAGGCTGACCAAGAAGCGGAAGCGGAAACTCTTCCACTAACCTGATGGTCGCTGCGATCCTGACGATCGCCCTGCTGCTGCTGCTCTTTACCCCGGAGGCGGCATGGGCTTGGGGCCCTCCGACTCATGCCTTCCTGGGATCCCAGATTCTCGGTGACTTGGCGATCCTGCCACCGGTTGTACGTGAACTGTTGTCGGCCCACCCGCAGCGGTTTCTGTACGGCAACCTTTCGGCCGACATCACCCAGGCCAAGGAGTACGCCGAGTACAATCGCCACTGTCACAACTGGGGGGTCGGTTTCGAGATCCTCGACGAAGCCGATACACCCGAATTGCAGGCGTTCGCACTAGGCTACCTGAGCCACCTGGCGGCGGATACAATCGCTCACAACGTCTTTGTCCCGCGGCAGCTGATATCGACGCCACACGTCAAGAAGCTCGGCCATACCTATTGGGAGTACCGCTTCGACACCCAACTCGGCGACGAGTACCTGCGCCTGGCGCGTGAGATCGTGACCGATGATCACGCTGAGCCCGACGCGCTGCTCGAGCAGGTGCTCACCCAACCGTTTTTTTCGTTTCAAACCAACAAGCGGATCTTCCAGCACATTATCCATCTGTCCAATCGCGATCGCTGGAACAATCTGTGGATCCGGATGGCGGATGGTTCACGTTGGGGGCTGCCCTCAGAAACCCTGGAGCTGACGCTCGCCTACGTACGCAATCTCTTGACGTTGGGCGGATCCAGCCTGTCGCAGCAACTCGACCCAATCGGACGCGAGCGACTGGCCCTCGCGAAACGACTCCGGCGCGGACACTTTCGCGCCGCACGCCGCGAGACGACGCGTGATCTCGCCAACGCGCCGATCTCGACGCTGACCTTGAACGACGCGACCCGGTTCTTCGAAAGCCGCGCCAGGACGCAGGCGATGATCGAGCGTCATGCCGAAAAGCACTTCCCCGAGCCGCCGTGGCCCGCATCGTCAGCAAACCATCTCGACGCGGGCGACGTCGATCGTTTCTGGTCCGCGTTCGCTTA
>CBDUCI010000056.1:0-11379 GCA_965365605.1 uncultured bacterium
CGATCAGATACGCCGAGTGAACGCGTCCACTTCGAGCTTCCATACCCGCTCGCCGCAAAACCGTGTCCCCTCGGGGCAGATCGGTCGATGACCGGCACGAAAGCGGAGCGTGCAGGGGGGTAGAAGATGGCGCCCGATTCGCGGGTTGACCGCGGCCACTTGTTGCGATTCTTCCAGCGATGCCTGCCAGATCTCCTCCTGCGCATTGTAACACAGACGCATCGCGTGTTTGTGGAACAAGTTCAGCAGGTCCGCCGACTCGGTGAACCGGATGGCGACCGCGTTCGGCAGTAGGTATTCGGCAAACTCGGCTCGAGCGCCAGCTGCACGCACGGCTCCGATGTCTTCCCACGTGCGCTCCATGCTCTGTCGGTACGCCGCTTCGACACGCGTGTCTTCGAGCACCAAGCGTGGAACGAGGTAGTCCGGTTCACCGGTGATGTGCGCAGTGAGTGCTGGCCGTGAGCCGGGTGTCATTCGATGCCGTTGGTCTTGCGAGTCACCGGCGTGTGAGAGCCGCTTCCGGAACGTGTAGTGTGGATGGTAAAGGGCTCGCGTGAGCTTGGCGTGTGTGGTCAGATTGAGCGCTTCGCCGAGTAGCGGATTAAGCTGCGGATCGAGCGCCAAGCTGATCGCCTCGTCATCGGAGAGCGCGGCTTTGGGCTCGCCGAGGACTTCGCGCACAGCGTCAGCCAGCACCTCTTCGTTGCGAGCGCCGTAGTCGACCAGCTGTGACAATCTGCCGTCCAGTTCGCGGTCAAACTCGCTGCGGAACGTGCGCCGCCCTTCCCCGTCTCCGTTGCGGGTGCTCAGAAAGCCGTGCTCGGGAGTGGCATTCAATGGAAGCGGTTCCTCCAGGATCGTCTCGTAGGCCGGGTCGTGTTCCAGCAATGCGTCGACCATCGCACGGACCACGAGCTTTGTCTCCGAAGTTGTGTCCACCTGCTCACAAAGCCGTGCGTAGCGCAACAGCGTGATCCCGCTAACGGTGTGGTACAGGTACGCAAAAGTGCCTATCGGCAACACGTATCGAGCGATCTCTTGTGCTCGCTTCTGGATCTCTTTGGCGTATTTGTCAGCGTTCGCCAGGCGACCCGGGAACCGCTGGTAGTAGGCGTCTTCGGTCACGGGGGTCAACAACTCGATCAGTTCGCGGTACTCCCTCATTTGCCGGTCGACCGTTGATCGATATCTCGATAAGGCCTCGCCCTCCAATGGCGGCACCGTGACGTTCCCAGGCTTGACCTCGACGTAGCGCTGGCTCACTTGCTCGCTGTTGTAGAACGGATGGCTGTGGAGGAAGCTCCAGATGAAGTGTCGGCTGACGTTGGCGAGCGAAAACTGAAATTGAGCGTGCTGCAGGGTGGTGTGGTGGCCGGCTTGGTAGAGACTCTTCGCCAGCCCCACCCATCGATCGTTGATTTCGACGTCGGGGATGATGCCCTTGGAGCTATAGCACGTCCGCGCCGTCGCGAGAAAGTTGGCGAACGGAGCTTCGAACGCTTTGGTTAGCCGGACATCGGGCGCTGCTGAGAGGAATGTTGTCGGCTCGCTCACGTCTCCAGGCCGGACGGTACGGGTTCAGACGAGGGAGCCCCTCCGTGATTCTTTCGGAGTTGGCCGTCGATCGAAAACGGACTCGGACCGAGAACGATGACGCCAATCAGCATGATGATCAGCGCGAGATTGAACTCGTAGCCCCCGTTGAAGACGTTCCACCCTTTTGGCAGATGCACGGTCACTATAGCCACAGCCATTTCCAGGATAAACAGCGCCGACAGCCAGCGGGTGAGGAATCCAGCTACCAGGAGTATCCCACCAAAGAGTTCGAGCGCCGCAACGGGAATTGCTAACCAAGATAACAATCCGACGCTCTCGAAGAAGCCTGACGCCGCCTCCAGGTTGAAGACCTTCGGGGCTCCATGAACGATAAACGTCACACCGCAGAACAGCCGGCTCAGCGTAGAAACCAGGTTTCCGCTAGTCATTTTATCGCCTCGCTGCGTTTGGGATCGGTAGCCGAGCGCGCCGTCGGCAATAATCGTTACCCCTCCAACGCAAGTCAAACCGACTTTCAAGTGGTGATGACGATCAGTTGGTGCGAAGGCCGAAAGCGGACAACGTGGCGCTGGCCGCGCGCTCAGCGACGCCCGCCGGGCCGAGGGACCGGGAGACGCTACTCAGTTCGTCCCTGATCGCTGCCCGCTCGCGGTCATCTTCGAGCCACTTGATCACCGGTTGCGCCAACCGGTGCGGCTGGGCGTCGCGTTGAATCAGCTCCGGAACGATCGCTCGCCCGGCGATCAGGTTGGGAAGCGCGATCCAGCGTACCCGCGCCATACGCTTGGCGATCGCAAACGTGACATCAGAGAGACGGTAAGCGACGACGTGTGGGACGCCGAGCATCGCCAGCTCGAGCGACACAGTCCCCGAGGTGACGATCGCCGCGTCACAGTGACCTAGCGCGATGTGCCGGTCCGTTTCGACGAGTTTGAGGCCGGTGACGCCGGCCAGGGCGGACCCGACGGCCGCGGGGTCGAGACCTGGCGCGACCATCGTCATCATCTCGATGTCGGGGATGCGTTGGCGGATTCGGGCGGCGCTCTCCGCCAACAGCGGTCCCATTCGGTCGAGTTCGCCGGACCGACTTCCGGGCAGGAGTGCGACCCAGCGGCGCGACGCTTGGAGGTTGTGTCGCGCGGCGACCGATTCGCGATTCCCGAGGTCGGCTGGGATGCGATCCAGAGCCGGATGGCCGACGTAGACGGCATCGACGCTGGAATCGCGATAGAACTCGGCTTCAAAAGGCAACGTGAGCAGCACACGACGCACGCTTTTCTCGATTGCGGATACGCGTCCCGGGCGCCACCCCCAGACAGTTGGGCTGACGTACTGGACGACCGGGATAGATCGTCGGTTGAGCTTCCGAGCGAGCCGCAGATTGAAATCGGGCGAGTCGATCAGGACGGCGCCGATCGTCTCGGGTTCCGCAGCCGCTCGCTCCAAGCGCTTCATCGCGCGTCGAAGCGCCGGCAACCGGGGGAGAACCTCGATCAGCCCCATGGTGGTGAGCTCTCGTGTCGCGACGACACGTTCAGCGCCTGCAGCTTCGAGAGCCGGCCCCGTGGCGCCAAAGAAACGGATGCTCGGATCCATGTCGCGTGCCGCGCCGACTAACTCCGCTCCGATAGCGTCACCTGAGGGCTCGCCAGCGACGATTAGGA
This sequence comes from uncultured bacterium, assembly GCA_965365605.1. Taxonomy (GTDB): domain Bacteria; phylum Gemmatimonadota; class Gemmatimonadetes; order JACCXV01; family JAHWKZ01; genus CAMYLR01. The sequence goes on from CBDUCI010000056.1 coordinate 3,225, forward strand.
CTTGGGCCACGGGGAGCTCGGCCGCTCCGCGTCGCGTGGCTTGGCGGCCCACGCTCGGGCGCGTACTTCGGGTGAATCGAGCCGTGCGGCGAGCCGGACTGAGAGATGATCCATGCGATCGTGACCCCAGAAAATCTCGCCTCGCCATAGAAACGTCGGAACGCCGAACACGCCCGCGGCCAGTGCTTCGGTGGTGTTCGACTTGAGCTGGGCCTTGGTGGTCGACGCATTGACCCGGGTCGCGAGATCAGCCGTCTCCAGGCCGAGCGATTCTAGCGCCCCCTCGATCACTTCATACTCGGTGAGCGCTCGCCCCTTACCCCAACATAGGTTCGCCAACTCGACGGCCAGCCGAAGACCACGAGGATCGTCTTGATACAAGCACATCGTTCGCAACGCCATCAAGGGGTTGAAAGGATGCGCCGGAGGCCCGATCATCGGCACCCCGATCAGGTCGGCCGCGCGGATGATGTCACGAGCGGTGTATTGCCGCTTGATCGGCTGTTCGGCTGGACCGACCAAGCCGGTGGCTTCGAGTATCGCGGCGTACAGGACCGGCCGCACCTCCCATTCGATGTCGTGACGCTCACCAAACGACTCCGCCTGGGTAAGCGCGAGGTATGAGTACGGCGATATGAAGTCGAAGTGAAACCGGACCCGGTGTCGTGCCACGCGAGGCTCAGTCGGTGACGCTTAGGTACATAAAAGGCGGGATCGTAAGTGCAACGACGTCGTCGCCGCCGGTGACATCCTTCGCTCGCGCCAGCGCGTAATCTAAGCTGGGTGCCCACGACACCCCCAACCTACGGGCTGTGCGGTCGTCCGGGGGTCCAACGAGGATCGTTTCCGACAAGTATTTGAGCGGGTAGGTCGCCCAGTACCACACCGTAAACGGATGAAACCCGTGATGGGCGAAACGGTGTCGGTAGCATTCGATCAGCTCTGGATCGCGGGCAAAAGATTCCTGAAACTCAGCCTGCATCGTGAACGGATCGGTCGTCGCTGGGAGCACGTCTTCCCAGAACCGTTGATACGCGACGTGGTACCGCTCGTGGAACACCTCGAACACCGGGTTCAAGATGATCACTGCACCGCCTGGCTTTACAAACGGCCGATTCCAGAACCAGTTAAACACATACCCAAGAACGTCGCTGACTACGAGAACGGGGTTGATGCGGGCATCGATCGCGTACGGTGATAGGTCGGGCAAACCAAACACCAACGTGTCGAACTGCCGATTGACCTCAACCTCCAACTGAGGTCGTAGCGCTTGCAGTGTGACTCGATGGACGTCGTCGATCGCTCCCGCGGTGATCGCTATAGGTGCGTACTTGGAACGTATGCCCCGAAAAATCTTGGCTCGCGTGGGCTCAGGCAGTGCCCGCATCGACATCGGGGCGGTTTTACGCAGGATCCGTTCGGCAAAACTCAACCGATCCGGTGATTTGCTTAGATACTCGAGATGCTGCGGATAGGTGGCTCCGTTCATCGCGGCTTCGATCACCATGATCCGACAGCGCTTCTGAATCACCTCGCTCATGCGCCGGATCGTCGCGTGCATACATGAACCGTCGGGTTGCATCACGTGTGGTGTGTGCTCGGTCATCTGTGGGGCGTGGTGGGGAGCGATCGAGTTGTACGTCCCGAACCCGACGGCTACCGACTTATGACCGCCGTTCAGTGGGATCTGGACGGTATCGACGTAAATGACGAGGTCGCTTTCGATCACCGCGCGACTTGTTTCGACCGGTTCGCCCTCGTCGGTCTCACCCAGCGAGACGATGTCGTCTCCGTCTTCGGCGTCAAAGTTCGTCAGTTGATCAGGCCAAAACCGGGCCATGATCTTTTCGCCCAGCATGTACTCCAGTTCGTGATGCTGCATCTTGCGGTGCAGCGCTACCGCACAGCGCAGTTGGATGTTCTCTTGCTTGACGCCTTGATCTTCGAGCAGCTCGAGCAAACGCGTGATCATGATTTGCCGGATATCCGGCCGGGCCATCAACGGGAACGGTTGGCAGTTGTCGTCGAAGGCGATCAGCACCCGCGAGCTCGGCCCAACGAGCTCGGCGAGCGGCTCCATCCCGACAGGCTGTTCCAGCGCCTCTCTCAAGGCGCGCGGGATGCCGCGCTTTGGGATGCCATCGATCGCCGGCGGTGGGTAGAGCACCGTAGCCTGATCCGGCAGGTCGGCTCCCAGGAGCGTGTTTCCCGAGTATGTCAGGTACTTCATCCGGAGAGTGGCTCGATCGAGTCGCGCATCTCGAACGCGACCTTGGTGACGCCTCGGCGACCGGCTTCGAGGGCACACTGAATTGCCTCGCGGTAGTCGGCGAGCGAGAAGCGGGCCCCGACCAGCGGTGCCAGCTGGTCGTCCAGCTCGGTCGCGAGCGAGAGCGTCCGGCCGAAGGTGTCGGCGTTAGCGGTGTAGCTGCCGCGCACCTCAAGCTCCTTGTGCCACATCGCCGTCCAGTCGATTCCACGGGGTACCCCGGGCATGCCGACGACGATAACGGTGCCCCTGGCCTGCGTAAAGCGCATCGCATCGTCGAGCGTGCTTCCCGAGCCTACGCAGTCAAAGACGACTGCAGCGCCTCCGATCGCGACTGGTGGGCCTATCTCGGGCTGCAAGAGCTCTGCTCCTACCGCATGGGCCAAGCGATCGCGCATTCCGCCGCCGGTCGGCAACACGAGGTCAGCCCCAAGGCGCCGCGCGACCTCCGCCTGGTGGGGGTATTTGGCGACCGCTACCAGCCGACAACTTGGTCCGACGTATCTCAACGCTGCGATCGTAAGCACACCGATCGTCCCACAACCCAACACGACAACGGTGTCGTCTTCGTCGAGCGGTGCTTGTTGAACCGAGTTCAAGCAGCAGGCAAACGGTTCGACCAGCACCGCGCTCGCGTCGGACAACCTGTCGGGAACACGGTGCAGCTGCGACTGGTGGGCCACGAAGCCTTGGCTCCAACCGCCGCCTGTATCACGGCAGTATCCGGTCTGGATACCTGCGCCGATGATTCCGCGTGTGACGTTGCGACAGTGACCGAGGTCTCCATCCCGACACGCCGGGCAAAGATCGTCGATGCCGCGTATGGCGCAGTGAAGCGGAGGCGCGAGACAAACGCGGTCACCCGTTCGCACCGATGTCACGTTCTCGCCGGTTTCGTCGACAAGACCAACGACTTCGTGTCCAAAGACGAACGGGGTTGAGGTCAGCGGTGAGAAGTAAGGGCTGCCCTGGGCCGTGATGGTAGCCAGGTCGGACCCACAGATCCCGCTCAGAATGGGCTTTACCCGCGTCCACTCGGGGCTCGGCAGTGGAGGTGGTTCGACCTCGGTTAGTCGCACCACGCCGAGCCTTGACGTCCCGATCCCCGGTCGGCGTCGCCCGAGCGTCCGGGTCGCCAGAAACCGGGGCACACTGCGAACGTATTCGAGCGCCAGCACGGTGCCGATCAGCGAACCTGACGTGCAGTTCCGGGAATCGTGCTGTCCCAGACGTAGACGCCCCAGCCACGCTCACGGGCGCTCTGAAGCAACCGACGCCCAGGATTCACCACTGCCGGTCGGCCGATCGTTTCGAGCATCGGCACGTCATCCAGGCTGTCTGCATACGCAAACGATCGCGACAACGAGATCTGGTTCTCGGCGGCATATTCTGAAACCGCATCGGCTTTCGTCTGGCCGGCGAGTGGCTGTCCCTCGAGTTCGCCGGTGTGGACACCGTCGCTTACCGCCAGTCGGACAGCGATGATGTCGTCGACCTCCAAGTGTTCGGCAACCGGTTGGACGATCTCTGCCAGCGAACCTGAAACCAAAACAACGCGATGCCCTCGATCGCGGTGATCAGCCACTCTCGCGACTGCAGCCGGGAGAAGACGCGGGCGAATGTGATGCTCGAACAAGTCGGCGGCGCGCTGCCGCAACTCTTGTGGAGATACAGGCCTGTAGATGCGGTAGAACGCTCGCTGGAAGGCTTCTCGGCTCAAGCTGTCGAGCGCCAAGTAGTACGGGACTCGCGGAAGAAACGCCGCTATCCAGAGTTTGCGCTGACCGGCCGGCATGCCACCAGTCCGAATCTCGACGCCATAGCGAACGATGTTGCTCGCGATCAGGGTGCCATCGACGTCAAAAAAAGCCGCCTGCTGTCTCATTCGGCTCGACCACCGGCGCCGTTGCCGCCGTCGGAATCCCGTTGGCCATCCGACATGCTGATGATCGTGTTCCGCACGTCGGCCGCGATCTCGCGGTAAAGCCGGTTGTTCGGAATCCGAGCGCCGACCTTATCGTATCCGTCCATCGTGATCGGGTGGCCAAACTCGATCCTGAGCCGTTGCCTGCGGGGCAGATTTCGGCCGACAGGCAAAGCGTCGTGGGTACCCGATATGTAGACCGGAACGATGGGCGTCTTGAGCTCCCACGCGATCAGTCCCAAGCCCGGTTTGAACGCTTGGATTTTGCCGCTTCGCGATCGGGTCCCTTCCGGGAAGATGAGCGCCGACTCACCGCTCGTGAGGATCGACTTGACGATTCTCAGTCCGGCCAGCGATGTCTCTTCGCGTTCGATCGGAACGACGTTCAGAAACGTGCTAAAGAACCAACCTTTCAGCGAGGTGTCAAAGAAATAGTCGCGTGCACCGAGCACGTGGATGGATCGTGCCGCCTCGGGGCCATGTGCGAGTCTAACTGCAGACAGCACGGCTGGAGCGTCGAGATGGCTCGAGTGATTTGCGGCGAGTAAATAAGGTCGCTTTCGTGGCAGAAGCTCTGTGTGGACTAGCTCGAGGTCGAAGTACAACGTGTACAGGGCCTCGAGTCCGCGGCCGGCGGATCCCAGCAACCAGCGGTCCACAGCCTTGCGCTCTGGGTACGGAAGGGTCGAGCGAAGTGCAGGCTCCGGCTGCGCGGTGACCAGCTTCTTGGGGGTCTGTTTCTCCGGTGCCAAGATCGCCAAGAGCTGTTCCACCGTCTCGACCTCCGCAGTTGCCTCGTCATCGAGCGTGGCGCCGATCGCGTGCTCGACGAACAGGAAGAGCTCGATCGCCCGGAGTGAGTCGAGTCCAAGATCCTCGTACAGATGGGTGGACGGTGTGATCTCTTCGAGTGGTCGACCCGACAGCCGCGCGAGTTCGTCGTGTAGCCGGGCCTTGAGCTCGACTTGGCCCGGCCCGGTGGAGACAGTGGGTGGCTCGCGATCAGCGCGGGCGCGCGTTGTGCGCTCGATCCAACCTCGCAATCGCGTCCGATCGATCTGCCCGTCGTTCGTTCGCGGCAACACTCCTGCCCATAGGTGAACCTGTTGCAGCCGATGATAGCTCGGCAGCTCGCGCCCCTGGGCTTGGACTTCGCGCTGAATCAGCTTTTGGACTTCGTCAGCAGACGCATCGTCCAACAGGGCCGGATCCGGTTCGACGACGGCGTGAACCTCTTCCGTCAGGCCACTCGGGATTCCAACGACACAAATCTCGCGCACCGAGGGTAGCGCTCGGTAGATAGCTTCCAGATCCATCGGGTAGACATTCTTGCCGGCCCCCGTAACGATGACGTCTTTCTTTCGACCCGTGATGTACAGGTACCCGTCAGCATCGACCCAACCCAGATCGCCCGTATGGAACCATCCGTCTACCATGACGCGGTCGCTGGCCTCGGGGTTGTTGTAGTAACCATTCATCAGGCTCGGGCTCTGGACGATGATCTCACCGACACCTTCGTTGTCCGTGTGGTAGAGTCTCAGCTCTACGCCTGGCAGTGGTTTGCCGCACGAAGCGGGGCGACTCTGGTACAACGGGTTGACGGTCAAGACCGGAGCTGTTTCGGTGAGCCCGTAGCCCTCGTAGATCGTCAAGCCCATCGCTCGATAGTCGTCGTATAGCTCCGCACCGAGCGCAGACCCACCACTTACGAAGAACCGCACGCTGCCGCCCAGCTCCTGATGCACTCGGCTAAAGATCTGACGGCCTATGTTGCGGTTGAACGTTCGCTCCCACGAACGGCTTATCTGCTTGGTCGTCTCCATCAAGTTCGAACGCAGCGGTGATTTTCCGGTCCGCAGCACACGACGCTCGAGATCGTCGCGAATGAGCGCATACAGTGTTGGCACCCCAAGCATGATCGTGGTTCCGGTCTCACGCATCGACTCCAGGATTACCTTGGGCTTCAACGATTGCGCATAGCTGATCGTCCCGCCGTGGTAAATCGGCGTGAGGAATCCGCACGTGAACTCCAGAGCGTGATAGAGAGGGAGCACCGAAAGCAACCTGTCGTGCTCGCTAACCGATAGTGTTCGGCTGACACCGAACAGGTTGTTTAAGAAATTGCGATGGGTGTGAATTGCGCCCCGCGGGTCGACTGCCGTACCAGTGGTGAAGATGATCGACGCCGGATCGTCGGGTCGCACGCGATCCGCCTTGTTCAAAGCGGGGGGTTCTTTCTCTGCCGGCCGGGTGCTTCTGGGATAGCTGTCGAGATCAAAAGGTCGACAGCTGCGGTCTACGTTTAGCACCAGCACAGGCGTGTCGGATCGTTCGTTCTGTTCCAACCCTTCTGGTGCCAAGCGCTCGAAGCACGATTCTGAAACGAGCATAGCCTGCGCGCCGACAAACCGGGCCGTAGACCAGACCTCCTTGTGCCACGTTTGGGCATCGAGCGGGACGACAACCAGTCCGATCGACGCCGCTCCCATGTAAGCGAGGCCCCATTCGGGTTGGTTCTCCGAGTAGAGCACTACGCGATCACCTTTGTGAAATCCGAGTCTGCGGAACCGCTCGCCGATCTCTTCAGAGCGCTCCTTCAGCTCGGCGTACGTGATTTGTACCCACTGACCATTCCGCTTCATCTGCAGGGCGGTTCGATCGGGGGACTTCTCGGCCGATTGACTCAACAGATCGTTGATTGTTGAGACGGACGCTCGTTGGGCGGCAGCCTCGTCATCCAGTTCAAGCGTCCCCGCGCGCTCCACCTTTAGGATGTGTTTCTTGACCCCGGCGATGTGGACGTGCATGTAGTGGGGCCAGTTGATTCGTGTGACATCGAAGTTGTAACGACCCCGCTCTTCCTCAGACAGCTCCTCGAGCAGCCGCATCGTGTTGTCGATCTTGAATTGGCAATCGAGATTCAAGTACGGCTCGTATAGTTCGCCGTAGTAGTAGAGGGTCTCCATCGCGGCGAGGCGCGCAGCGAGTCGGCGTCGGTACTTTTGACTTTGTTTGTTGAGCACGCCCCAGGCGACCAAGCGTCGGAGGATGCGCTCGAATCGTTTGAGAGGCTCGGCTTTGGCCCGATACATCAGCCGAAACTGTTCTGGTTCCGGAAAAGTCAGCGGCTTGACCCGGATTGGCTGGTCGTTCTTGTCTAGCATCGGATTGGCAGTGAAGTACCGTACTATGAGATCGTGCAGGCGACCCATGCTGACTGGATTTCGAGACCCCGTGGCCACCTGATAGATCGATACCCCACGTTCCTGGACCAGCCTCGGTATCGCCGCCAAGATGGTGTTGACGACCATGTCGGCGGGAACGAGGTCGAGCGTTACTTGGGGGTTCAACGGGAGGGATCGCAGGCGGCCCTTCCCGATGGCTGCAATTAACGGGTCAGCCATTCGCAATCCGTCTAGCCAGCCCGGGCTGGGCTCAGCCAAGCTGCTCTCTATGATTGCCGGTCGCACCACCGCGACTGGCAAGTCGCCGCGTTGTCTCAGAACAATCTGTTCACCGAGCGCCTTGGTGTAGGTGTAGGTGTCATTCCAGCCTCGTTGGCGAGCCCACTTCATGCCTTCTTCCGTCAGCCGGTTCTGTATCCATCTGCTGCGGAGATTCTGAATCATCTCGCGTCGTGGTTCGGCTCGTCCGGCACCGCGGCCACGTCGGCGCTGGACGAGTGCTTGGACTAGCTCGCGGCGCACGTCAGCGCCCTGACCCTGCTCGCGTACAGCGTTGATGATCTCTGTGATCCTCTCTATATCGCGGTCCGGATCCGTGAACTGACGCGGCGGGAAAGGTTCGTCAGAATCCGCGGCGTGGTGAAAGGTCTCGGGGACAGGTTCGTCTGTCGCCCCGCAGACGTAGGCCGTCGAGACGTGTATGAGGACGGCTCGCTGGCATGCAGCGGTGAAAGCGGTCACCCGTCCGGCTCCCAGCGTGCCGGCGTTCTTCTGAAC
>CBDUCI010000057.1:0-11347 GCA_965365605.1 uncultured bacterium
GGCTGCCGCATGGGATCACCACATTTCTAAAAAAGATCGAGGCCGACGGCCGTTACTACTCGTTCATGGTCGTCCCTGCGGACGGCACCGACTACGTCAACCTCTACGGGCTTGGGGGCCCGCCAGGAGATCTGTACCTCGCCATCCAGATCAAGCCGGATCGGTTTTTCCGGCGCGACGGTTTGGACATCCACTGCACGGTTCCCATCAGCGCGGTTCAGGCGATGCTGGGGACGCGCATCCGGGTGCGAACGGTGCACGGCAAGAAAGTCGAGCTTGCCATCCCCGCGGGCACACAGGGTGGAACGCGCTTCAAGCTCAAAGGGCAAGGCATTTCGAAGGGCGACAAGACCGGAGATCAGTACGTCGAGATAACGATCACTGTACCCCAGGAATTGAGCGACGAGGAACGGGCCATGGTCGAGGAGCTCGGCGAACGGTCGAGTTTCAAGGAATGACCCGTTCGACGCTCACGCGCCTGCCAGGAGATCTGTTGCCAGTTTTCGTACTCGCTGTTCGACGTGTCGTCTGGACCGCGTCTGATGAGCGGGAACGATTACCAGTGCGACGTGTGATGGGTAGCCTGCGGTGACACGTATCTCCGACGCGGCCGGTATTATTGGGTTCGGAGTGAGTAGCGGGTCAGTACTCGACCCCCAATGCACCGCACAGGAATCGCTGAAAGGGTTTTGCGGCCCGGCAACGCGCGGTGAACTCTGGCATCAACTGGCGTCCGATCACCGTGCGCTGGTTGAGCTTCGAGACGCCGATGAAATCCTTGCGACGCAAATCCTCGATCAACGGATGCTCAGGGTCGATTCCGACCGGCGCGCGTTTTAGGGAATCCCCCGAAAGCTTGTAATTCTCACGGAAGGTCTTGGCGCCTTTGGCCCGTTTCCAGCGCGTCGGGTCTCGATCGATCGCGGTGCGGATCTTCTTGAGCGATCCCGAGTCGGGGCGCCAGACCCCGCACGCCATCCACGTTCCCTCGGTATCGATGTGCAGGTAGAAGCCCGGGCCGTGGACATCTTTCGACGTAACGTGCGGGAACCGGATCCCGACGTACGTCTTATACGGGCTCTTGTCCTTGGAGAACCGAACATCGCGGTAGATCCGAAACAGGGACCCGCTCACCGGCCGTGCATCGGCCTTGAAGTGCGGGCTAATCTTCTTCAAATGCGGCGCGACGTCGGCGATGAACTCGAGCGCTGGCGCTTTGACGTGCGCTTCGTAGCGATTCTTGTTCGCGTTGAACCAATCACGCCGATTGTTGAGGTCGAGCTCCCTCAGGAAATCGAACGTGGCCCGCGAGAAATAGCGCTCACCGCCCTTGCTGCTTTTCGCCATCGGTCGCCTAGCTGGCGGCCTCGAACCGGCGTGCGACCTCGCTCCAGTCGACGACGTTCCACCACGCATTGACGTAGTCCGGGCGACGATTCTGGTAGTTCAGGTAGTAGGCGTGCTCCCAAACGTCGACGCCGAGAATCGGGGTGCGACCCTGTGAAAGCGGCGAATCCTGGTTCGGGGTGCTCTCGACGACAAGCTTGCCGCCGTCCACTGAAAGCCAGCCCCAGCCGCTGCCGAACTGACCAACCGCAGCGCTCGAGAGCTTCGACTTGAGATCGTCAAGGCTGCCAAAGGCGTCGGCGATCGCGTCGGCGAGACTGCCACTGGGTTCGCCACCCCCATCGGGCGACATGATCGTCCAGAACAAGGTGTGGTTGGCGTGCCCGCCCCCGTTGTTGCGCACCGCCCCCCGGATGTCATCGGGTATCGCGCTCAGATCGGCGATCAGCTCCTCGACGGTCTTCAATTGCAGGTCGGGGTGTTTTTCGAGCGCAGAGTTCAGGTTGCCGACGTAGGCGGCGTGATGGCGATCGTGATGGATTTCCATCGTCTGTGCGTCGATGTGTGGTTCGAGCGCATCAAACGAATACGAGAGAGCAGGGACCTCATGCGCCATGAAAGTCTCCTCAGGTGTTAATGTGGACGAGTGATGAAGTGCGATGTGAAACGGTGGGTCAACGTATCACCCGCGCCACTGATGGGCCAATTGCGACACCTCGAATTGTGAGGGCGCGGGCGGGCAGTTAGAATGACGGTCCTGCCAGCGCACAGGCCACCTCTTTTGTAGGAGCGGGATGAAAACCACTGAATGGGTACTGCGTTCCTGGGGACGGATACTGCAGGGGTACCAGCCTTCCCTGTCGATCGAGACCACCACCCGTTGCCCGCTCTCGTGTCCGGGCTGCTACGCCTATCAACCGGAGCATCTCGCGGGTACACCGCTGGAGTCGTTGACCGACTTCGAGGGCGAAGACCTCGTCAACCGGATCCTCGAGCTGGTGGATCGCGAGCGGCCGCTCGTCGTTCACCTGGTGGGCGGTGAGCCGTTGGTCCGCTACCGCGAGCTCAGCGTATTGCTGCCACAATTGTGCGACCGCGGGATTACGGTGGAGGTGGTGACCAGCGCCGTGCGTCCGATCCCGATCGAGTGGGCCGAGCTCGACCCGCTTCACCTCGTCGTCTCGATCGACGGGTTACAGCCCGAGCACGACGCGCGTCGCAAGCCGGCGACGTACGAACGGATCCTCAAGCACATCGAGGGCCATCGGATCTACGTCCACTGCACGGTGACGAGCCAGATGATGGAGCGTGACGGCTATCTCGACGAGTTCGTCGAGTTTTGGAGCGCACCGTCCGGTGTGGCTCGGATTCGAATGAGTTTTTTCACGCCCCAAATAGGGGAGAATGCGGTCGAGATTCTGACACCCGAGATGCGGGAGCGTGCGGTGGACGATCTCCATCGGTTGAGGGTGCCGTACCCAAAGCTCGAGGCGAGCCCCGCGATGCTGCAGTCATTTCTCGAGCCGCCACAGAATCCTGACGAGTGCGTCTTCGCGCGGGTGACGAAGTGCACATCCGCCGATCTGGAGACGATCGTCACGCCGTGTCAGTTCGGCGGAACACCGGACTGCTCACAGTGCGGATGCGTGGCGTCGATGGGATTGCACGCCGTCGGACGGCATCGTTTGCCGGGCGGGATCAAGGTCGGATCGCTCCTCGGTGGCTCGGAGAAGATCGGCGCGACCGTTCGAGGGATGCGCCAGCGGTTCGCGATGAACGGCAACCGCGCCGTCGGTTGACACGCTCGGGCGTGAGCCCGTACGTTTTTTCACCTACCAAAATGCGCGACCCCATCGTCTAGTCTGGTCTAGGACTCCACCCTTTCAAGGTGGCAACACGGGTTCGAATCCCGTTGGGGTCGCCACCAATGCCAGGAACAAAGGAGGCAACTGAAATGACGCTACAAGTGAACTGCGGAAAGGTGAATCCGGCAAGCGGTTGCACGGTCGTCGTGCAGGCCGAGACGGAGGAGGAACTCATGCAGAAAGTCGCCGTGCACGCCAAGGATCACGGCATCACCGAGGTCACCCCAGAGTTGATAGAGCAGGTAAAAGGGGCGATCGAAGAAGTTTAGCTACCTGTGAGCGACTCACCGTCGAGCGACGGGTTCCGAGTCGATCAAATCGACCACGTCGAGTTGTTCGTTCCCGATCGGCGCGAAGCCGCAGAGTGGTACCACCGCGTTTTGGGGCTGGAGGTCGTTCCGGCTTACGAACACTGGGCTCGTGACAATCGCGGCCCGCTGATGATCTCGAGCGACAGCGGCAGTACCAAGCTCGCGCTGTTCGAGGGAGCGCCGCAGGGTTCAAGAGAGACGGCCGGGTTTCACCGCGTAGCGTTTCGAGTCGAAGCTCTCGTCTTCGGCGAGTTCTTGCAGCGGCTGCCTGATCTCGATCTGACCGATGATCGCGGACGTCAGGTAACCGCCGAGCTCGTCGTCGATCACGAGGCATCGTACTCGATCTACTTTTGCGATCCGTTCGGGCACCGACTCGAGTTGACGACGTACGACTACGAGCAGACCAAGGCAGAGCTGCCGTGATTCTACTCCGCGCGGATCGCTTCGACGGGTTCGAGACTGGCTGCGTTGCGGGCGGGAAGCACCCCGGAAACCAGTCCGATGACGATCGCCACGCCCTCGGCGACGAAAACAAACAGCACCGGGGTGTGGACCGGGAGCGCTGGGACAAAGAGGTGCAATATGCGGGAGATGCCGATCCCGACCAGCAGTCCGCTCAATCCGCCCAACGCTGCCAACACCATCGCCTCGCCAAGGAACAGGCGCAATATTTGATCGCGGTCAGCGCCGAGCGCGCGCAGCAACCCAATCTCGCTGGTGCGCTCGTTGACGGCGATCGTCATGATCGTGAAGATTCCGACCGCGCCGACCAGCAATGAGATCCCACCCAACGCGGCGACTGCGAATGTCAACACCTTGAGCACGTTGCCGAGGACGTCGAGCATCTGTTCCTGCGTCGTGATCGTGACGTCTTCGCCGCCGTGGCGCGCGACGAAGAGGCGCTCGATGCTGGCCACTAGTTCGTCCACCGGTGCGTCATCATCGTACAGGACATCGATCTCGACGAGGCCGTCGCGCCTGAACAGCTGGAGGCCACGCGCGACCGGTATGTACACGGTATCGTCGAGGTCGAATCCGAGCATGTTCCCCTTCGATTCCATGACCCCGATTACAACGTAACGGTCGCCACCGATCCGGATCCGTTCGCCTAACGGGTTCTCGTTCCCAAAGAGTTCATCTCGCATCTTGCTCCCGAGGACAGCGAATGCACGTGGGGCCCGAACGTCGTCTTCCGGAAGAAACTCGCCGATGGCGACCGGAAAACGAAACGCGCCTGGAAAACCGGGTCCGGTGCCGTAGACCAGCGTCCGGCGCTGGCGGTCAGCGCCTTCGACCGCCGCGTTGCCCCACACGAATGGGACCGCCTCCTGAACGTACGGCAGCCGGGTCAGCGCTTCTGCGTCATCGACTGACAGCGGGCGAACGGAGCCAAACACACCGATGGAGGCGCCAAGTGTTGTCACTTTGCCGGGATTGATCGCGATGATCGTCGTACCAAACTGCGTGAACTCGTCGAGCACGAACCGGTGAACTCCCTCGCCGATTGAGGTGAGCAGGACGACTGCCGATATCCCGATCGCGATCCCCAATGCAGTCAGCAGACTGCGCGCTCGGTGAGCGACGATTGAGAGCGTCGTAAAGCGGAGGAAGTCTCGCCAACGCACGGGCTAGCGGCCGGCCAGAGCTTCGACCGGATCGAGCGCCGCTGCTCGCCGAGCCGGTAGGATGCCGAAAACGATCCCGCTGGTGACGGCGATCGCTACCGCGGCGATCGGAGCCCATGCGGGGGGCCCTAGCGGGAGCACGGGGTAGAGCCGACCGATCAGCCAACTTCCGCCCTGGCCAACCAGCAGCCCGGCCATGGCCCCGATAAACGAGAGCATGATCGCTTCGGCCAGGAACAACGTCATGATCTGCCTCCGCGCGGCTCCGAGGGCCTTGAGAAGCCCGATCTCGGCCGTTCGCTGGCTTACCGCGACCAGCATGACGTTCATAATCAAAATGCCCGCTACCGCGAGGCTGATCGCCGCGATTCCAGCGAGCGCCAGCGTCAAGACGCCAAAGATCCGATCGAACGTCGCCAAGACAGCGTCCTGGGTCACCGCCGTGATGTCTTCCTCGCCTTGGTGGCGCTCGGTGATCACCCGTCGGATCTCGTCGCGAGCCCGGTCCATATCCTCCCGGCTGCGTGCTGACGTGATGATCCGAAACAATGATTCGGTGTTGAACAACTGCTGGGCCGAGGCGACAGGGATGATTGCTACGTCTTGGACGTCGATACCGATTGTTCGCCCCTCGGTGGCCAAGAGACCGATCACTCGGAACCGACGATCGCCGATCCTGATCCACTCACCAATCGCGGGTGCATCGCCGAACAGTTCGGCTTTGAGCTTCATTCCGAGAACCGCCACGCTAGCCGGTCGCTCTGGGTCGCCGGCCGGCAGGAACTGCCCGCGCTCCATCGACCAGTTGCGAATCTCGAGGAACGAAGCGGTCGACCCGATCACTGGCACCTCGCGTTCAAGGCCGCCCCACTGCACACCGGCTGCGCCCAGCACAACCGGAGCGACTTTGTCGATGGCGGCGATTCGCTCCAGCGCGATCGCATCCCGTACCGTCAGGTCGCGAGGAGTCTGACCGGCGAATAGCGTCAAACCGCTGCCGGTTGTTTCGGCGCGACCGGGGAGCACGATGATGAGGTTGGTGCCGAGCGACGAGAACTCGGTGGTGACGTAACGTCGGGCGGCCTCACCGAGTGAAGTCAACATGACGACTGCGGCGACGCCGATCGCCGTGGCGAGCAGCAGCATCACCGTTCGGAGTCGCGTTCGGATCAGCGTCCCCCACGACAAGCGGAGCACGTCTCGCACTCTCACACGGACCTCCGTACGTCCTCGACGAGCCGACCGTCCATCATCGTCAACGATCGCTCAGCCCGTCCTCCGATCTGTGGGTCGTGGGTCACTACGATGACCGCCATTCCGGCGGTGTGGAGCGCCTCGATGATCTGGACGACTTCCTTGCCGGTGGTGGTGTCGAGGTTGCCGGTTGGCTCGTCGGCCAGCAGCACGCCAGGTCGCATCACAGTCGCTCGGGCGATCGCTACGCGTTGGCGCTCACCGCCCGAGAGTTGGTCGGGACGGTGGTGTGCGCGCTCGGTGAGCCCCATCTGGTCGATGGCGGTCTCGACCATTGGGCGGCGGTCGACGGGCGCGCGGCCGGCCAGCACCAACGGCAACTCGACGTTCTCGGCTGCCGTCAGCCGGGGTACGAGGTGAAAGAACTGGAACACGAAGCCGATGTTCTCGCTACGAGCACGCGCCTGCTCGTCGTCAGACAACGTCGTGGTGTCACGACCGTTCAATCGATACGTGCCCGAGGTCGGCCGATCGAGCAAGCCGATAATGTTGAGCAACGTGGACTTACCCGATCCCGACGGGCCCATGAGCGACACGTACTCGCCGGCCGCGATCGTCAGGTCGACACCGTCCAGCGCGTGAACCTCCTGGTCTCCCACTTGGAAAACACGATGAACTTGTGCGAGCTCGATCATGTAGCCGTTACTCCGCCTCGGCTCGGGCCCCCGGTTCCACTCCCTCGCGGTCAACCGATACGATGACGACCTCACCCTCTTCGAGTCCTGACACGACTTCGGTGTGCTGCCAGTTCGAGATCCCGGCCTCTATCGATCGCTCCTCGATCTTGTCGTCGACGAGCAACAAGACGTGATCACCTTCGAGCACCGCCTGGCTCGGAACGCGCAATACGTCTTCGCGATTGGCGAGAATTACCTCCACGTCAGCGCTGTAGCCGGGGAGCAGAGCGGCTAGCGCCTCGGGGTCATCGATCTCGGCCTCGATGTCGACCGTCCGGGCCTGTCTCTCAACGTCCAGAACGTAAGGCGCAACGCGACGCACGGTGGCGGGAAAGGTGCGGTTGGGGAAGGCGTCCATGCTCACGCGGGCGGGCATACCGGCACGAATGGCGGGCGCGTCAACCTCGTCGATTGGCGCCTTGATGAACAGACACGAGTTATCGATCAGGTCGACCGCTGGTGGGGTCGGGATACCGACCGGTGACGGTGTGAGAAACTCGCCCAGCTCTCCATTGATCTCGGCCACTGTGCCGTCGAAGGGCGCACGGAGCACGGTTCGCTCCAGCGTCGCGCGCGCGACCGCAACTCGGGCGTCAGCGGCCTGGACCCCGCTGCGTGCCGCCTCGCACGCGGCGGCGGTAGCGATGGCGTCGCCGGTTGCGATGTCGAATTCGTCTTGCGACGCGGCGTCCAGCTCTTTGAGTTGCGCAGTGCGCTCGGCCCGTTTTCTGGCCACGTCTGCCCGCGCGCACGCCTCGGTAGTCAGATTTCGAGCCGAGGCCGCGTCCCGTTCAGCCAAGCGAACGTCGGCCGCTAGGTCTTCATTCCACAACTCGAGCAGAATCTGCCCGGCCTCGACGTCATCACCCTCGCGAACCGGGAGACGCGCGATCTGACCCCCAACCTGTGGGGCCAGGCCAGCGCGTCGACAGGCGTCGACGGTGCCTGCACGGGTGTTGGCGACCGTCTCCTCGACCAATCCGATCTCGACCGAGGCTACGGTCACGCTGACCGGATCGGGTCGGGTGGCACACCACCCCACCATGATGAGCACGGCGATGACGACGACCCCGATCGTGATTCGCTTCCTCGTCATTACTCCCTTTCTACTAGACGATGCCCGACCCGTCGCCTTCAAATGTGGTAACCAGCGTCAATGTAACCCCCATTTGACGGTCCACCGACCTTGAGCTAGGGTGGGCGGACGATGCGACGTTTGAAATCGATCTTTTGTGTGGCTCTTTTGTGCGTCGGGTCGGTTTGCGGCTCGGGGGGAACCGAGTCCGAGACGACTGCGGGCACACCGGAACCGGCCGAGATGTCATCTATCGACGACCGCGGGTATTCTCCTTCCGCCAGACTCGTGACGACGGATTGGGTCCAGGAGCACCTGGAAGATCCGACGGTGCTGTTGATCGATCTTAGGCCACGGGAGGAGTACGACGCCGGCCATATTCCGGGTGCTGCACACCTTCCGGCCCAGGAAACATTCCAGGCCGACGATGCGCGCGGTGTCCCCGGCATGCTCCCGGAGAGGACACACATCGCTCGGGCGTTGGGCTCGATCGGCGCCCGGTCTGAAACGACGCTCGTGTTTTACGATGACGCAAAGAGTCTTTGGTCGGCACGCGCGATCTGGGCGCTATCGGTCTACAAGCACCCCGATGTCCGTCTTATGGATGGGGCCTGGAAGCTGTGGAAGGTCGAAGGGCGGCCAGCGACTGAGAGCGTGCCCGTACGGGAGCCCTCCGAGTACGCGTTTAGCGCCAAGCCCGACACATCGATCGTGGCCACGTGGAGCGACGTGGTGGCATCGATCGACGATCCGGGAGCGGTCGTTTGTGACGCCCGCTCTGCAGCCGAGTACAGGGGCGAGAGCGTTCGCGCCGCGCGCAGCGGTCACGTTCCGGGAAGCGTCCTCGTGGAGTGGAGTCAAACCGTGGACGCAACGGGTGCGTTCCTGCCCGCGGACGAGCTTCGGGCGCTCTACGATGCGGCCGGTGTAACTGGCGACCAGGCGACGTTCACGCTTTGTCAAAGCGGTGTTCGAGCCTCGCACACGTGGTTTGTGCTTACCGATTTGCTGGGTTACGACGATGTTCGCATGTACGACGGATCGTGGGTCGAGTACGGGAACCGCGAGGATTCCCCGATCGCGAACTAACCACCCCCCGCTAACCAGCAGGGGGCGGGGTTGCCGCGAGCACGCCCGCCACGATCAGGATCAGAATCATGAGAGCTGTTTCCCACGCCACGCTGCGCGTCAAGGGCTCGGAGCCCGAGTCGAGATCGAGCCTGGGGAGGAGCCGAGTTCGGTTGCGGGCACCGAACACCACCAGCCCGATCAACCCCGCCGTTTTTGCCGCGAGGAACGCCCCGTAACGCGTCCCCATTAGATTGATCGGCGATCCGGCGATCAAGACGGACTGAGCAAAACCGGTCACCACGATCGTCGCTACGGCCCAAAGAGCCAGTCTCGACGTCTGGTGGGCAGCGCGGTGAAAACCGGTCGCTCGCAGCCGACAAGCGGCCAGCGTGATCAGCCCGCCCAGCCAGAGAGCCACCGCGACGAGGTGAATCGCCTTGATCGGGATCGAGACCGCTGGGTAAAACTCGGCCGCGTGCCCCAGCGCGCCGCCGATGGCGACCGCGACGATCGCCAAACCGGCCGCCAGCGCCGTTTTGCGAAGAACCCCGAGGGCCACCCCGGCCACGATCGCGAGCCCTAAACGGAGCACCTCGATTCGACCCGCGGTGGTAGCGAGCATCGCGGTGATCGTCGTCGTTTCGATCTTGCCCGACGGGGCGATCGACTGAACCCAGGCAACGGTGTGGACGGCGAGCAGAAGCGGCGCCAGCAACGCCAACACGCCGGCCACCCGGCGAGTCCGTCCAGGGTCGTGTGTGCCGAGCCGCGTCATGTGGGCGAGCAGTCCTGCCAGGGCGAGTAACGCGCCGAGCGTCACCCCGTTGAGCAGGCCGATCCCAACGGCGTTGCCGCTGGACGATGGTTGTGAAGTCTGCTCTCGAGACGCGACGTTGGCTGCGGCAGGCGTATCGATCGTCAGTTCTTCGCGCGCGACCTGGAACGTCAATCGCCCTTCGACCTTATGGCCGTCAACCGACACCGTGCTCCACTCGATCGTATAGTTGCCGTTGGCGAGTCCCGGAAGTCGCGCGACCAGGACCCGACTCTCGTCTTCACTTTTGGGCTCGAATTCGAGCTGAGCGCCGTCAGCCGTGACCAACCGAATGCGGCTCAGCGCTGGTTCGACCGGGCCGCTGAAGACGAGTCGCACCTCCGGTGGGCTGGTGGTCAGTGAGTCCCCTTCCGCCGGGGTGGACGAGATCAGCTCGGTGTGGAGCGCGCTGGTCGATCGGCCGTCGACCGATCCACGAGCGGCAATCGAAACCGCGACGGCGGCCAGGATGATCGCTGCGGTGTGTGTGGCTCGTCTGGGCACAGGCCCCCTAGCGTGCTGGACTCAAGGATCGAAAAGGCGACAACTTACATTTCGACCCTTTGTTGCGGCGATGATGGAGGATTCTGAGACGGATGAGACGTAAGGACAGTCTCGCAGTCGGGTGCCTGATGCTCCTCGTGGCCCTCACTTTCGCACCGTGGTGGGCCGGGGACCGTGTCTTCGCACCGATGGACATCCTGTACGAATTGTTCGAGCCGTGGGCCGAGGGGAGCCAAGAGGTCGACGTCCACAACCACTTTACGGTGGATGCGATCCGCGGGTTCATGGTACCGCGACACCGCGCGCAGCGATCCTTTGAGCAAGACGGCTTTATCGGCTGGGATGATCTCGCTCACGGCGGCTATCCGGACTACGCCGATACCATGTCGACCTACAGTGATTGGACCACGCAACTCCACCGTTTTCTGAGTTTTTGGACCGCGTGGCACATCGGTCTTGCCGCGCAGTTCTTTATTGCGGCTCTGGGAATGTTCGTTTTTCTACGGTCGCGGAAGATCGGGCCCGCAATCGCCCTTGTAGGCGCGATCGCTTTTGCCG
Organism: uncultured bacterium; assembly: GCA_965365605.1. Taxonomy (GTDB): domain Bacteria; phylum Gemmatimonadota; class Gemmatimonadetes; order JACCXV01; family JAHWKZ01; genus CAMYLR01. The sequence goes on from CBDUCI010000057.1 coordinate 11,105, forward strand.
CCAACGGCCAGTTTGTCGTGTGGATCTATCACCGCTTCCAATTGGGCAGCTTTTGCTGGGCCCCATGGATGCTTTGGGCGATGTGCGCGCACCGAGATGGGAGACGATGGGCGTGGCCACTCGTGCCGGGCTTCATGGCTCTGACACTTCTTGGCGGGACCCTCCAAACCAACCTGTATGTAGTGCTTCTGCTCGCAGCGGTATGGGTCGGTTGGGCATGGGAACTGAAGAGCGAGCGACGGG
>CBDUCI010000058.1:0-11245 GCA_965365605.1 uncultured bacterium
CTCGGTCGAAAGCTTCAAGGGCGAAGAGGTTCTGACGGTCGACCCCAAGGCGCTGCTGAGCGCGTTGCAGGACATCGAACCACCCCATCGGTCCGACGAGGAGCCGTGAGCGGCTGCAGAATGCTCCTCCGAGGCGCCGTTCTTTCCCCGCTGACCGTCGACCGGGTTCAAAGCTACGAGGACGGCTTCGTTCACGTCGATGATCACGGCCGAGTCGCGTCTATCGGTGATTGGCACGATGCACCAAACGACGCCGGTCCGATCGTCGCGGTCGGCGACGCGTTGATTCTACCGGCGTTCGTGGACGCCCACGTTCATCTGCCGCAGATCGACGTCCGAGCGCGATATGGCTTGCCGCTAATGGCGTGGCTCGAGCAACACGTTTTCCCCGCTGAGGCGGCTTTCGCCGATCCCGAGCATGCCGAACGTGTCGCCGAGCGGTTTTTCCACGCGCTGGCCGCCAACGGCATCGGGACGGCCGGTGTATTCGCGACCGTTCACCTCGAAGCGACGCACAAGGCGTTCGAAGTCGCGGCCAGCAGCGGCCTCAGGATCATCATGGGCAAAGTATTGATGGACGTGAACGCTCCCCCAGACCTTATCGAACCGGCAGATCGCGGCGTCGCGGCCAGCCTCGAGCTGGCCGAGCGGTGGGAGGGTGCGGCTGGCGGCCGGCTGCACACCGCGATCACGCCACGCTTCGTTCCGACGTCATCGGCCGAGCTGCTCTCTCATGCCGGGAGGGCAGCGAGCACGGCTAGTCTGCGGATCCAGACCCATTTGGCCGAACAACCGGAGGAGGTCGAGATCGTTGGCCGCCTCTTTTCCGATAGCAGTGACTACTTGGCGGTCTACGAAGAGCATGGGCTGGTTGGCGAGCGGTCGGTCTTTGCGCACGCCATTCACTGCACCGATGACGCATTCGCGAGACTGGCGAAATCGGGATCGGCGATCGCCTGTTGCCCAACATCAAACGCGTTTTTGGGTTCGGGCTCGTTCCCGCTTCAACGTGCAAAGCGCACCGACGTGACGATCGGCATCGGATCCGATGTCGGCGCCGGCCCGCTGTTCAGCCCACTCGATGTCTTACGTCACTTCGCGTATCTGAACCACGTCCAACCGACGGAACTCTTGTACCGGGGCACACTAGCCGGTGCCGAGGCTCTTTCGGTGGACCATCAGACCGGCCACCTCGCGATCGACAAAGCGGCTGATCTCGTGGTGCTAGAACCGCCGGCGGACGCTGGCGGTGACCCGTTGCAGAGGTTCGTGCAATGCGTGTTCCGCAATCCCGAAACACGAGTTGTAGCAACGTTGGTGGAGGGTCGAGTGGTTTTTGGCCGATTACCGGCCTAGAACTGGTACTGCAAACCGATCTGAGGTAGCGGCAGCACGTTCCCGGATTGGGTCCAGTACGTGAACAACGCCTCTAGCGAGATCGCCGTTCGGGTCCCGACTGGAAGCTCGATCCCAGCTCCCAGGCCGATCGACCAGCTGTCGTCCACATCGTCGAAGACTCGCTCCCCGGTGACGTTATCGTTCTCATCGAAGATCGGGCGGCTCGTCTCCTCGGTGTGCCGCCAGTACGACAGACCGCCCACCAGGTACACTCGCTGACGGCCGTCGTCGGTCAAGATTCGCAGGCCAGACACGCCGGTGTTCAGGAAGAACGTGTCACCCGCCTTCCACAACACCAGCGCGCCACGGTAACCGTAGGCCGACGGGTAGATTTCCTGATACGAGAGACCGCTACCCGAGGCGAGACCGGCTAAACCGCCGATCGCCTGATTGCGATGCGGGTCGAACGTTGTCTGTGCCGCCAGTGGAGCCGCGGCGGCCGACAAAGCGAGGGCGAGGATCAGCGTACTACGCACGCTGAATCATAAAGAACGCGCAGTCGGATCACAAGATCCAGCTACGCGATACGTAGTGGCAGAAGCCCGCTAGACCGGCTCGATCCGCGCCGCGGCCTTCCTCGAGACGTACACCTGATGGATGTTGTAAGCTCGGTTTAGCGGCCCCAGCGGAAACAAGAAGAACCACGGGGTCTTCTTGTCGACATCCGGCGACACACCGTCCATCACCTCACCCCAGACAAACGTGACGCGCACTCGCTTTCCATTCTTTTCTGTAGCGGGTGGCGAAACCGGCGCGTCGCGGTTGGTGTGACGACTGGTTCGATTGAGTGCCAGATCGCGAACAAAGAAGACCGCGTGGACGTTGTGCATGTCCACATCGTGGATCTCGACGACGCTCCCACCGACGTCGACCTCTTTGATCAGCAGCGTCGACTTTTTCGGATTGAAGGCGTCGGTGATTCCTTTACGTCGGGTTCCATCGTTTAGCTGGACCACGACGTTCAGCCTGCCGCTCGCTTTCGACCGCAACATGAGGGTCCCCACATCTCAGTGATCGTTTCCGGCGCTGAGTTGCGCCTATGGCACACGCATCCGGTTCCCTTGCTGCAATAGTCAGGCCAGCCCCTACTAGTGAAGGCGCATGGCCATTTGATGCCGAAACAAGCCAATTGAGGTCGCAAAACGCGGGGGAGAATGGTGGGCCCGGTGGGACTCGAACCCACAACTCTCGGCTTAAAAGGCCGATACTCTACCAGTTGAGTTACAGGCCCGAGCGCAAGGTAGAACCCGGCGCCAAGGCGGGCAACGAAAGTGGCCCATGACTTGAGCCAGCCTTATCGTCTCTCCATGGTCAAGACCGCTCCCGATCTCGACCGCGTCGGTCTCACGCCGACCGGCGAAGTGTATCGTAACCTACCGGTACCGCAGCTCATCGAGCACAGCGTGAACCGAGGCGAGGGCGTCCTCGTCAACTCCGGGGCGCTGCGCACCGTGACCGGCGATCGGACCGGTCGCTCTCCAGACGCTAAGGCGATCGCCGAGGACGCCGGGGTTAGTGACGAGATTTGGTGGATTCGCAACCACAAAGTCGATCCGGAAACCTTCGACCGGCTGCATCAGAAGGTGGCCAACTACCTGTCGCAGCGACCGCTCTACATGTTCGATGGATTTGCCGGGGCTGATCCGCAATACCGGTTACCGGTTCGCGTCGTAAACGAGTACGCCTGGCACAACCTGTTCGTTCACCAACTCTTTCTGCGTCCCCGGCCAAATGAACCCAGGACCAAAGAGCCACGCTTCACGATCCTCCACGCACCGAACCTGACCGCTGATCGGTCTGTCGACGGTACCCCGGACGAGGCATTCGTTCTGCTGTCCTTTAGCAAGCGACTGGTCCTGATCGGCGGCACCGACTACGCGGGTGAGATGAAGAAATCGATCTTCACAGTGATGAACTACCTCATGCCGCGGCGTGGCGTCTTGCCGATGCACTGCTCGGCCAACATCGGGCCAAAGGGCGACACGGCCCTGTTTTTCGGTTTGTCCGGGACGGGTAAGACCACGCTCTCGGCTGACACGAACCGGTCGCTGATTGGAGACGACGAGCACGGCTGGTCGGAGGACGGAGTGTTCAACTTTGAGGGCGGGTGCTACGCCAAGTGCATTCGTTTATCAGAGGAGACCGAGCCACAGATTTGGGCCGCTATCCGTTTTGGGTCGGTCCTTGAAAACGTCGTCATCGACGAATCGACGCGAGCGATCGATTATAACGATGACGCGATCACCGAAAACACGCGCGCCGCCTACCCGGTCGAGTTTATCCCGGGCGCCGTAGTCCCTGGCGTTGGTGGGCACCCCAACACGGTGATCTTCCTGACCGCCGATGCGTTCGGCGTGTTGCCGCCTATTTCCCGGCTGACGGCGGAGCAGGCGATGTACCATTTCGTCTCCGGCTACACCGCTAAGGTCGCGGGGACGGAGGCCGGGGTGACCGAGCCTACGGCTACATTCTCGGCTTGCTTTGGGGCACCGTTTCTGCCGTTGCCACCGACGCGTTATGCCGAGATGCTCGGAGACCGGATCGATAACCATGATACCATCGTCTATCTCGTGAACACGGGGTGGACCGGCGGACCCTACGGGGAGGGAGAGCGAATGAGGCTCGCCCACACGCGGGCCATGGTAACCGCAGCGCTGGACGGCGACCTAGAAAACGTGGAGTGCGAGACAGATCCGGTTTTTGGCTTTGCCGTACCGACTGCGTGTCCCGGAGTTCCAGCCGAAGTGCTCAACCCCAGAACGACGTGGAGTGATCCGACAGCTTACGACGCCAAAGCTGCCGATCTGGCCCACCTCTTCCGCGAGAATTTCACACATTTCGATGTCCCCACGAAGATCGCAGCCGCCGGTCCAATCGCTTGAGGTAGAGAGTCAGGCGCCCCACATCTACCGCTCCAGCACTTGTCTGCGTGCTTGACCCACCGATACTCGGGTAATCGGAACACCTACCAGCGCTTCGATGCGCTCCACGTATTGCTGCGCCTCCGCCGGGAGGTCGCTCCAGCTTCGCGCCTCTCCCGTCGGTGCCCGCCACCCCGGATGTTCCTCGTAAATGGGATCGCATCGTTCGAGCAGGGCGAGGTTGGCGGGAAAGTCCACCAGTTCGCCACCACCGTCCACGTCGGCCGCGCGATAACCAGTACACAACGGAATCGAATCAAAACCGTCGAGCACATCCAGCTTTGTCACCGCAAGCTCGGTCAAGCTGTTTACGCGCGCGGCGTATCGCACAACCACCGCGTCGAACCATCCACAACGCCGTGCCCGGCCGGTAGTCGCACCGTACTCGCCACCGGCTTCCCTCAGTGTCTCTTGCTCCGCACCTTCCAGCTCGGTCGGGAGTGGGCCGTTGCCGACCCGGGTGGTGTATGCTTTGACCACGCCGACAATCTGGTCGATGCACTTGGGACCGAGGCCGATTCCAGTGGCCGCACCCCCGGCGGTCGTGCTCGAGGATGTAACGTACGGGTAGGTGCCGTGATCGATGTCCAGCTGCGAGCCCTGGGCTCCTTCCAAAAGGACGCAACGACCTGCGGCGAGGTGCTCCGCGATTCGCCGCGAAACGTCTGTCGTCCGCTCTACAAGTCGATCACGAAAACGTATTAGTTGATCAAAGACCTGCTGCCCTTCGATCCGTTCGTCGCTGCCAAGCCGCTCCAACGAATCTTGTTTGATCTCGACGTTGGCGTCGATCCGTTCGCGCAAGCGGTCGGGGTCCAGTACATCCGCGAGTCGAATCCCGACGCGGGCGATCTTGTCCTCGTATGCCGGCCCGATTCCGCGGCCCGTCGTGCCGATGGCCGCTTCACCGCGGCTACCCTCGGCGGCCCGGTCGAGCATTTTGTGATACGGCAGTAGCAAGTGCGCACGATCGGATATCCACAGCCGGCTCACGGTGTCGACGCCGCGCGTTCCGAGCTCATCGAGCTCCTCGAAGAGCGCCTCCGGGTCGAGTACTACGCCGTTGCCGAGCAGGCATTGCTTTCCGGGGTGCAGGATGCCCGAAGGCACCTGATGCAGAATGAACTCCTCGCCACCGACGACCACCGTGTGACCGGCATTCGAACCACCTTGAAAGCGAGCCACGACGTCGGCGCGCTCAGCGAGCACGTCGACGATCTTCCCCTTCCCTTCATCGCCCCATTGGGCGCCGACGACGACTTGACAGGTGCCCTTGCCGGGCTGCATATGGTACCGTTCCCGCCCTCAATATTGAGGCGCTGTGGGTGAGCAAAGAAAACGCGCCCCAATAGCGGCGCGATCGCACTCCCTTAAAGTGCCGCGTTCGACCGGAAGACGTCAAATCGTCCCCTGAGCTCGCGGAGGTGGATTGAGAATTCAGCCGCGTAGTATCCTGTACTGGGCTCTGGTTTTCGTGCCAATCGCCCTGATCGTCCGCTACGCGTCGCCAGGGTCGCACACGCTGATCTTTGCACTTGCGGCGATCGCGATCACCCGTTGGCAGGGATCATGGGGCGGGCGACAGAGCACCTGAGGGCGTGCAGCTTCTGGCGGTGTACCTGATCCTGGCAGCCGTGTTCTACTTCCTACCCGAAGCCGCGCACTAGTAGCCGGTCGGTGAGTCGAGGAAGACCGTCTCGACGCCGAATCGATCGGCGAGGTGGTCCCCCAGCGCCCGCACGCCCAATGTCTCGGTGGCGTAGTGTCCACCGTAAATCAGGTTCATCCGGTGTTCGCGGGCTACATGCCAGGCGATGTGGCTGCTCTCACCGGTGACGAAAGCGTCGACACCACTCTGAGCCGCTTCGGGAACCATCTCGGCGGCGCCCCCGGAGACGATCGCCAGCGCGTCGATCGAGTCTTGGCCAAACGGCAGCACATCAGGCGGGCTCCCGAGCAGAGCCTCGATCCGAGCTGCGAGATCGGCGCGCGACAGTATCTGTGGCAACCGACCCATGACCCCGATCTCCCGTCCGCCATAGCGACCAAACGGTTGCTGCTCGGTCAAGCCAAGCATCCCCGCCAGGACGGCGTTGTTGCCCACTTCCGGGTGCGCATCGAGCGGTAGATGCGCGGCATACAGTGAGACACCGTTGTCGAGCAAAGTCGCCAATCGGCTGCGGTGGGTGCCCGTGACGGCGATCGGCTGTCCCCAGAAAAGCCCGTGATGGACGATCAGCAGCTGAGCGCCAGCCTCGGCGGCGAGCGAGAACGTGGCCAGCGCAGCGTCGGTCGCCAAGGCGACCCTATCGACGGTGGGGCCACCTTCAACCTGTAATCCATTCATTGAGGAGTCTTCCCACTCCTGAATCGCCAGGTAGTGGTCGAGGTGATGAACCAGCTCGTCTCGTTGAACCGTCATGCTCATAACTCGATGCCTGCTGTTTTGAGTGCCTCGACGACCACGTCGCGATCGCCCCGCCCAAGTGGCATGAGGGGTGCCCGCGGTTCGCCACCACCCGGCCAGCCACGGGCGTCGAGCGCCGCCTTGATACCGGCGATGCCAAACTTCGGTCCGCATGCTTCAGCCAACGGGAGCAGTGATGCCTGCACTTGGGCGACCTCGTTTTCATCGTTCGCACGGTGAGCATCGAACAGCGCCAGCACCGTCTCCGGGGCTACGTCGGCCACAGCCAGGATCGCACCGTCTGCATCGGCGGCCAGCGCTTCGGCAACCACCGATGCTTTGCCGCATAAGATCGCAAAGTCGGGTCCCAGGGCACGCCGCAGCGACGCTTGGAGCGACAGATCTCCGGCAGAGTCCTTAATGCCCGCGATCGTTCCCTCGTGACCCAGCTCGATCAGCAGCTCCGCTTGCAGATCGACCTTCGATCGCATTGGGAAGTGATAGGCCAGCACCGGTACTTGAGTCGCCGCGTAAACGGCGCGAAAATGATTGGCGATCACCGCCTCGCTGAGCGCGTAGTAGCGCGGTGGCAGACACAGCAACGCGTCAGCTCCGACTGCGCTTGCTCGCTCCGCCGCTTTGCGCGAGGCGCGCACACTTTCACGCCCGACTTGCACGATCAGCTTCCAATTATCCGGCAATACACGCCTAGCCGCATCAAGCAGCGCCGGCTCTTCCTCGGCTGCGAGCAACGGGCCCTCGCCGGTGGTGCCAAAGATGATTACGCCCGACAGGCTGTAACCGGTGTAGATACGGATCTGTTCAGCGAAACGCTCGATGTCGACTTCGCCATCGCCGCCGAAAGGCGTGGTAAGCGGAACGAACAGGCCTTGCAGTCGGGGGCTCACGCTTGGGTTTGGATGTCCTCGACGGAGTCGATCGCGAGCAGCCGCTCGAGCAGCAGATCGCGGGCAGCCGGCGTGCACGTGGCACCGAACTCGACCACCATTCGCTCGGCAGCACGCTCGAGGCGAACCTCGCCAAAGTCGAGCTCGGCAGAAGCGACGGCATCCTGAATGGCCGCAAGCACGCCCGTTTCGCGACTCGCGCCAACTCGGAACAGCACAAACTTCCGCGGACGAACGACGTTTCGACCGAGCCATCGCAGCGCCCATAGAATCAGCAGTATCAGGATCGTCGTCGCGACGGCCGGTGCGTAGAACCCGCTCCCGATCGCCAACCCGATGCCGGCCATGACCCAGATCGTCGCTGCTGTCGTCAGCCCATGCACGGCTCCGCGCGCCTGGATGATCGTCCCGGCACCAATAAAACCGACACCAGACACGATCTGTGCCGCGATCCGTCCGGGATCGGCAAGGTTGATGCCGCGCTCCGCGTATGACAACGCGACGTGTATCGACACCATCGTGATCAGCGTGGAACCCACGCAGATCAGCATGTTTGTGCGGGCCCCGGCTGGCTTCTCGCGAATCTGGCGCTCCATGCCGATGGCTGCGCCGCAGACGAGCGCAAGCAAGAGCTTTACCCAAAGCTCGGTATCGAGGAACTCATTCATCGGGACTTGTCCGGCTCAGCGGTTTTCGATCGACGCCGCCTGACGGGCGGCCCGGTAATCGCGGAAGCGGGTCAGCACTGCGTCGAGCGCAGCGTACGACCGGATTCCGCAAAGATCACAAAGGTCGGAGTACACATCGATCGCTTCCCAATTCTCATCGCCCGAGTCAAAGAAACCTCGCTCCTCAAGCGCTTCGGCTAGGAAAGGAATGCGGTAATCGTCACCCTCTGGACCGGCGATCGGACGCACGACGCGATCGATGAAATACAGATCTTGAAGAACGATCTCTGGCTCGACGCTGGACTGCATGCGGTCGAGTCGCTCGAACAGCAGATCTTCCACAGTCGATTTCGAAAAGAGTTGGGCCCGGCTTCAGCCGCAACGACAGACCGAACCGGGTCGTGAAAAAGCCACGATCGAAGATAGGGGCCCGCGCGAGGGCGGCAACTTGGCGCAGGAGAGCCGCTCGGACCTAGCCAGCGGACGCCGCGCTCGCCTCCAGCGACTGCTCCGGCACCTCCAGGAAGTACGGGATACGAAATCGCATCACGCTGCCCTTGCCAGCCTCGGACTCGGCCCAAATCCGTCCTCCGTGGAGTTCCACCAATTGCCGGGTGATGGCGAGCCCCAGCCCGACGCCCTGATAAGCTCGCGTCGGGGATGCATCGACCTGCCGAAAGGCCTCGAAGATCTCGTCCAGTTTCTCCGGCGGGATGCCGATCCCTTGATCGGACACCGACCCTTCCAGCTCACCATCGAAGAGTCGTGCCGAAACCCGTATCTCGCCCTCGGTCGAGAACTTGACCGCGTTTTCCGCCAGGTTCAGATAGACCCGATAGATCTTCTCACCATCCATGTAGCACGGCTTGAGCCGCTCATCGATATCAACCACGAATTGAAGCTCACCGGCCTCTAGAGGCTGCACCGTTTCGACCACCGACGTGATCAGCTTCTGCAAATCGACCTGCTCGTATTTCACCGGTGTACGGCCTTCCTCCTGGCGTGCAAAATCCAACAACTGCGAGATCATCTCGAGCAAGTGCTGACTGTTGCGACCGATGCTGCTCAGTATTCGGCGTTGTTCCTCGTTGACCGGCCCGCACATCTCGTACTCCAGGATCTCGGTATTGGCGATGATCGAGGTTAGCGGCGTTTTTAGCTCGTGACTCGTGTTTGAGAGGAACTCCGACTGCAGCGCGTTTGTCCGCTCGAGCTCGGCGTTTATCTCGGTGAGCTCGGCGTTCATGGCTCGGACCTCGGCCTCGATTCTCCGTTGCTCGGTGAGGTCGATCAATTCGAACTTGATCGCCGACCGTCCTTCCCAGGCGATCAAATCCCCAAAAATAACGACCGGCACACTCTCCCCGTTGGAGCGCATGATCTCGACTTCGAAGCCGGTGTCAGAGTGTTCTCCGTCGAGCAGACTCCGCAGACGGTTGGCAGCTTCCTCCCGGTATTCCTGGGCGACGTACCCGAACGGTTCCTGACGATCCAGGTCTCGAAAGCTCCACCCGGTACGCTGCTCGAACGACCGATTCGAGAACAGGTACTTTTCTTTCTGGTAGACGATGATCATGTTCGGATCGTCGTCCAGCATGCCACGCGGGGCGAATACGAGGCGCGCCTCCTCCACACCCAGGATGATCATTCCCACCGCCAGCACGACGTACAAGCCGATCTCCATGGGCGGTAGCCACGTTGGGGGGTTCGGCTCAGCGGCGAATACCCACCCAACCGGCAGGAGGGCCCCCCAAACCACCAGCGCCAGGCCCGCTACGGGAGCCCCGATCGGCGTTCTGCGTCGGCCAAAGCGATCGACCATCCAGCCCGCCGCGATCCACAACGCTCCCACGCCACCCAGTGTGGTCGCCCACGGTCGATCGGGTACCGCCAACCACTCGATCACGGCGACAACCACCACGACCACCAACACGCCGACGACGAGGCCGATCAACGCCACCGTTCGGCGACCCAGGTGAGACGCGGCGGCGATCGCCAAACCACCCAAGAAGACGAGTCCGCCGGCAAGCGAAAGCAAGAAAACGTCCGGAACGACCCATGGAACGGTGGGCGGTTGATACAGAAACGCGATCGTGTGTCGCACCATCAGGACAACCCAGGCCAGCCCCCAAAGGAGGAACTGTACCATTTTGTGCTGCCAGTAGAGGTAGAAGAACATCGTCGCCAATACGGCGAACAGCGCCACCGCATGCGGATCAGCGCTGGTAATCATCGTGGACAACCCCGCGGCACCAGCGGACAATCCCCCCAGACGCCCCGACCAACTGAGCGAGCGTCGGCCTCTGCAGCGGAGATATCATCCCGAAATCTCCGCGTGTCACCAAACGGGAACGCGCACACCCAACCCGATCGAACCAGTTCAAGGTTCACGATCGTATTGTCGCGCTCCAAGTAGGCCAGCAACCTTCCAAAGCGGTCACGAGTTTCAGCCGGGTCCAGCCGCACCGTAACGGTCTTGTCGTCGATCAGCTCGCGATTGAGTTGAGTCGCTTCCATGGCGCCGCATTGCTGAACCGGGACCATTTCGGGTGCGTCGATCCCGATGAGTCGCACCGAGGTTCCGTCGGAGAGGACCGCGGTATCACCATCGATCACATGATCGATCCGAAAAACCTGGTCTTCGTATCGCTCGCGATCACTGGACGCGGTCTCGCCGGGCCCACGCCCTCTATCGTCTCTGCAGTATTCGACCCCCAGGCCTACGACCGCAAGCACCACGACAATCAATGTTCTTTGCGTCGAGCGACGCAGAAACCAGTTCGGAGGCTGATTGCGCTCCTGCTTACGTCCCAACGACTTTGGCATACAGGCTCCGGGCCTCGGTCTCATCGGTGGTGCCGTCGGCGATCAACCGCCCGACCGCGCCCTGCGCGCCCAGCGATCTGTTGGCCGAAATCGAGCGGTATCTCCGCGCGCGCGCAA
>CBDUCI010000059.1:0-11103 GCA_965365605.1 uncultured bacterium
ATCATCGACGCTCTCCATCGCCGCTGAGTCAGCGAGCAACGCCCGCACGGTCGGCACATCGTCTTCGGCGACCAAGAGATTGAACTTGTCGGCACCTACCTGTTCGGTCTGCAGGAGTGCCGAGAACCGTCCATCGTCGATGCCACCCTGAGCTTGAGCCGCATCGGATTCGTCCTCCTCGAAGAACTCCTCCAACGTCTGAGCATCCTCAGATTCGCTGGACGTGGTGTCGGGGCCTACTGCTTCGGTCGATGACTCGGTGTCGGCGTCACCTTCAACCGTTGCTTCTGACGGCGCTCGGCCGGCGAGTCCTCGATCGACGGCGCGGATTTGATCCGTGACCAGAGCCCCCTCGGCAACCAACTGGAACTCCAGGAAGGCGGTCCGCTGCACGAGGTCTTTGGCCCGTCTTTCGTCTTGAATCCCGGGCAGCTCGACGATGATTCGATCGTCCCCGATCTTCTGGATCAGCGGCTCCGAGACACCAAATTGGTCGACTCGATTGCGGATGATCTCGAGCGCCCGATCAATCGCGTCGCGCCGCTCATTACCGGTAAACGCACGCTCGCTGTCGTCGAGCTCGAGCACAAGGTGCATGCCCCCCTGCAAGTCGAGGCCGAGCTTGATCGCATCACCCTTGAGGCCTTCGAAGCCGCTTGGATCCTCCTGCTCAAGCGCCTGGCGCTCTTGCGCCGGCATTGAGTAGAAGCGGAAGCTAGGCCACAAAGACCAGAGCCCAGCCAGCACGGCGAATCCAACGATCGCCCACCGGATCTTGAGCCTATGCCGCATTGTCCCTCGTGTGCCCCGTTCGCACGGTCATGACGCTCACAAGATTGACGTTGGTAAAGTGGAAAACGAAGGCCTCAAGACTAGGCTACGAGCGCCTTCGCCGCCACTGCTCGAATGCGCTGATTCCGAACCCTAGTCGCATGTAACGCTCCGTCAACCCGTTGTCGTCGAGTGAACCACGGCGACCGTATTCAAAGAGCAAATCGACCCGACTACGATTCCCGAAACGTCGGCTGTGGCCGACGCTGAGCGCCCACTCGTTCACGTTTTGATCGTTGATGATGATTGGCAGCTGCCGCCAACGCATACCGAAACGTATCGGGGCCCCGGGCCCGATGAATAGATTCCGCTGATCGGGCGCGTACTCGAGCCCCCCCCCATACTCGACAAAGTCGGCCGCATCCGATTGGCGCACGCCATCGATCTCGAAGTCCTCCCAGCCCGAATGGCGAAAAACGCCGCCCACCCGGACTTGGTTGCCGAGCTTCGTCGAAGCATCCAACGAAAACGCATTCGGCAAACTGAACTCGGTCTCGCTCTCCACCTTGACTCCACGGAGCTCCGTCGTAATGTCGCTCGAAACCGTGGGCCGCCATCGGTACCCGAAGCCGATGTGGGTGCCCTGGCCAAACTGACGCTCAATTCCCACAGTGACGCCCAAACCGGCAAAATCACGCGACAAGCTGTCGCTTGTGGTCGATAGCACCCCCCCCAAATCGGGCCGTTGGACAGAGCGAAATACTTCTCTCGAACCCAGATAGACATCGAACGACGTCCCGATGCCGGTCTTTTCATCGATCAAGTACGACAGTCCCGGCGCCAGTACAAAAACCCCGCCTTCCGAGTCAAGCGACACGGGCAGAGTATCACCCTCAAAGGTGACCGTCGACTCTAGGGCCGCATCAAAGTCGACTAACTGATAGTAGCCGATCGAAAACACCGTATTAGACCACGCCGGAAACACCGCCTGACCCATCGGAAAAACAACGTCGTCAGAGCTGTGCGACAGTTCGGCATTCTCGACTGTGGAGTCCTGACCCAACAACGAAAGGTAGAAACCGGCGCGGGCGGTTCGAGCCAAAAGAGCCGGGTTCTCGAGCGAAAAGAGGTCTTCCGGAAGCCCCACCGTGACCCCACCCATTCCCCGAGCGCGCATGCCTTCGCCGCTGGCCGGCAAGCCAAAGGCACGCAGGTTAAAAACGCTTTCTTGTGCCGCCAGCGGTGACGCCGGAGCGATGCCCGCGAGCGCAAACAAGATCAGGCATGGTAGCGGACGAAGCCGCCTTTTCGCGTGGCTTTTCACGGGTTCGACCCTGGCAAAACGACCAACCTCAGACGCGGTCTTAGCTGCACTACCGCCGACGGGTCAAAGAACTTCACTTTGCCAAAACCACTCGCCTCTTCGAGTACGCTTAGTGCAAGCCCACGGTTCATTTCCGGTTCGCGCAACCAAAGCCGAACCAGGTCTCTCAACCGGTTCGACTGGAAGACCAGCGAGTCGACCGGCAACGAGTCGCGACTCAGCGTCGTCAGCCCCAGGATGCTGGTTGCCGTCGCCGGTGCCAGGATCGTTTTTTCGCCCAAAAAGTCGCTCAGAACTTGATTGGCCAAAAACCGCAACGAATCTCCCGGGATCCCTGCCTCGTCGATCGATACGATAAACTTCACGTCGACGATCGCTGCGTTCGCCGGCACTTGATCAAAGCTTGGAATGAAAACCGCCCTCGAAACCGGGTCACCTGCAGCGACCGTCAAACCTCCAGCTTCAAATGGGTCTCGATCGACGGGAAGAAAAGTGTCCTCCGCAGCTCCAGTCACGGACAACTGGACGGGGCTGCCAGGCTCGCCCAGCTGGGTTTCGACCTCAAGTCGCGGACCGAGCAGATTGTTGCCACCGAGCCCCCTCGAAACGAACTGGATCGCACTTCCAGACGATTGCTGGAGCAATACCAATCCCTCGTTCGCTGCCGCCCCGGATAGCCAATCCTCTATCAACGATGTTGGAAGCGGTACGCTAATCGAGTCCGAGTCGGCCTCCCCTGCGGCGACCGTAAACTCGGCCACCGGCTCGGGATCGAAGTCGCCACCAGGCGTGTTCCAATCAAGACCGAGATCCCGACGATCCCAATCGGCTGCCACCTCATCCCACTCGTTCGTGACTCGATGCACCTGAAACGACACGGGTACTGCTGGGGCTGGCGCAAAGACCAGCTTCAAGTTGGCACTTAGAAAAACGGACTCGGCTGGCAAGGAATCGAATGCCGCCAGCGAGAACCGCATAATCGGCCGGCTCTCGAACCCCGGCGCATCAGACCACTCGAACGCCGAGATCAAACGATCCGTTTCAGCCCGATCGGACGGGAAAATCGAGTAATCAACGGCAAGATCCCAATCCGTCACCACGACAACCTCGAGATCGCCGTCGAGAACGCCTTGTGGGAGAAGCTCCTCTCCAACCGGACTGCGACTAATGTCGGTGCAGGCAAGAGCCGCGATGAGCAGCCCTATCGCGGACGCCAGTTTGAGATGCATTCAGACTCGAGTAAGGTTCCCGCCGATGTCGTACTCGTCGACAATCGCCATGATCACGGCGTCCACGGGTCGCGCTTCGGTCAGCGTTGTCTGACGCGCGGAAGACCCCGTCGCGTACAACACGACTTCCCCGGCCCCCGCTCCGACTGAGTCAGCGGCGACGACGTATCCAGACTCGAATTCAAGATCGACATCGAGGTCACGAACCAGTAGCAACTTGAGCCCCGCCAGCTTTTCGTCTTTCCGGGATGCCACCACGGCCCCCACAACGCGACCCATCTTCATGCCGACTCGCCTCCGAGCGAAAATGGATGCGGCAGAAGCCCCCCGAGCGTGAACTCGTGCTTCTCGCCATCGTCACTGACCACTGTAATTGGCAACCCCGGGGCGAACTCACTCAGCGCTTGACGACACGCACCACATGGGTACGGCGTGCGTCCATTGGCACTGACCACCAGGCGCTTGAATGCTCGTGCGCCTTCAGTAACCGCCGCGAACAGCGCCACGCGCTCGGCACAACAAGTGACCGAAAACGAAGAGTTCTCCACGTTGCAGCCCTGGAACACGCGGCCGTCGGCAGCCTCCAAGGCGGCACCAACCTGGTAACCAGAGTACGGGGCGTAGGCCTTGTCTTGTGCCGCCCTGGCGGCTTGCTCTAGGCTCTTGAGTTCCACTCGGGTCTTCAGGGGCTGAGTTGTAGAAAACGGACTCGAAGGTCGGCCAGTAGCTGCTCAAGGATCTGCCTTTCCTGTTCCGAAAGGTTGCCCTCCGTGCGTTCGCGGAGAATCTCGAGCAGATCGATGAAATGCTTGGCCTGATCGGGCAACACTCGCCGCTCCCCTTCGGCTCCGATCGGGACATCGCCCATGAACTGCATCGCCTGCAGGGCCAAGTACTGGACGATTTCCAGGAACGACGGCTCCGGCAACTCGATGTGTTCGATTGGGTCCCGGGAGAGGACCTCCTCGACAGTTGGTTCGGGCGGACTCTCCCGAACCTCAGCCGGCGTCTCGGCGCTTGACCTCTTCTCGTCGCTGAACGCAGAGCGTCGCTCTCGGAACTTCCCGTTTGTCATCCTATGACCCCTGGTTGTAGCACCGACGTACGCGCTGGGATATCCCGGTGAAAACCGCGTAACTCATCAAATTGGCCTCGCGACCGACAGCCGCCACAGTTTGGACCTCGTCGCCTTGGCGGCCAATCAGCGTGGCGATCTCGCCAACCTCGAGGTCCGGGAACGGTGTCGCATCGACCATTGTGAGATCCATACACACCGCGCCGCGAATTGGCACTCGTCGACCACGTAACAATACGTGGCCACGATCCGACAACGAAAACGGCCAGCCGTCACCGTACCCAACCCCCAAAACGGCTATCCGCTCGAGGCCACGGGCGATATACCTTCGGTGGTAGCTGACCGACTCTCCCGCCGCGAGCGTCTTGACCGCCGTTACGCGGGCGTGCCAGCTGAGCGCGGGCTCGAATGCCTGCGCGTCGAACGCTCGACCATCGTTCCCTGACTCAAAGTCGGTGTCGGGAGCGATCTCCTCTGCCGACCCATAAACGACAATGCCGGGCCGCACGAGCGTCCTCGTCGCGCGCCTGAACCGCAGTGCGGCGGCGCTGTTGGCCGCGTGAATCCACGGGGGACGAATCCCCCTTTCCGCCAACTCTGTGAGCATAGCGTCAAACCGATCGAGTTGTCGTTCGGTTGGCGCGCGCTCTCGCTCATCGGCGCTCGCAAAGTGCGTAAAGATACCCTCGACCTCAATGGTGGGCAATTTGTGGGCGCTCTCAATCAGCTGTGCGGCGTCCCGATCCCACGCACCCGAACGGCCCATCCCGGTGTCGACCTCGACATGAACCGGTGTGGTCTTTCCGGCCGCTGCTGCCGCCGCAGCGAGAGCTTCTACCTGCGGCCAATCAGTTATCGCGGCCGTTATCTCGAGCGCAATCGCGCGTTTGGCCTCGCCCGGCAGTATCGGCATCAGACATATAACTGGGCCGCTGATATCCGCTGCGCGCAGCGCGGCAGCCTCATCGAGCGAAGCGACACCTAGCCCCCACACGCCGGCGCTCTTGGCAGCGGCGGCAACGGGGACCAATCCATGACCATAGGCATTCGCCTTGACGGGCATCAAGATCTCGGCCGCCACCGGAAGCTGAGCCCGGAGTGTCTCCACGTTGGCCGCAATTCGGTCGAGGTCGATATCCGCCCAGGTCCGTGCTGTCTCTTCGGTGGTCGGGGTCGCGCGCATCATCGGCAGGCTAGGATACGGGGCGGGCTCGCCCGCATCAAGCGCCGTCCGTAACTTGGGATCCATGACTCGAGAACCTGACTACGCGGCCGATTTCAACGGCGTCTTGACACTCCTGCGGAGGCTCAGGGACCCCGAACACGGTTGTCCCTGGGATATCGAGCAAACGCCTCGAACCCTAGTGCCGCATTTGATCGAAGAGGCTCACGAAGCGGCTGAGGCGATCGAGTCTGGTGACCGCGATGCGACCATAGACGAGCTGGGTGATCTGTTGCTGCACCTCGCCTTCCAGATCGTGATCGCCGAGGAAGAAGGATCGTTTGATCTCACGAATGTGGCCGCCAAGATCATCGACAAGATGGTTCGCCGGCATCCGCATGTCTTCGGCGACGCCGAGTACGCAGGCAAAGCTCACCAAGCGATGTGGGAGACCCTCAAACGACGCGAGCGTGATCCAGCGGACGAGCGCCGAAACAGCGTGATCGGAACGCTGCCAGAGGGTCTACCAGCGCTGGTGCGTGCCTATCGAATCCAGCAGAAGGTGGCAACCATCGGATTCGACTGGCGGACCGCGGATGGCGCTCGCGCCAAGATCGATGAGGAGATGGCAGAGACGAGCGCCGCCGCCGAGGCGGGACTCCCAGAGCCACTCGAGGAAGAGTTTGGCGACCTACTTTTTGCGTTGGTCAACTGGGGTCGACTACTCGACGTCCACCCGCACACTGCCCTTCAGCACGCCAACCGCAAGTTCGAGACACGATTCCAGCGACTCGAAGCGTTGGCTGCCGAGCGTGGCGTGGTGCTCGAAGATCAGTCGCTGGACCAGCTCGACCAGCTTTGGAACGAGGTCAAGCGGGAGGAATCCCGCTAGGGCGAGAGCCGGTTGATCAGGCGCGGGAAAGGAATCGCCTCTCTCAGGTGTGGCAAACCGCAGATCCACGCCACCGTTCGCTCGAGGCCCAACCCGAATCCCGAGTGGGGTACCGAACCAAACTTCCTGAGCTCCAGATACCAATCGTAGGCCTCCAGCGGCAAGGACTGTTCACGTATACGCTCGACCAACCGGTCATGATCGTCCTCGCGCTGGGACCCACCGATGATCTCGCCAAACCCTTCGGTCGCGAACAGATCGTTGCACAGCACCAATTCGGGACGGTCCGGGTGCTCTTTCATATAGAACGCCTTGGCCGCTCTGGGGAATGAGTGTACAAATACCGGTCGGTCGAACTCCGCGGTGAGAAGGGTCTGGTCCTCGCCACCGAAATCCTGACCCCACTCGATGCCGGATCCGGCGGATCGCAGCAAGTCAACCGCCTCATCGTAGCTGAGCCGTGGAAACGGTGGCTTGACCGCCTCCAAGCCCGATAGATCACGCTCCAGCGCTTCCAGATCTTGATGGTGATTGTCCAGTGAGTACTCGATCAGGTGCGCGACCAGCTCCTCTTGCAAGCCGATGTTATCCTCCCAGTCGTACCACGCCATCTCCGGTTCCAGCATCCAGAACTCGGTCAGGTGACGTCGCGTCTTCGATTTTTCAGCTCGAAACGTGGGCCCGAAGCAGTACACCTTGCCGAACGCCATGCATCCCGCCTCGACGTAGAGCTGTCCGGTCTGCGCGAGACTCGCGGTGCCCAAGTCGAAGTACTCCGTTTCGAACAATGTGCCCGCTTCCTCGCCCACCGCCTGGGTCAGGATCGGGGAGTCGAGACACAGAAATCCACGTTCGCGCAGGAACTCACGGATCGCGAAGATCAGACCGTCGCGGACTCGGAGCACGTGCCACGGTCGCTTGGAGCGAAGCCAGAGATGGCGGTGATCGAGCAAGAATGCGCTGCCATGCTCTTTGGGTCCGATCGGGTAGTCGGTGGCGATCTGCACGGGGGTTACCGCGTGCAACGTTAGCTCGACCCCGCCCGGTGAACGCGCATCCTCACGCACGGTGCCCTCAATAACGAGCGAGGACTCCTGGGTCAGCCTATCGTACGTTTCCCACGCCGCGTCGGGAACCTCACCACGTACCATGACACCCTGCACGAGACCGGTTCCGTCCCGTACGATCAAGAACGAGATCTTCCCACTCGATCGGCGGTTGTACAACCAGCCGCGGACTTCAACCGTTTCTCCGACGTGGCGACCGAGGTCGGCTATCGCTACCCTTCTTGGCGCTTCTCCCATGCGCCCCCAACATAGTCCGGAGGTCTTAGTTGTCAACGACTTACGAGCCTGCAATCAAGATGGTCATGAGCTTTGGGGTGGCGTGCCTGGTGGCCTCGCCCGCGAGTTCTCTGAAGGCGCAGGAGTCAAACCTCCGGATCGTCATGAGCCCCAGCGCCCAAGAGTGGCGCGAAGCCTGGCGGCTCGACGTCTCGCGCGGTGCTTCGGCCGAACTCGTGTGGGCCGATTCGACCCTTATCGTGGCCAGCCTCGACCGCAACGTACATATCGTGGCTCCCCGCTCAGAACCCACCGTAATCTGGAAGAAGAACTTCAAGGGCGGCTTTGAGGCCAAGCCCATCGTCGATGAGGACAGGATCTACCTTGCCGAAACGCTCAAGGGCGGGCGATTGGTCGCTGTCGACCGCCACACTCGGATGATTCTCTGGACGGCTAGCGCGGGGGACATGGTCGCTGCGCCCGTGGTGACGGCCGACCGCATTTACACCGTCTCCTCGATCGGCGAGGTCAAGGCGTTCAACCACTCGGGACTCGAGATCTGGTCGACCGAGCTCGAGACACGCGTCGTGGCAACACCGGTGCTGCTCACCGACCGGCTCGTCATCGCGGCGTCCGACGGAACCTTGTACTCGCTGGACTCCACGAGCGGGGAGGTCGCTGAATCGGTCGACGCGGAGGCTGGACTCATCTGGGGCGAGCCGGTAGTTCGATCCTCCGGTGTCGATCAGACGGTGCTGTACGCTACCCTCGGTGGTCAAGTGATTGAAGTCGCGGCTGACCTTACCATCGTGCAACGTCGCTCATTTCCATCGAGGTTCTACACCGGACCGGAAGCGGCCGGTGACCGACTGTACCTGATCGGTCACGAGGGAACACTGTGGGCCTACGATTGGTCAACCGCCGAGATCGCGTGGCAACGTGAGCTGGAAGGGACGTTTCGCGCCGCGCCCCGGGTCGGTGCCGCGTTTGTCTTAGTGGGGAACCTCTCCAAGACGCTCTACTTGATCGATTCGGCGAGCGGCGAGGTCATATGGAGCACCGACGTCGACGGCGCCATCACGTCGCGTCCTTTGATCCACAATAACGATCTCTACGTAATGACGGAACGGGGAACGGTCTTCGCTTTCCAGCCCGTCGGATCGTCCCCCTAGTAGTTATACCCGATAAAAAACGAGTAGTGATTCTCCTCGTCTTCGTTGGGGAACAAATTGCGCTTCTCGTCGATCTCGAACCGCCGCGCCCAATCGACACGCAAGATGAACGCTCCAAAGAGCGGGTACCGAACCGAGGCTCCGTACGATCCAAGCAAACCCGGCCATCCGAGGTCTTCGATCTCTCCCTCATCGTTCCGCACGACTTCGCCCTCCGACCAGGCATTACCCAGGTCAACGAAGAGACCACCCCAGATCCCTTGTGCCAATAGTCGGGCCATCCCGCCTCTAAAGCGGTTTGGGCGCAGGATAGGAAACCGCCACTCCTGGTTGAGCAGCAGCGTGTGACTACCATTCAGGATGGAGGTCGGGTAGCCGCGCAATGAGAGCGGGCCACCCAAGAAGTAGAACGTCGGGATGTCCCCGCTAGAGTACCGGGCGCGACCGCGGACGGCAAACGTCGTATTGACTGACGTACGCAAATACTTCCTGGCATCGACCAGCACGTTGGTCGTCTCGAGTTCTCCTTCGCTCAGGTTGAAGACCGGCGCGACGGTCACATTGATCCGCTGTCCATCGACGGGCCCGACTGGACCCCACAACGAATTGTCGAATACGTAGCCGATCAGCCCAGTCAACAACCATGCGTCACGGAAGAAGAAGGGATCGTCGAACTCTTCGGGACCGTTCGGCAATTCGGTCAAGTCGTTGCGCTCAAAGCCGAGGCCAAACTCGAGCCGCTGGAACTTGGACATGGGGTACATTGCGATGCCCGACACGCCCCATCGCTCCTCGAAGAAGTCGTTGCGCACGCCGATGCCGGGTTCATCAAAACCGCCGCGCTCGAATTCCTGTCCCAGCAACGAGTCGAAGAAGGAACGCAATCGATAAGCGGTGACGCCCCAGTTGAATCGTCGTTTCAGATTGACATAGGTCAGCGCGCCGGTAAAACCCGAGAACAGGTTTGTCCGCCCGGACTGTGAATTCACCAGCGCCGCCACCAGATGATCGCCGAGCATATCGGAGAAGAAGACAGTAGCCCCCTCGCCGCGACCACCATCCTCGCTGAAGGCTAACGCCGCAGTCGCGAAATCGAGACCGAACTCGCGATCGTATTCGCGCTGCACGTACTCCTCGGGCTCGGCCATGCTCTCCTCCCACTCCCACGCGGTGGCTTCACGGTCAATAGTGAGCGCGAATGACTCGGGTGCGTCTTGTGGGATTGGTACGCGGTAAATTCCATACGCGATGTCTTCATAAGAGGTGAAGACGACACCGTCTTCACCCTTCTCCCGGTACCAACGGGGGTGCATCGCGCCCGCTGTCAGGGCGGTGACCCGATGACCGTTCCCCTCACGGTCGACGACATGAACATCGAGCGTTCCCGCGCGATCAGACGAGAAAACGAGCCGCTCGCCATCCGGCGACCAATCCGGTTCACGATCAACCCACCGTCCGAACGTCAGTGGCCAAATCTCACGTGTAACCACATCAATGAGATAGAGGTTTCGCGCGCCTTCGCTCCCAAACGGAGTTCGATCACTGCTGAACGCGATGACGTCCCCGGTTGGTGACCAACTGGGAGTCGAGTCGAGATACCGGTCTTCGGTCAACCGTTCGAGTTGATCGGTCACAGTGTCCCAGATGTAGAGATCGGCATAACCGTCCGCCATCTGACCGATAAACGCCAGCCGGCGTCCATCCGGAGCCCAGGTGGGCGAGACGATCACGACCAGGTGCTTCCATTGGCCCTTCAGCTTCCGCTTGCCCGATTTCAGATCGTGTACATAGACGGCGTCCCGGGCCCCAGCCTTGGCAACAAAAGCCGACTGACCGCCGTCGCTAATATCGAGCAGACTGAGCAAGGGATGTACGGTCTCAAGGTCGCCGGATCGGCCTCCGGTGATCTTATTGTCGATGTGACGGTTTTTTCCGAACAGGTCGGCAGTATTGATGCTGGTGTAGCCGGACTTGATCGAGACATACGCCAGACCGTTTTTCTCCGTGCGGATCGACTCCGGGACGACTGCCGGGGTGAAGTTGAGCCGGCCCTCCGTGACGACCGGAATCGCACTTGTAGCAGCTGGCTTCTCGACCGCCAATGTCGGGAAATACTGCTGCCTCAGATGACGGTGCCACATCTCGGTCAGTTCGCTGAGGCGAACCCCGTAGATCTTTCTAAAAGCGGTGGAGAA
>CBDUCI010000060.1:0-11053 GCA_965365605.1 uncultured bacterium
GGCTGCTCAACCATCAGGCGATGGGACTCGGTTTCTCGCTCTACGAAGATCTCCAACAGGTTCGTCAGGCGGCGGCGATCTTCCGGCAGCTCTACTCGGCGTTTATCGGTGTCGACGCGTCGCTCGCGGAGATCAACCCTTTGATCGTTCAACCTGATGGCACGCTCGAGGCGATCGACGCCAAGGTCAACATCGACGACAACGCGCTTTTCAGGCACCCCGAGCTAGCCGAGTTGCGCGACCCCTCAGCCGATGAGCCGGCTGAGACCGAGGCCCGCGAGAAGGGGCTGTCGTATGTCAAGCTCGATGGATCGATCGGGTGCATCGTCAACGGTGCGGGGCTAGCGATGGCGACGATGGACCTGATCAAGTATTACGGCGCTGAACCGGCAAACTTTCTCGATATCGGTGGCAGCTCGAACCCCGAGAAGGTCGTCGCTGCGATGCGGATCATTCTATCGGACCCCAATGTGGATGCGATTCTGTTCAACATCTTTGGTGGCATCACGCGCTGTGATGACGTTGCAAATGGCATCGTTCAAGCGCTCAATCAGATGGATGTCGACGTGCCTATCGTCATTCGTTTGACCGGGACCAACGAAAAAGAGGCTCTCGGAATCCTCGAGTCAGTAAATCTCCCGGCTACCAACTCGATGGACGAAGTCGTCCAGAAGGCGATCGAGCTGGCTACCGCTAAGGCCCCGGTGGGGGGAGGGGCACGGTGAGTATCCTGATCGATCACTCGACCAAGCTCGCGGTGCAGGGGATTACGGGTCGCGACGGTTCGTTTCACGCTCGCCAGATGCGTGACTATGGAACTCAAGTGGTCGCCGGTGTGGTGCCTGGCAAGGGCGGACAATTGTTTGACGATTCTATCCCGATCTTCGACACGGTTGCGACGGCGGTTCAAGAGACAGGTGCAAATGCGTCGGTGATCTACGTGCCACCAAGATTCGCTGCGGACGCCATTTACGAGGCGGCCGATGCAGGGATCGAGCTCATCGTGGCGATCACCGAGGGGATCCCGGTTCTCGAGATGATGCGCGTAATGGGGTTTGTGCGCGAGCGTGGCGCACGGATCATCGGCCCCAACTGTCCAGGTTTGATCACGCCGGGCGAATCGAAGATCGGGATCCTCCCTGGCACCATCTGCACGCCGGGCAAGGTCGGGGTGGTCTCGAGGAGCGGTACGCTGACCTACGAGGTGATCCATCATTTGACCGCCAATGGATTGGGCCAATCGACGTGCATCGGTATCGGCGGCGATCCGATCGTTGGCACATCGTTTATTGACTGCTTGGAGCGATTCGAAGCCGACGTCGACACGGAGGCGGTCGTCATGATCGGGGAGATCGGCGGCACCGACGAGCAAGAGGCTGCTCGCTACGTGGACAGCGAGATGAGCACGCCAGTGGTAGGATTTATCGCCGGTCAGACCGCCCCGCCCGGGCGGCGCATGGGACATGCCGGTGCGATTATCTCTGGGAGTGAAGGCACGGCTGCGGAGAAGATGACGGCCTTTCGGGATAACGGGATAGCGGTGGCCGACCGTCCCGCGGATATCGTTGGTCTGATCGAGGGTGCTCTTGGCTGAGGCGACTCGAACGAAACCGATCCTCTCGGTCGCTCAGGTGGCACCGCGGCTAGCCGCTACTTCCTATGCCGAGGCGTTGGATGAGTTGGCGGCTTTTGCCGCTAGCCAACCCGGCGTTATCGATGGTGAGCGGTTCTTGCGCCAGGTCAGCACGCTGGGTGCCGAGGACACGATGGGAGTTGGTGCCGGCGCGTTCATTTCGCACCTCTGGTCCGACGCCATCGACCGGATCGTGATCGCTGTCGGCATCGTCGAGCGGCCTCTGAGAGTGCCAGCCGAAACGGGCGGCGAGACCCGTGGTCGGCTTTTGGTGCTGGTCGCTGCGCCCCCAGGAGAGTCGGCCGTCTATCTAGAGACGGTCGCCACCCTGGCTGCGTTGCTGCGCGAAGAGGGGGTGCTCGAGGCGGTGTTGTCTGCGCCCGACGCTGAATCGATCGTCAATCTCTCGGCGGTGCGCAACGCGCCCCGGGTGCAAAGGTTCTCGGTTATCGACGTCATGCAGCCCGCGTCGCAGCGGATCTATCCGGAGATGCCACTGCGGGAGGCGGCTCGGCTCATGACGCGCGGTGAGTACACTGGGCTGCCAGTAGTCAACAAGAGAGACGAAATCGTCGGAATGATCTCTGAGAAGGACCTGATCCGGGATTTCCTGCCGGGCTATCTGCGGGTGTTCGAGAGCTCGTCAGATTTGGCCGCTCGGGAGGAAGCCGATCCGTTGGTCCGGGATGTCATGTCGAAAGCGGTCCTGTGTCTGCCGGTCGAAGCCAGCATCAGCGAGGCGGCGTCGATCATAGTCAACAAGAACGCCGACCCGCTCCCGTTGACTCAAGACGGGAAGTGGGTTGGATTGATCAGTCGTCGTTCCCTTATTCGAAAGTTGCTGCAGTTCTGATGTCAACCGAACAAACCCTCGCCATCATCAAACCCGATGCGGTCGGGAAGAACCTAATAGGCGCCATTCTGGCACACCTTGAGGCAGATGGTTTCGTGGTCCGTGAGATGCGCATGCAAACCTTGACCGACGAGCGTGCGCGCGACTTCTATGCGATACACGCGGAGCGGCCATTCTTTGACAGCTTGGTTGACTTCATGACCAGCGGCCCGTGTGTGCCAATGGTGTTGGAACGCGAGGACGCGGTCGTTGGGCTCAGACGATCGATCGGGGCAACCGATCCGAGTGAAGCCGACGAGGGCACGGTTCGGCGCCTGTACGCCGAATCGGTCGAGCGCAACGCCATTCACGCGTCGGACTCTCCCGACAACGCGGCCCGCGAGATAGGGTTCTTCTTCGGAGCCTAGCGCGTCACCCCTGCCACGTTTGTTCCAAGTAGCTATAGAGAATATACTTATACGGTTATGATCGTTGATCTCTCGCGTCTTTCAGAG
This sequence comes from uncultured bacterium, assembly GCA_965365605.1. Taxonomy (GTDB): domain Bacteria; phylum Gemmatimonadota; class Gemmatimonadetes; order JACCXV01; family JAHWKZ01; genus CAMYLR01. Next base: position 2,981 of record CBDUCI010000060.1, read on the forward strand.
GGCCGGTCGAAGACCGCGTTCTCGATTGAACCGGACGATCCCTTGCTGGATGGCTACGGGAGTCGGATCACCCACCCGATTCAGCTGGAGGTCGAGGTCACGAGCGCGACCGGAGGGATGTACGTCGTGACGGTCGACGTCCACGGTTTGTCCGTGGGTTCCTGCCGCAGGTGCCTCGCACCCGTGGAGGTCGCGATTGACGATCGTTTTCGGGTTGTGTACCAGCAGTCAAAGGGCACGGACGATGATCTCAGCGACGCGGACGTGATTCCGATCGACCCCAAGGCGACCGAGATTGAGATCGATGAGCCTGTGCGTGAGTGGCTGTTTTTGGAACGCAATCGATTCCCATTGTGTGATAAACAATGTGCTGGAATGTGCCCTCAATGTGGTCAGAACTTGAACCAGAGAAAGTGCGACTGCGAAAGGGACGAGACTGACGAACGCTGGCGCGCTTTGAGTGCACTTCGCTTCGATGATTGAAAACAACCTGCATCTCGGAGACTAATACCGATGGCGGTACCAAAACGAAGGATCAGCAAGACGCGGCGACGCAATCGCCGGACCCACAAGAAAGTGGACGCACCGACTGTGATCAAGTGCGATAAATGTCTGCAACCGAAGCTCCCGCATCGGGTCTGTCCGCACTGTGGTCACTACGCGGGACGTCACATCGTCGACGTGGAGGAGTTCTAGACACCTCCACGGCCCGTTGGCCAGAGGTGCATACGAGCGATGCGAATCGTGCTCGACGCCATGGGGGGAGATCATGCTCCGGAGTATCCGGTGACGGCCGCGCTGGCGGCCGTCGCGGAATGCGAGGAGCCCCTCGAGATCGTACTAACGGGCGACGAGCGAAGGATCTCACCGTGTTTGAAAGGGCAGCACTACCCGGCCGGCCGGCTCCGGATTCAACACGCCCCCCAAGTGATCGAGATGCACGACGCCCCGTCGGCCGCCTTGCGGCGCAAACGGGACTCCTCGATCGCGGTGGGACTGGAGTTGCAGAAGTCCGGTCACTCTGACGCATTTATTTCGGCCGGAAATACCGGCGCAGTGATGGCCGGAGCGCTGTTCACCTTGGGGCGCATTGCGGGTATCTCGAGACCGGCCATCGTTACGATCTTCCCGACTCAGGGTCTACCGTGTCTGGTGCTGGATGTCGGAGCCAACGCCGAGTGCCGGCCTGAGCACCTGGTCGAGTTCGCGATCATGGGTCACATCTACGCGATCGATGTCCTGGGCCGCGTCCGGCCCCGCGTGGGGCTACTTTCGATCGGCGAGGAGCCCAGCAAGGGGAACGACCTCACCGTGGCCACGCACCAGATGTTGAGCGTCAGCGACTTGAACTTCATTGGCAACGTGGAAGGACGGGATGTGCTGAGAGGGGCCGCGGATGTGGTGGTATGTGACGGTTTCGTCGGTAACGTCCTACTCAAGTTTGGCGAGTCTTTTATCGACTTTCTCGCCGACTCAGTTCGTGACGCAATGAGCAAGAGCCGGCTGGCAGGGCTGGGTGCCGTGCTCATGCGACCCGCGTTCGACTCGGTGAGAAGGAAGATCGATTATGCGGAGTATGGTGGTGCCCCACTGCTGGGGGTGAATGGCATCGTGGTCATCGGTCACGGTGGTTCCAGCGTAAAAGCGTTTCGGAACGCCATCGACGTGGCGAGGACAGCCGCGGCGCGAAAACTCAATCGCCACATCGAAGAGGCGGTCAGCGAGTTCGTGGCGTCGACAGCCACTGACGAAAAGCTGAAGGAGGGCGCATGAGAAGCCAGGCAGCAGGCGTTATCAGCGACCGGAAACAGGCTCAACGAGAGGGTTTCATTCGGGGTACCGGATTGGCGGTCCCAGATCGTGTGCTCACAAACGCGGAACTCGAGAGAATGGTCGACACATCGGACGAGTGGATCAGAACTCGATCCGGGATCCGAGAAAGACGCATCTGTGCCGATGGCGAAAACACGGCTGATCTCGCTGCCAGGGCCGGCTCAAAGGCACTTTCAGAGGCCGGAGTCGAACCGATCGACGTCGATCTCATCGTTCTGTCTACGGCCACCCCAGATCACTTGCTCCCGTCTACCGCCTGTGAGACTCAGGCCCGACTCGGGGCTCATCGCGCTGCCGCGTTTGACGTGAGCGCGGCGTGTGCGGGCTGGCTCTACGGTGTCACGATCGCCGATGGTCTGTTGAAAGCCGGGTTGTTTGAGAACGCGCTGGTCATAGGGGCGGAGAAGATGTCTGCTATCATCGACTACACTGATAGATCGACGTGCGTGTTGTTTGGCGATGGGGCTGGCGCGGCGCTGCTCGGTCCCGGTGGCGATCTAGCCAACGGTGGCACCGGGTTGCTGGCGACCCACATGCAGACTGATGGACGTTGCGCCCAGATGCTGTGGCGACCGGCTGGCGGAGCAGCCATGCCTTCGACGTCACAGACACAGAGCGAGCGACTCGAGTTCGTGAAACAAGAAGGACGTGACGTCTTCAAGCGCGCTGTACTAGCGATGGAGGAATCGAGTCGGACCGTTCTCGGCAAAGCGGAGCTGACGATAGATGACATCGACTTGGTCATTCCACACCAGGCCAACATCCGGATCATCGAATCGCTCGCCAAGCGGCTGGGTGTCGATCGCGAGCGCTTGTACATCAACATCGATCGGTATGGAAACACCAGCTCGGCATCGATACCGATTGCGCTCGACGAGGTGCGACGCAACGAGATGGTACCGCCCGGCGGTACGATCTTGATGACCGCTTTTGGTGGCGGCCTCGCGTGGGGCTCGGCCGTGCTTCGCCTCTAGCGTTGCCGTCGATCGCCTTCCAGTTCCCCGGACAGGGAAGCCAGTTCGTCGGCATGGGTGCCGACTTGGCCGCCGTGCGCGTCGAGGCCAAGCAGACGTTCGAGCAAGCCGACGAAGTGCTCGGTGTGGCGTTGTCGAGCTTGTGCTGGGACGGCCCAGATGAGGAGTTGAGGGCGACCGAGAACGCCCAGCCGGCGCTGCTCACGCATTCCATCGCGGTGGCGCGCGTGCTTGCAGCCGAAGGCATAGAACCGGAGTGCGCCGCGGGTCATAGCCTCGGAGAGTTCTCGGCTCACGTCGTAGCGGGTAGCCTATCGTTCTCGGATGGGCTGCGGCTCGTTCGGGCGCGTGGGGAAGCGATGGCTGCGACCGGGCACCAGCGGCCGGGCACAATGGCCGCGGTGATCGGCATGGAGAGTGCCGATGTTCTGGCACTCTGTGACTCGGTGCGGGGCCCCGACGAAGTGCTGACAGCGGCGAACTTCAACGCTCCGGGTCAAATCGTCGTGTCAGGATCAGTGGGCGCTGTTCGGCGAGCGATCGAGGAGGCGCCGCATCGAGGTGCGCGTAAAGCGGTCGAGCTAAACGTTTCGGGCGCCTTTCATTCATCGCTGATGGCACCAGCAGCGCATGAGCTAGGAGCCGTTCTCGATGCCGTCGATGTTCAAACAGCGACCTGTCCGGTGGTGGCGAACGTGGACGCGGAGCCAGTCACCCAGCCGGACGCGATTCGCTCGCGACTGCTCGAGCAATTGACGTCGCCGGTGCATTGGGTCGACTGCGTTAGCAGGCTCCGAGATCTTGGAGCTACCGTATTCCTCGAAGTCGGTCCCGGCAAGGTGCTGACCGGGCTGTTGAAACGCATCGACCGTTCGCTTGAGGGACGCGCGATTAGCACTCCGGAACAGATCATCGAGGAGGCCTCGCGATCAGTATCACGACCAGCATAGATCTCAGCGGCAGAAAAGCTCTGGTCACCGGTGGTAATCGGGGCATCGGTCGAGCCATCGCCGAGGGACTGGCCGAGGCTGGCGCCGATGTCGCTGTTTTCGCGCGGAACGCAGACACCGTGGCTGAAACGGCGACCTCGCTGCGACAAAAAGGGGTAGCCAGCATCGAGCTCGTTGGTGATGTGGCTGACCAGGAACAGGTCGAGCAGGCTTGGCACACCTACCAGGACGAGTTTGGCCAACTCGATGTGCTCGTCAACAATGCAGGCATAACTCGTGATAACCTGCTGCTCAGGATGAAGCCCGAAGAGTGGCGGAGTGTGCTCGAGACCAACCTGTATGGCGCCTATCACTGGTGCAGATTGGCGGCCAAGCGGATGATTCGCCAAAAAGAGGGGCGCATCATCAATATCGCTTCTATCGTCGGCGTCACGGGAAACGCTGGCCAATCCAATTATGCCGCCTCGAAGGCCGGGCTAATCGGATTCTCAAAGTCGCTGGCCGAGGAGCTAGCGTCCCGAAACGTGACCGTTAACGTTATCGCACCGGGCTTTATCGAGACTGAAATGACTGCGGCGCTCGGTGGTGAGGCGCGGGAGGTGTTCCTCGGTCGCATCCCGCTGGGCCGGTTGGGACTGCCCGACGATGTGGCTAATCTGGCGCTGTTCCTCGCCTCACCGATGAGCGACTATATTACGGGCCAGGTTATCTGCGTGGATGGGGGCCTAACGCGCTGAGACCGCTCTCTTCATTCTTTTTGAAGTAGCTGATCAACCTGTATAGGGAGGAGATTGGATGACCGTCGAGGCACGGGTGAAAGAAATCATCGTCGAGAACCTCGGTGTGGACGGGGAGAAAGTGAGTCCGGATGCGTCGTTTGTCGAAGATCTAGGCGCCGATTCGCTTGATACCGTCGAGCTGGTTATGGCATTCGAGGAGGAGTTCGACATCGAGATACCAGATGAAGACGCAGAGAAGCTCACCACTGTCGGGGAAGCGACTTCGTACTTAAAGAACAAGACCGAAGAGTAGTAAACCTCACCTTAGATCGAGACACCGTATCCTGATGGGACGCCGTGTAGTCATCACTGGAATGGGGCTTATCACGGCGCTGGGTAACGACCTGGAATCGTCGTGGGACGCACTCCTGCGGGGCCAGGGTGGAGTGCGCCGTATCACCCGGTTCGATCCAGATCTGTTTGCGACCCAGATAGCAGCCGAGGTCCAGGGTTTCGATGCAGAGGCGTTCATTGACAAGAAAGAGATCCGCCGGCAGGACTTGTTTACTCAGCTCGCTGTAGCGACTTCGGACATGGCACTGGCCGACAGCGGTGTCGACATGAACAGCGAGGATCAGACGCGTGTCGGTGTGATTATTGGGTCGGGTATCGGGGGGATCGCTACGCATGAGACTCAGAACCGTCGCTACCTCGAGGGAGGTCCCTCGAGAATAAGTCCCTTCTACATCCCAATGATGATTCCAGATATGGCCAGCGGCGTAGTCTCGATGCGCTACGGAGCCAAGGGACCGAACTACTGTACCGTTTCCGCATGTGCGTCCAGCGCGCATGCGATCGGTGATGCTTTTCGGCTGATCAAACATGGTGATGCCGAGATCATGATTGCGGGTGGCTCAGAGGCTGCGGTGACGGAGATGTCGATCGGTGGGTTTGCGGCCATGAAGGCGATGTCGACCAGGAATGACGAGCCAGAGCGCGCCTGTCGGCCGTTTGATGCGCAAAGAGACGGCTTCGTGCTCGGTGAAGGTGCTGGGATGGCGATCCTCGAAGAACTCGACCACGCCCGCGAGCGCGGAGCCCGGATCTACGGTGAGGTCGTTGGCGTCGGCATGACCGCCGACGCACACCACATAACTGCTCCGGCGCCGCAAGGCGAGGGCGCAGCTCGGGCGATGAAGAGGGCGATCGATGAGGCGGGCTTGGATCCCACCGAAGTCGGCTATATCAATGCTCACGGCACGTCGACGCCGCTCAACGACGCGTACGAAACACAAGCCATCAAGACCGTTTTTGGCGACCATGCCACGGAGATATTGGTAGGATCGACGAAGTCGATGACCGGACATCTTCTGGGAGGGGCCGGCGGACTCGAGTTCGTAGTCACCACGATGGTGTTGGCGACTGGCAAGGTGCCCCCAACCATCAACTATGAAGTTCCAGATCCCGAGTGCGATCTCGACTATGTCCCCAACGAAATGCGTGAAACCAACGTGGTTGGGGCGTTGACCAACTCGTTTGGCTTTGGAGGTCACAACGCAACCCTCGCAGTCAAGCGCTTCGAGGAGTAGCTCGTGAGGTTGCGCGACCGGCTCCGTCGATTCTTGGGCGGTCTCGCACGGTCGAAGCAGCGCGAGGACCGGCTCAAACTGCTCGAACACGTGCTCGACCATGAGTTCAAGAATCGAGACCTATTGGGTCGTGCCACCACACACCCATCGTTTTTGCTGAACTCGGATAGCCGTGGCGAGTCGTACGAGCGAATGGAGTTTCTTGGCGATTCGGTCTTGAACTTGGTCGTAAGCGAGTGGTTGTTCGCGCGTCACCCAGAGGCTCAGGAAGGGATGTTGTCGCAGCAGCGAGCGCACATCATCTCGAGGCGATTCCTTGCGCGAGCCTCCGAAGCGATCGGGTTGCCCGACTGCGTACAAACCGGTGATGACCAGAACCTCTTAGAGGGTGGTGGGCGACGGAAGATCGCAGCGGATTCACTGGAATCGGTGATCGGTGCCCTCTACCTGGACGGCGGCTTTGGGGTCGCCAAGCATTTCATCGAGCAGAGCATCCTTTCGCGGGACATCGAGTTCGAGGGCGGATTCCATACCGCTAAGAACCGGCTTCAGGAGATGATTCACGAGCTCGGTCGGGGTCAGCTCACTTACCGCACGAATCGTGCTCAGGCCGCTCCAGGCAGCGATCGCGCGGATATAAACTTTCGGTGTCAGGTTTGGCTCGAGGGAGAGCCACTGGGTTCCGGTTGGGGGCGTACGAAGAAGGAAGCCGAAAAGGAGGCAGCGCTTGACGCGCTCGAACGACTGGCCGGAGTCGAGGCCAGCGTGCCGGGTCGTGATACATCGCGCAGCTGACGTCGTGTGACATCCGAGTCAAAGCCCGACCCTTTTCCGCAGCTGCTTTCCCGCGAATACGAAGAGCGACATAGCGAGATCGCGTTCATCGCCGGTGGTAAGGTGTACCGGCTAGCTCACCAGCGGTTGGGAACGATCACCGACATGCTGGTCAAGGAAACGCCGTTTGGGTGCTCGATGCCGATTCTGTTCATGGAACATCAGGGCCGGCGGTTCTACGTACTGCCACGGCACGGAGAGGGGCAGTACCGGGTATCGGCACCGTTTGTGAACTATCGCGCGAACGTGTGGGCGCTCAAGGAGCTGGGCGTGGAGAGGATCATCGCCTGGACAGGTCCCGGGTCGCTCACCCCGGATCTGGAGATCGGGGAGTTCGTCATTCCGGGTGATCTGATCGACATGACCCGGAATCGTTCGAATACGTTTTTTGAGAACAAGGGAATAGGTTTGTTGAAGCAGGAGCCAGTCTTCTGCCCGCGCTCGAAGAAGGCGCTGGTCACGGTCTTCTGCCCGACGCTGGAGAAAGCCTTCGAAAGCGTGCTCGGGGAATACGGGACACCTGTGGCGAGTGGGGCCGTGTATGCGGTTTCAGAAGGTCCGCGGTTGGAGACGCCGGCTGAGGTAAAGATGCTACGTCAACTGGGGGCGGAGCTCGTAGGAATGACGCTGGCGCCGGAAGCATTCCTGGCGCGCGAGCTGGAGATCTGTTACCACCCCATCGCTTACGTCACCGCTTTCGCTGAGGGAGTGGCCGAGATAGAAGACACTGAACGCCGTCGGCGGTCGGATGAAGCCGTCAATCGAATTCCAGAAATCACCTGGAGTTTGCTTGACGCCATCCCGGACACGCCGTTTGCGTGTTCTTGTCAGGACGCCATGTTACGGTACAAGCAACGTGGTGTCATCGGAGACGACTTTCACGAGTGGATCGAGTGATGGCGATGACTAGCGCAACGGGCACAGACAAACCTGAAGTGTTGATCTTGGCGGGGTCGAAGTCCGATCGCGAAATCGTCGCCAAGGCGGAGAAGGTCTTGCAGTCAGCGAACGTGGGGTACCGATTCGAGATCGCCTCAGCTCACCGCAATCCGGATCGGGTTGCCGAGTTAGCCGGGCGTGCCGTCGAGGACGGATTCCGAGTCGTAATCGCAGCCGCTGGCTTCGAGCACCGCCTTGATCCCTTGCGAGTAGATCTGCTCCAGGTCGACGTCGC
>CBDUCI010000061.1:0-11032 GCA_965365605.1 uncultured bacterium
TCGTTTGAGCGCTCGCAGGCGGGGGTCGACCCGCTACTCGAGTACTTCTCGCTCGATGTATCGAAGTCGCCGCCCGGCGACTACGTCTTGACGGTAGAACTCGAGGACCGCGAGACAGGCACCTCGCTAAGGCGTCAGGTGGAGTTGTCGCTGGTTGGCGTTGACTGAGGTTCCTCGAAGCGAACCTCGTAAGCGATGATTTCCAAATCAGTATCGGTTTCCCCTGACGCGATCACGTACAGCGCACCGGCTGTGTCGAATGTCGCGCGCACAACCTTGCCGGGGATGTCAACCCGCGCGAGATAATCTCCGGCCTCGTTGAACACATCGAACGGGGTCGTATCGACGGCCTCAAGTCGGTTCGTTCGCACCCAAAGTCGACCCAGCGGATCAACGATCAGCTCCTCGATGATCGGCAGCACCGAGTCCGGCTGAGCCGCTTCCACGAGTACCGCCTCATCGATATCCGGTGCCCGATCGCGCAGCGTCTCCAGATTCTCGTCGCCCTCGCGCGCAATCTGATCCGCGCTCTTTGGGACCGGCTCGCGATCCAGGTCGACCAGCCTCACGGTCTGGCCGTCGGGCTCCAGGATGCGCACCGGATACCCGTCGTAGAACGCGACGTACAAGCGACCTTGACGATCGACCGCGGTGTGAAAGTTGACACCCCGCGCCTCCCTGCGGACCGAAAGACCGCCCGGTATCTGTACCTCGTACGTCGTGGCCAGCGAATCCGCCGGCGCACGCATGTGGACGACGACCGCCCGGCTGCGCTCGGGCGACCACTTGTGGAGGTAAAACTCGCCAAACTCCGGAAGTGGATGAACGTCGAGCGCGTACCCGGGCTTGATGTCGAGCGAAGAAGCGAATGTCCCGAGGGTCAGGTAAGTGAGCAGCTTGTTTCGCGACCGGTCGACCGCGAGCAGCGTGTTCCACGGGGCCAGCGCGAACTCGAGCACTCCAAGCGGCTGCTCCGACTGGTCATTCACGTCACCCATGCGGCGCACGAACTGGCCGGTCGAGTCGTACTTGACGAACTGCGGCGGGTCGGCGAGATCGAGGACGTACAGGTTACCTCCGTCGTCGACCGCGAGATCGTTCGGGCGTTCGACGCGACCGTCTGTGGCCAATCTGGCGCGCTCGACGACCGATACGCTGCCCGGCACCATGAGCGGCCGGTCCGGCGGGCGCGCGATCTCCTGCTCGTCGATGAGCTCGCCACCGCTCTGCGGGCTGCAGCTTCCCAGCACGACGAGCGAGAAGGCAGCCACCTGAAGGATGCGGCTCATCATGTTTTTAGCTCGCAGACCGCTGCGGCTCTTCTCAGCTCGATGCTCAGATCCCGGATCGCGCGCGCGGGATCGCCGGCATGTTGGATCGCCGACCCGACCGCCACGCCGGTGACCACCGGAACCTCGAGCACGGCCGGGATTCGCTCAGCGGTTATCCCACCGATCGCCAGCACCGGCAGCGTCAGGTTTGGCACCGAGCCCTCAAGACCTGCAGGTTGGAGTTCCAGCTGAGTCGTATCATGCTTGGTCGAGCTGGGGTAGAACGCTCCCAGCCCAGCGTAATCAGCACCCTCATCCTGGGCCTTCAATAGCTCCTCGCGGTTGTGAGTCGAAGCCCCCAAGATAAACCCCTCGCCGGCCACTTCCCGGGCCCGTTGGATCCCGAGGTCGGAGCGACCCAAATGCGCGCCATCGGCGCCCGCTGCCAACGCAACGTCGACGCGATCGTTAACGACTACGAGCGTCGGCAAATCGCTTAACCGCCGGACCCAACTGCGTGTCGCGCTCTCCAACTCTCCAGAGGAAAGCGTCTTGCTGCGGACCTGCACGATATCCACGTACGACCACGTCTCGTCGGTTACAGTGCGCAGCCGATTGGGCAACTCGATCGCACTCACGTCACACACGAAACATAGTAGCGTGGCTCGACGGTCGAGGCTCACGTCTCTAGACCCTTTGAGTTGACGGTTTACCCGCGGTGAACGTTCCGAGTTGGCCCGGCCCTACCGCTGGAAGCTCCGGGTGGTTACCCGGTTCTGCAGGATGTCCTCGATGATCGTCTCGTAACCGCGCCCAAGCGGGATCGTCGTTTGCCGGACGGAAACTTGTCCCCCGTCGACCTGAGTCTGGATGTTCGGATCACCTACAAACAGACGATTGGTCGAGTAGATCAACCGGTATCTACCGTCCCGCGAGAAGTCCCCAAAAGCGAAGGTGTCGCCTTGGTTCGTGTAGTTCCAGATCTCATATGGCCCGACTGTCGCCTCGTACGGACGGTCAAAGCGCTCCGTCGGCTCACCATACAAGATGTAGATCTGACCGCGGTCGGTATCCCGGCCGAGCATCTGGCTGCTCGAGAAGACCTGGTCTGCATAGGCGACTCGCTGCTCGAACACGATCTTTGGCTCGTTCTCCTCCGTATCCGGATCGCCGATCGCCGGGTCGGCGTCGAGGCTGGCCCAGAAACGGTTCAGGAACTCGATCTTGCCGTCGTTGTTCAGCGTCTTCAAGAGTTGCCTCTGCTGGGTCGAGAACCACACGTCCATGACCTTAACGACGCTGTCGACCTGAGCCGGAGTGAACCCCGCGTAGTACTTTGGAGCTGGGCGTTCGGTCGGCGCAGTGCGTCCCAGTAGCTGGGTTCGCGCCAACTGAAGCGGCTCACGCACCTCGAAGCTGGCATCGAGCTGGGCGGCATCCCCACACGTCAAGCACTGGACCTCCAAGATGTACTCACCCGGCAACAAACCGGCGATGTTGAACGCACCCAAGTCGAAGTTCCGACCCTCGCTGACTTTGATCGCCCGCTCACCGAGGTTCTTGACGACCTCGCCATCCGCGCCGAGGACCAGCATCTGAAGCTCGTGGGTGCCTTCCTCACCACCCGCAACTTCGGGGTTTATCTCGTAGTAGAAATAGAGCAGCGGAGAGTCTTTGTAGAAGACGTTCCGCGGGTTCGGATTGAACATCGTCGTCCCGATGAGGTACGGGAGGTAGCTGCCCTCCTCGAGCTGGACGTTCTTCTGAACTCGATTCGAGAGCAACACATCGCTAAAGAAAGGCCGCTCGAGAGGCACCACCAACGGGGTCGCCATCTCGTAGCTTTGCTGCGTCGTCAGATCTGTGATGCGGCCGGTCGCGACATAGTCTCCAGGTGGCGCGTAGATCGCAAAAGTCTCGATCGTCGAAACCCTATCCGACCTCGCCATCGCCTCATTCGCCGCAACGGGGTGAATATCACGCTCGGTGTGATAGACCTGCTCGCCACCCGTCTTCACGATCTCGACCTCGACTTTGGCCTGCGCCTGCAGGCTCTCTCCATCCGACGTAAAGGTCATGAGCGTGAACGGCACCTCTACCGCACCTTCCACGAGCGCTCGTTCATGTTCTCCGTAATAACGGTTGACTTCGAGGGCCAAGCTCACCTGACCCTGCGCCGCCGCCAGGCCCGGCGCTCCGGCGATGACGGCGATGGGAATCAAAAGTCGGCTGGCGAAAGACTTCGGCATGCGAGGTGTTCTCCTGGGTTTGACAGTATGCTGAGCAAATCACGACCCGTGATCGGATCGTCGCTTCCTTCCGTCAAATATTCGGGAATTGTTCAGAGTTTAATGTCGTTGTCGGGCCGACAAGCGGCAAGGCCGGCACAAATGACCACCGTCCCCAATAGAGAGCGCCCGGGCAAATTACTGCCCGGGCGCTTCTTTTCAGCCCTCTAGCTGTTCCTAGCGATGGCTGGGTGCCCGCTAGAACAGCACCGAGACGCTGAAGTTGTTGGTACCACCGAGGCGACCCCAATCGCGGAACGCGTAATCAAACGCCGCCCCAAACGTCGTGAAGTCGAACTGCAGACCCGCGCCAAACCCCAGACCGCGAAGCGTGTCGCCGTCGTTCGGGCTCAGATCCAGGTCCTCCTCGTCCTGCTGGTACGTGTACCCGCCGCGAGCCGACACTGTCGTCGCCACCGCGCCACCGTTGTTCGCTGGTGTCAATACCTGCGACCACTCTCCACCCACAGACACCGTCGTCTGCAGCTGACGCGGGGCCGAGAACTCGCCGTTGACGATGAACGTCGACGACTCGCTCTCCACCAAGTAGTACGCCAGCGCCGTCTTCAGCGTCGTCGGCGGACGGAAGTCCTCCGTCTTGAACTCCAACGGCAGGTTACCCGAGTTCGGGAACGTCGGGAACTCCGGCGGACGGGCCGCCACCTGTAACCGCGAACCCTCGCTCTTGAAGTTCGTGCCGATGTTCTGCACCACGAACGCCAAACGGATACCACGACCCGCAAACGTCGTGTGGTAGTTCGTCCCAAAGTCAAACTGGAACGCGTCCGACGTCAGACCAAAGATGTTCTCGTGCACCCACTTGAAGCTCGCACCCGCCGTAAAACGGTCGCTCAAGTTGTGGGCATACGACATCTGTGTCGCCGAGCTCCAGCTGTCAAACTGCTCCGGCGCGCCCGTCGGCTGCGCGATCGTCGTCACCTGCATCTCGTTCATCGTCAAGACGCCAAAGGCCGCCCCGATCACGCCGTTGCCTTCAAACACCGGCGCGCCTATACCTGCATAGTTGTACTGTACGTCCAAGGGCATGTTGATGTTGGTAAAGAACGCCGCCGGGCTGCGCATAAAGCCCAACCCCGCCGGGTTCCACCACAACGCACTCACGTCGTCCACTACCGCCGTAAACGCCTGTCCCATCGCCACGCCACGAGCGCCCACGGGGATCGTCAAAAACTCCCCGCCGGCGTTCCCGATAAACGAGAACCCCTCCTCACGACCCTGCAGGATCGGCGGAAGGTCGCCCGTCGTCTGCGCGCGAACCGGGGTAAACGCGGCGAGCAGCAGCACGCCCATGAAGCTCCCCAGCCCAACGCTTCTCCAGAGCTTCTTCATGTCAGACTACCTCCAAAGTCAAAGGGCTGCGTCGAGGGACGGCCCGCCCTACGGCGGGCCGCGCCCTCTGCGCCGCGTCTAATTGATAACCGCAAAACGTCCCAAACTCGTCCGACCGTCCGGCGTCGTTACGTGGAAGTAGTAGTTCCCACTCGCCACGAACAGGTCGAATCGCGTACGCACATCCCACTCCAACGTGCCGCTACCGTCGGTGTGCTCGAGCACACGTACCAGGTTGCCGCTGATCGTGTAGATCCGCAGCGTCGCCTGGGGCGGCATGTTGGTGAACTGGATCCGCTGCAACCCGTTACCGCGCGTGATCTCGTTCTGCGCGATGAACGGGTTCGGAACCACCAGGACCTGTGACAAGTCCGCGTTTGCCAGCTCGTTGGTGCCACCCGCCAGCGGGATCTGGAGCGACATGCCCGGCACCGGCGGACGCGACGTAGTGCCGACCGCGTTCGGCAGCTGGACGACCCATGTCTCACCATCGGCCGGCAGCGTGTTGAACGCCATATCGAGCCACACCGCGTTCAGCATCAGCCGCGTGCCCTGTAACCCGGCCGCACCGGCGCAGCCAAAGCCGCCGCCCGCCGGACAGGTGTACAGCGCCGCCGTCTGCTGTAGCGCACCCTCCTGCGCCACCGGCGCACGGAACGCCGGGAAGCCTGGAAGCGCGCCGATGGTAGCGAACACGTTGGGATCAAACGGCAGATCCGTCCAGTGCGGTGCGCCCTGCATGGCCGCGCCAAAGCTCGTGTTCTGGCCACCCAGGAAGCTCCACAACGGATCCGGGTACAGAACCTTGCCCGAAGCCGTCCGCGGCACCGGAGCCGGTCCGCCCGTACCTGGCGACCCGGCCTCGATCTGTGCGGCCACGACCTCTTCGGCCGCGCCCAGACCGGTCTCGGCCGCAAAGCCCCACGTCCCGGGCTGGCCCCACGTGCTGCTGAACGGCACATCGATACCGTTGGAGATGTCGCGCACCGAGCTCAGCGTCAGCACACCGCCCTGGTTGCTCCACGTAATCTCGAAGTCACCGTAGCCGTACTGGCCGTAGGCGCCGACCTCGAAGTCAAGAGTCGCCACCGAGGCCGGCACGCCGCCCTGGATCTGCTCGGCGCCACGACCCGACGACGTCGAACGGTTCCCGATCGCCGAGTCCCAAGTCACGGTGAACGCCACGCCCTGCGACGGGTCATCCGGTGAGAGGATCGACAGCGTACCAGGCGTGATCGCGCCCGTGCCGGTGAAGGAGATGAAGTCGGTGAACACACTCCCCTGCGCCGGACCCTCGGGCGTCTGCAGGATGTTCCCAGAGCCGTCGCGGACGCTCCAGAAGATCTGCTTCCCGCGCGGGTCGACGCCGGGAAGCATGTCGAACCCGGCACCAAAGCCGCAGCCGCAGAAGTCGTCTTCGTAGTTCCCACCACCGCCGACAAAGTTGAAGACGGTATCCACCCGGTCGATCGTGATGAACGCGTCGAAGTCGGGCGGGATCGCCGCCGGGTTGATGATGTTCACCGTACCGTTGAACGTACCCGAAGGCGGGATCGGACCTGTCAGGACGCCATTGTCATCGATCGGCATGTCCGCCTCGAACCCGACCAGTGGGTTCAGGTCACCATCGACGATCGTCAGGTCGCCGATCTCGGCGTCGATGAACGAGCTCGCGTTCGAGCGCGGGGTCGCGCTCAACAGCGGCGCCAGACCCGACTCCAGCACCAACGGTGCCGCCGGGGAAGGACCGCTGTTCAAGACGTCGAATGCCTCCTGGGTCGGCAACGTCACCGGCGACTGGCCCGGGTTGACCGCGAACGCCGTCACCGCGTACGAGATCGGGATCCCGTTGAGCAACCCCGGACCGCTCGCCGGATCGGGGAAGTTCCCGCCGCGATCGATCACCGCGAACCCGAGACCCGTGTCGCCGCCGATGTTGAGCGTCGTCGTCTGCGTGCACACCGTGGTCACGAACGCGCCGTCGTCGGCGACGTCGAACACCGCCTGCGCACTGGTGCAGAAGAGACCCGCCGCAATGCCGTCGGCCGCATCGAACTGAGCAATCAGCTCGGCGTCATCGCCGATGCCGGTGAACGACCGGTAGACGTTGAACCCCTGGAAGTCCTGGATCACGAAGTCGAGGTTGAACGCCGCGTTCGTTACCTCTTGGCCGGTCAGACCGGCCGTACCGGCCGTCACGAACCCGCTCAGGCCGCCCACGTCGCGAGACGGATCGAAGATCTCGTCATCGGCCGCCAGGATGATCCCCAGACCGCCCGCATCCGGGTCGGGTGTGCCGTCGCCCAGCCGGCTGAACGGATCGCGGGCCACCTTGGCGAACGGGTTGATGTTCGCCACCGGCGTGCCGTCCCACACGATCGTCACCTGGCCGTCGCCCGGAACCAGCGTCACACCGGGCTTGGGCGGTGCCGTCGGCACCACGAACCCGGCGTCAAACGTCGCCTGGGCCGTCTGCTGGACCAGACGGAAGTTGTCGAAGATCGGGTCGTCGTTGGCGTCCGGGACCAGCTCACCGGTGGCCAGGTTCTTGTACGCCTCGGCCAATAGCTGCGCCGGCGGCGAGCCCGAGATGTCGGCGTAGAAGATCGCGGCGTAAATCTCCACGAACTCCCCCGCCGGCAGCGGGAACAGTGCCGAGGACGCCATACCACGGATGTCACGCGGGTCGACCTCCAGCACCACCTCCGCCGGGTCGCCCAGCATCAGCGCGTACCACGTCTCCTTGTCCAACGGGTCGGGGCGCGGGTTCCCGTTCGTGAACACGGTGAACTCCGCCAGACCCACCTCTTCACCCGTCGCCGGGTCGACCGGCGTCTTCAGGTACGTCACGCCGCCGATACCGGTCGGGTTCTGGAACTGTGGCTCGCTGAAGTCCGAGTCCCACCACGTCATCGTCTGAACATCGGGGAAGAACGCGATCTGGTCGTCACCGGCCTCACCCAGGTCGGGATCGATCGCGTACGCCACCGACACATCCGACAGGTCGTACGGACCCGCCGGCTGCAGCGGCGAGTTCCCCGCGTTCAGGAACTCCGTACGGTTAAAGATCCGGAGGGCAAAGAACGTGAAGTCCTGTACCGCCGGAACGCTGAACTGGAATGCGACCTCCACGATCTCCACGCCGACCCGCAAGCCGCCGCACGTACCGCACGTGCCGATCGTGATGTCGTTCGAGGCCGTACAGACCGTGATGTCGGCAAAGCCCGGGAACGGCTCGCCCGCAAACGACCCCAGCGACGGGAACTGCTCCTGCCGGAACTGGTCCACCGTGCAGACCTCCGGGAAGTTCCCCACATCCGCCGGGTCGGTGCTGACAAAGAAGTCGTCCAGCCCCTGACCGCTAAACACCGGGCCGCCCGTTCCCGTCTCCGTAAACGGGCCACCCTTGTAGAACACGATCTGTCCGTCGGGGATCACCGCTCCAACATTGGGACCCGACGAGAAGATGTACTGGTCGGTCGTCGTCCTCCAAAAACCGCCGCCGCCGACCGATGAGCCCGACGCGATATCGCCGGTGTCGACCAAGATCAGAATCATGCGGTTACGGTCCACCGTGATCAGCGTCGGCGTCACCGCACCCGTCAGGTCCCGACCGTTGTTCGGCCGGTCCTTCGGCGGCTCGCCGACGGCCGTCACCGCGACCGCCAACAGCAGTACCGCGGCCGTAAAGCCCGTAAACTGGCTCCGCAGCCGCGAGCTCTCAAACCACCTTCTTAACACCATGCAACCTCCTGATGGATTTGGTACGGTGAGGGGCGCCACACAACGGCACCCCCCACCGAGCTAAGCAGCTGCTTAGAACCGGAACTCAACACCAAAACGGTACCGACGCGGGGTCCCGTAATTGAGCGGTGAATCACCGACGTTGCTGCCGACGATGAAGTCCGCTCCGTCACCCGACGCCTGCTTCGCGTTCCGAAGCGCCTGCTGCGCCTCATCGAACGAGATCGAACCGTCACGGTTGAAGTCCTGGAGCGAGTACTCGTCCTGGAACTCCTCCACCAGATCCGAGATCGCCACCGGGAAGTCCCCAGGGCCGCTCCCGTCCGTACGGTCGCTGACCGGGATCAGCGGCGTCTCCGCAAACTGATCCTCGAAGCCGGTGATGTCCGCAAGACCCGAGCTCTCGTTCACCTCGAGCACGTTCTCGATGTCCAGGAAGTTCAGGATGCCGGCAAACAGCTCCAGATCCATCCCCGAACCCAGCGCAAACGCCTTCGTGAACCGGATATCGGCCTGGTGCACCCACGGCAGACGGCTCGCGTTGATGTCCTCCAACGCCTCGCCCTGGCCCTCGGTCGAACGCCGCGTGAACGGCTCGCCCGAGTGCGCGTTGTACACCATGAACACACCCACGTTGTTGAAGATCCGGCCCGCCGTCGTTCCCTCGCGGAAGTCCGACGGGAAACGCAACGTCCACGTCCAGTTGATCGTGTGCAGACGGTCGAACGTCTCGTTCTGAAGCTCCGAAGGCGGCGTCAAAAGCTTGCCCGGGAACAGCGGGTCGAACAGACGACCCAAACCGCCACCCACTGCGAACTCCGTCGGCGATGACGTCGTGCCGCGGGCCCACTGCAGCGACCACGCCAGGTTCGTCGACCAGTAGTCCGAGTAACGCTTCTGGATCGTGATGTCCAATCCCTTCACGTTCCCGTTGTCGCCGTTCAAGAACACGCGACGCTCGAGAACACCCTGGAAGATGTCGTTCGTCTGGAACACATCCAGACGCACCGCTCCACGACGGTCACGGTTGTAACCCACGATGTCGAGCACCATGTTGTCGCTCAACAGGTGCGTGATACCGGCCTCGAACGCCGTCGTCGAGACGAAGTCGAGGTTCGGGTTACCGTACGTGATGTTCGGGTTCTGCTGCGCCGCCACGAAGTCCGTGAACACGCTCGAGAAGTAGTGCCTAAGCTGCGGAAGCTGGTGGAACACGCCGTACGACAAACGCACCTGCGTGTTGTCCGTGATCGGGTGCGCAACGCCCAAACGCGGTGAGACCTCCGTGTGGCTCACACCCTCCACCGCCACCGCGTCCTCGGAGCACTGATCGAACGCCGAGATGTCGCACGGGACCACGCCCGGCAACAGTGGGATCATCGCGTTCGGATCCCAGTGGTCGACGCGCACACCCAGGTCGATCACAAGGTCGCCGTAGTCCAACCGGTCCTGAGCGTAAACAGCCGCAATGCGCGGGTCTACGTTCGCTTCGTCAGCAAACTGACCGCTGGTGAACTGAACCGAGTGTACGTCGAAGTTGATCCAGTTGTACTCACCGCCAACCTTGATCCGGTGCACTCGGTTGAGCTGGCTGTCCACGTCCACGCGGATACCGTAACGCCGCTCGTTGCGACGACGGAACGAGTTCCCGAAGCCCTCGTTACCGAAGATCTGCGGCACGCCAAACACCGCGTCCGGATCGCTCGTGCGGACCGTCGGGATGTTCGGAATGGCGCCCGCGGTCATGAAGTCCTCGAAGAAGAACTCCACGTCGTCCCACTTCCAGTTCAGGAAGTCGGGGTCGAACGAGTCCACCACATCGAGCCCGCGCTGACACGCATTGCCAAACTCGGCGCAAACCTCAGCGCCAAAGTCCGGGTCGTCCAAAAGGATCTGAGCCGTCTGGGCGTTCAGCGGCGTGCCCCGGACGTACTTCGACTGGTGGAAGTTCCCCCGAACCTGGAGGTTCAGGCTCTTCTCCGCCGTCTGGAAGATCTGTTGGTCGTAACCCACGATGATGTCGTGCGTCTTCTGACGCGTCGCAAACCAGCTCAGGTTCTGGTTCAGACCGAGCGTAACGCCTGTCCCATTGCTTAGATCGTGATAGAGCTCGCGCTGCTCGCGGTTGAACAGGTACGTGCCCGTCAGCTTCGCGTTCGCAGGCAGGAACGCCGTCATCTTGGTCTGGACCCGCGTGTCGCTGCCGCGGTCACCAGGCAGGATCGTCTCCGTCGTGCCGCTCGAGTTGAAACCACCCGCCGCCGGGTTCCAGCCCGAGCTGGCCGGGAAGAAGCTGGCCGCACCGGTCATCTCCACCGAGCCAAACGCCGTCAGACGGTCGGGGACGATCGGACCACCCAGCGAGGCCGTGATCTGGTT
>CBDUCI010000062.1:0-10968 GCA_965365605.1 uncultured bacterium
CCGAAATCGTTCGTCGAGTTCGAGGGCGATGTGTGCATCGTGCCGCCAAACTCGGATTGCTACTGGGTCGGCGATGCAGGTCCAGGCCCGAGCTATATCGAGGCCGGCGGCGACAAACACATGTACACCAACAAGACGGCTCGATACATGGCCCACAACCTGGTGTACATGGCAAAGCTCATGAAGGCCCACCCGATCCCGACCAACTTGAAACAGCTCATCGCCGATGCAGAGGCGGCCAGTCAGGACGACTGTCCACCAAGCCACGGTGCGCCAATCAGGTGATTTCATCCAAAGTGCAACGCGGAGGTTTTCCCTTGTCCGTCTGTTCGATCTGCCGAATTACGCGCGCGCTCATCGTCCTCGTCGGGTTGTCGGCGCTAACCACGGTAGCGGCGAACGCCCAGACCTATCCCGAAGAAGCGGTGGCCAGAGTGCGGGTTTCACCCGAAGCGATCACCGTCCGAGCCGGCGAGCGCGTGCCCGTCGAGATCACCCCGCTCGACGAGGATGGCAACGCGCTCGATGACATCATGATGCGCATCAGTTCTCGAGGCAGCGGCGCTTGGTACGATCCAGAAACGTCCGAGGTGTTGGGGATCGTGCCCGGCGAGGAAGTCATCAGCGCCAGGGTCAGACGCTCCCGACGCGATGGGCCGGGGTTTGACGACGTTTTTGGGTTCGTTCGCGTCTACGTCACTCCGGCGCCTGTCGACGAGATCGAGATCAAACCGCAACCGACTATTTTCGTTGGTACGCGAGCAACCCTGACGGCGAGGGCGTTAGCCGGAGGTGATCCGCGGCGCGATGCCGCGATCGAGTGGGCGTCTTCTGATCCAAGCGCTCTGCGCGTGACATCCGGTGGCATGGCGATCGGGGTATCCCCGGGTGAAGCACGAGTGACCGCACGCTCGGGCGACGTCAGCGGGTCGCTGTCGATGCGGGTCGAGCAAGATCCTGTGCGGGGGCTCGAGATCGAACCCGGTACGCAAACCGTGCAGGTCGGAGACGTCACCCACTTATCGGCCACCGCGACCGATGCGCGTGGCCGCGAGCTGGAGGACGTGCCGACCGAGTGGACGCTTCTACCGGGCCCCGGACACGCCCATGATCGGGCGTTCGTCGATGCGAACGGCGCGTTTGTCGCCTACGAGGTAGGGCTTCACCGGGTGATGGCGAGCGTCGGTTCGCACAGCGCCGTAGCCGAAATCGTCGCCACCCCCCGACCGCCGCGACACACCGTCCGGCTCATCGCCCACGGCGTCACTCCAGCCGGTCAATCAACGACCGACTTGTGGGTATTCGAAGGCCAGGACGGCCGCGACTACGCATACACAGGCACTTATTCGGGGAACCTCATGTACGCCTGGGATGTGACCGATCCGAGCCAGCCGGTGATCACCGATTCACTGGCGTTTGACGGTCGCCGGGTCAACGACATCAAGATCAACGGTGACGCCTCGGTTGCGGTCGTCACCAGCGAGAACGCTGCCAATCGAAGGAACGGCATCACCCTTCTCGACATCGGCGATCCAGCCCACCCAACTCGGATCGTGCACTTTACCGACGGTCTGACAGGCGGAGTTCATAATGTTTGGATCGAGGAGAATCTCGTCTACGCGGTGCACTATGGAACCGCTGATATGCACATCGTCGACATCTCCGACCCGGCGAACCCACATCGAGTTGGGCGCTGGGGTCTCGACAAGCAGAACAAGTGGCTGCACGACGTCAACGTCGAGGATGGCCTCGCCTATCTCAGCTATTGGGACGACGGCGTCGTTATCTTAGACGTCGGAAACGGTTCCGCTGGTGGGACGCCCACTGACCCGCAATTCGTGTCGCAACACAAGTACCAGTATCAGCTCGGGAACGACGGCGAGACGTACGGAAACACGCACCATGCGGTTCGGTACGGCGACTACATCTTTGCCGGCGACGAGATCTTTGGCTGTGCGGAGTGTTTGAACGGGCCACGCGGGTACATCCACGTGATCGACGTTTCGGATGTTCGCCGTCCGGTCGAGGTCGGTTACTACCGCGTCCCCGAGGCCGGCGCCCACAACATGTGGGCCGAGGACGACAAGCTGTACATCGGATACTACCAGGCCGGCCTTCGCGTGCTCGATATCTCGGGCGAGCTGCGTGGTGATCTATACCGGCAGGGCCGCGAGATCGGCTGGTACATGACAGAAGACTCCGAGGGGACGACCCCCAACACGACCGACACTTGGGGTGCGCAGCCTTACAAGGGGAACGTGTTCGCGTCGGACCCGAACTCCGGGTTGTGGATCGTGAAGCTGGTGCCGCCGGAGGCCCGGCCGGTTTTTTAGCCGGCGGCGCTCACCCTTCTGTGTCGCTCCTGATCCTGGTCCTCGGCCTCGGCATCACGAGTCTGGGCGCGGAATCTTTCGTCGTCGGGGCAGCCGGGCTGGCTCGTTCTCTCCGTATCCCCCCAGTCGTCATTGGTTTGACCGTCGTATCGTTGGGAACGAGCGCTTCGGAGATCGCCGTGGCCCTGAGCGCTGTCGCCACCGATCACTCGACCATGGCGGTGGGCAATATCGTTGGCAGCAACATCTGCAACGTGCTCCTCATCCTCGGGATCGCCGCGCTCATCACCCCGCTCCGCGTCGCCGACCGGCTTGTCCGATTCGACATCCCCGTCATGATCGCGGCATCGGTGCTGGTCTTCGGCATGGTGTTTGATGGACGTTTCGACCGCTTCGAGGGCAGCCTCTCGCTGATACTCGCTGGCATGTATTTCGCGGTGCTTTTTCGGGTTCGGTCCTTGGCAACCTCGAACGAGCCCGCCGAATCATCACCGCGAATCAACCGTCGATCGGTCCAAGCAGCAATGGTTCTCGCCGGAGCGTTTCTTCTGTATCTGGGCGCGCGTCTCGTCATCAGTGGCGCCACCGATGTCGCGCGCTCGATGGGCGCGAGTGAACTGGTTATCGGCCTGACGATTCTGGCGGTGGGCACCTCGCTGCCCGAGCTCGCGGCCACCATCTCTTCACTCCGGCGCGCTGAAACCGACCTCGTGGTCGGTAACATCGTCGGCAGCAACGTCGTTAACCTTCTCGTCGTGTTGAGCCTTACAGCGATCACCAGTGACACGCCGTTGTGGATCCCCGTTTCCGTGACGAGTTTCGATTTCCCGATTCTGTGCGTAGTCGCGTTCGCCTGTCTTCCGGTATTCTTCACGAACTATGCGATCGAGCGCTGGGAGGGATTCGTCTTCCTCTGCTATTACGTGATCTACGTCGCATACCTCATCCTGGATCAGAGCGGACATGTTGACCTCGCTCTGCATCGCATAGCGCTGCTTGCATTTGTGGGCCCGCTCGCGGTGTTGACGATAGTTGCCGTCCTGGGCAAACAACGGCGTCGATCAAGCACGGGCTGAAGACTTATCGACACTCAACCGGCCGAGGATCATGGGGATAGCGGCTGACCTCGTCCTAATCGTCGTGGCCGGTGTGGTCGGTGGCCTGGTCGCGCACCGGCTCGGCCAACCGCTCCTCGTGGGGTACATCCTGGCTGGGATCGCCGTCGGGCCCCATACAGCGGGACCCACGGTCGTCGAGATTCACGACATTGAGCTGTTGGCGGAGATCGGGGTCGCCCTTCTGTTGTTCGCACTCGGGCTCGAATTGCGGTTTGGTGACCTGGTTCGTGTCCGCAGATTGGCCCTTATTGGCGGGCCGATCCAGATCCTCTTGACCGGGGCGCTGGGAGCGTTGTTCGCCGAGAGCGTGCTCGGGTGGGAGCGGACCCCTGCCATTTGGATGGGGGCGATGGTGTCGCTGTCGAGCACGATGGTCGTGCTCAAGCTACTGCTCAGCACCGGCAAGGCGGACGCAATCGCGGGTCGCGCAATGATTGGGCTCCTTGTAGTGCAAGATCTCGCCGTAGCGCCGATGCTGATTGTGCTGCCGCGCCTCGGCGACATGGAAAGCGCGTTTGGGGACGTCGCGTTGACGTTCCTGCGTGCTGGGCTGTTCCTCGTCGCTATGATCTTCATCGGTACTCGCCTAATCCCGTTCTTGTTGCGGCGAATCGTGCGCTGGGAATCGCGCGAGCTGTTCATGATTAGCATCGTCGCGCTTGGCGTGGGCGTGGGTTACGGTACCTATCTCTTCGGGTTGTCCTTCGCGTTCGGCTCCTTCGTCGCTGGAATGGTGATGAGCGAATCGGAGTTCAGCCACCAGGCGCTAGGCGACATCGTCCCTCTGCGCGATGTCTTCGGCTTGCTCTTCTTCGCCTCAGCGGGAATGCTCTTTGATCCCCGGTACCTGCTCGCCGATCCGGCAGTCGTCTTTGCCGCGATCGTTTTTGTCGTCGTCGTAAAAGCTGGAGTGTGCGGTTCGCTGGCGTGGATGTTCGGTCGTCGTGGGGTGGAGCCATGGATCGTCGGCCTCGGTTTAGCCCAGATGGGAGAGTTCTCCTTTCTCTTGGCACGTACCGGGATCAGTACCGGTGGCATCTCGCAAGATCATTATGCGCTCGCCCTCACCGTCGCCTTGGCAACAATGGTCCTGTCGCCGGCGCTCTTCCGGGTTGCCACACCGCTTCACCAGATCGCTTGGCGGTTGTTTCCAGGCCAAATACCGCCCGCTCCGGTGCCGGCGGCGACCGGCGACACTACCGATCACACCGTCATCATCGGTTACGGGCGGACAGGGCGCCCGGTCGCCGAGATCATGCGCCAGATCGGAGTTCCGTTTGCTGTCATAGAGCTGGATCATGCGCTTTCCGATGTCGCTCGTACGCTCGGGCATTCCGTCGTTTGGGGTGACGCTTCTAGGCCCGAGGTTCTAGCGGCCGCGCGCGCCGCCAAAGCCCGGCTCGTTCTAATCGCAGTTCATGACATCTCTTTGACGCGTGCCGTTGTGGACCACATGAAAAGGGTTAACCCGAACGCTGTTCTGATTGGCAGTGCCCGCGATCCGGCCGAGCTTGCAGAGTTAGCCAGGTTCGGCATCCACGAAGTCGTGCAGCCCGAACTCGAGGCGGGGCTCGAGATGGCGCGACAAGTGCTCATCGCGTACGACAAGTCGCCGGTTGATATTCAGACGTTCAGCGATGTGGTCCGAGAGGAGATGTACGGTCCCATTCGAGAGGGCGGGCTCTCAAAACGATACGCTGAGATCCTCTCCGACCTCGGAACATCCCAGCGCGCAGCTACTATCGAGTGGATCAAGGTGCCGTCGGCGCGCGGCATGGCAGAACGATCGATCGGTGAACTCGAGATTCGAGGACGCTCGGGAGCCACGGTTCTAGCAACCGCACGCGGCAGAAGCATAAACACCAACCCGGGGCCCGACACGAGAATTCGAGGTGGTGACCGGATCGCAGTACTTGGTACGCTCCAGCAGCGTCGTAGCGCCCGAGACTTGCTCGCGGGTCCCTGGGACGACTACACCACGCCGTAGGCGAGCATCGCGTCGGCGACCTTGAGGAAGCCGGCCACATTGGCGCCCTTCACGTAGTCGACGCGGCCGTTGTCCTTGCCGTATTCGACGCACTGGTCGTGGATGTTGCGCATGATCTTCTGTAGGCGCTGGTCGATCTCTTGACGCGTCCAGCTCATCCGGATCGCATTCTGAGTCATCTCGAGCCCTGAAATGGCGACGCCGCCGGCGTTTGCCGCTTTGCCCGGTGCCAGCACAACCCCGGATTCCGCGATTACCTCCGCCGCATCGAAGTGAACCGGCATGTTCGCACCTTCCGAGACCACCTTGCAGCCGTTCTTCACCAGCGCCTTGGCGTCTTCGAGCTGGATCTCGTTCTGTGTCGCACATGGAAAAGCGAGATCGCACGACACGCCCCAGACTTTTTCGTCCGGGTGGTACTCGCTGCCGAACTCTTTCGCGTATTCTTCGAGGTCGCCGTGCCGGTTCGTTTTGAGATCCATCACCCAGTCCAATCGCTCTTTCGTGAACCCGTCGGGTTCATGGATGAAACCGTGACGATCGGACAGAGTAATCACCTTGGCGCCCTGTTCGATGAGCTTTTCGGCCGCGTATTGCGCAACGTTCCCTGAGCCAGAGACGACGCACGTCTTTCCCTCGAGACCATCGTTCTTGGTCTTGAGCATTTCGTTCGCGAAGTAGACGCAACCGTAGCCGGTCGCCTCGGGGCGTAACAGACTCCCACCGTAAGCCATACCCTTGCCGGTTATCGCTCCGGTGAACTCGTTTCGAAGTCGCTTGTACTGGCCGTACAGGTACCCGATCTCGCGCGCCCCAACACCGATATCGCCCGCCGGAACGTCGACGTCCTCGCCGATGTAGCGGAAGAGACCGCTCATGAACGACTGGCAGAAGCGCATGATCTCGGCGTCCGACCGACCCTTGGGGTCGAAATCAGCACCACCCTTGCCGCCACCCATCGGCAATGTCGTCAAGCTGTTTTTGAAACACTGCTCGAATCCCAGAAACTTGAGGATGCTCAGATTGACCGACGGGTCGAACCGCAATCCACCCTTATAGGGTCCGATGGCGTTGTTGAACTGAACTCGATAGCCGCGATTGACGTGAAAGACCCCGTCGTCCGATTCCCACGCGACGCGGAACATGATGACCCGGTCCGGCTCGGTCATTCGCTCCAGGATGCGAGGCTTTTTGTATTTCGGGTTGTCGTTTACAAACGGGATCACGTTCTCGGCGAACTCTCGAACCGCCTGATGGAACTCTGGCTCGGCGTCGCTGCGCCGAACGACCCACGCCATGAAATCGTCGATGTTCATCCCCGCTCCTGATCCTCTCGTATGAGATGTAGACAAATACCCGAGCGCTAGGAATCTAGCGATCTGCCACCCGCCTGGGAGTGGGGTTTTATCCCTGGTTTGGGGTGGGGAGTACCCCTACTGAGGGGGCGTGTTCGTCGGCCCGGTGGCTGATTCCCCGGCGGTTTCGTCTACCGCCATCGAATCTTCATCGTCAGACCGGAGCTCGACCTTGAAAAGCATGAGCTCGACCGCCGATGGCTCGCCGCGGGTTCCGAACGAGAACGACGTGAACCCGACACCGGGAACGAAGTTCCAGATCGCGTGATTAGCGCTGGTACGATGTGTTAGCAAGTACGACGTCGTCTCTTCGGTCGCGATCACACCGGCGATCCCGGGCAGCGTCGTGATCTGCTCATCGGACACGGTCCAGCAGTTGAGCTTGTCGGGCCGGAGAAGCTCTTTGGCGGAGCAGAAGCGCTTGCCGACGAAAAGCGGCAGATCGAGGATCAAATCGGGGTCATCGACCAAGTCGATTAGCGGGTCACTCGGATCCCGAACCTGCTCGAGCGCCGCTGCGGCCCGCTCTCCATCCAGCAAGTAGTACTTGCCGCTGTCGGTCGCGATCAAGAGGTAATCACCTTGCTCGCGGCCTTCTTCGTACAACATCAGGTCTTGCGGATGACCCTTGATCACCGCCGCACGTAGCCCATCGCGCTCGATGATATCGGTGATCTCCATCGTCCATTTGACGTTCTCGCGATACACCGTTCGCGAGTTGGGTGGCGCCCACCAGACGTCACCGGCGTAGGTCCAAGCGTTGCCGATCGCCAGCGGGAGAGGGTCTTCCACGGGTTCGGGCTCGTCGAAAGGATTGAGCTGCTGTGCCGACAGCACCGCCGGTCCACCGAGCAGCAGCGCGAACGCCAGCGCGAGCGATCCGCGCAATGAGACAATCGGGTGACAAGACACGCTTCGTGCAGTCCTTTCTGGTGCGATTGGCTACAATGGACCCTCGCGGGTCGAGGGCCGGTTGCCAAACAAGCAACAACCGGGCCGAACGCGCTGTACACCCTAGACAACGTCGGCGGCGGCGGCAACTGCGCTGTCCGGGTACACGGTTGCCGGCTGTGTATGGGTAGGTAAGACTGTGGAACGGTGGGCTCGCTCTTTGCCGCTTTCAGGTCTCTGGTCTACGCGTTCGTAATCGTGCTCGCGTTCGGCTGGATCGCCCTGCGATCTCAGGCACTCGATCCGCAACTGGGAGGAACGTTGCCCGAGTGGACCCGACTCCCAGGTGTGGTGCTGATGATCGCGGGAGCAACGTTGGCGTTGGTTTGCGCTGGCACGCTCGTCACACTCGGCCACGGGACACCGGCGCCGTTCGACCCACCGCGCGAGTTCGTCACCGTCGGTCCGTACCGTTGGTCGCGGAACCCGATGGCGATCGGTGCTTTGACGCTTCTGTTCGGGTTTGGTCTCACCAACCGCTCGCCTGGAATACTCGGGCTGGCGGTGGTAGTCACGCTCGCATTGTACCTATTCGTAACGCTCTACGAGGAACCCGGGCTCAAACGCCGGTTTGGATCGAGCTATGAGCAGTACCTCGAGTCTACGCCCCGCTGGATCCCGCGTTTCTGGTGAGCATTGCGAGCGACCTCTCCAGACGGGTGCGGATCTCATCGCGCACCTCTCGGAACGTAGCCAAGCGATCGTCTTCACCGCCCGTCGCGGCTGCTGGATCTGGGAGTGGCCAGTGGTGACTCTCGACCCCTGGCAACACCGGGCAAACCTCCTCCGCGCACAGAGTCACCACGATACCGACGCGCTCCAACGGTACTTCATCGATCGGTTTCGACCGGTGCGTCGACAGATCGATCCCGATCTCGGCCATGGCCCGAATCGCGAGCGGGTTTACCACAGTTGGCTTGGAACCGGCACTATAGATCTCCACGCCGGGATCGGTCATCGATCGTGCCAGCCCTTCGGCCATCTGGCTGCGGGCCGAGTTGGCGACACATAGAAAGAGGATCGCTTCTTGCGTTTGTTCCGACCCCGGCATGAGAACCGAACCTAGCTGGTGACCTATATGCCCGCTCAGGCCAAGAGGCGGATTCCCGATTTCCCCGGCGATCTGGCATGATCCCACTCCCCCTTAGACGTCCGACGCTAAAGCCCGCCCGGAGCGAAGCTCCGGAGGAGCGGGGGCTGGGTACGTTCTCGGGGGTCTTTACGCCCTCGTTGCTCACGATTCTCGGCGTCCTCATGTACCTGCGGTCGGGATGGGTAGTCGGCAACGTCGGGCTCACGGCGACCCTCGGGATCGTTACCCTAGCGACCTTGATCACCTATCTCACGGCGCTCTCGATCGCCGCCATCGCCACCGATCAGCCGGTCAAGACCGGCGGCGCTTACTACATGATCAGCCGTTCGCTCGGCATCGAAGCCGGCGGTGCCGTGGGGATCCCGCTGTATCTCGCACAGGCTCTCTCGGTGGCGCTCTACACCGTCGGGTTCGCGGAGAGCCTGGTCGGGATCTTCCCGATCCTCGACGCGCGCTCGGTCGGCGTCGTAGCGACCCTGTTCGTGGCCGTGCTGGCGCTGACCTCGGCTCGTGCAGCGATTCGCGCCCAGTACGTCGTCATGATCCTGATCGCGGTATCGCTGTTCTCGCTGGCGTTTGGAAGCCCGCTGCCCGACGCCCCGGTCGAGATGTGGGACGCGCCCACCCAGCCGCGTGAGGATTTCTGGGTCGTCTTCGCCGTCTTCTTCCCGGCCGTGACCGGCATCATGGCGGGCGTCAACATGTCGGGCGATCTAAAGGATCCGGCCCGATCGATCCCCAAGGGCACCTTGGCCGCCATCGGGGCGGGTTGGTTCATCTATATGACGATCCCGGTCATCCTCGCCAGCCGGGTCGACCCAGTCACGCTCGTCGAAGACCCGCTCGTCATGCGCCGGGTCTCGTTGTGGGGCGACGCCATACTGCTCGGACTCTGGGGGGCGGCGCTTTCGAGCGCCGTGGGCAGCATCCTCGGTGCGCCTCGAGTGCTTCAGGCGCTCGCGCGGGACGGCATCCTCCCGCGCCCGTTCCGCTATCTCGGCCGTGGTAGCGGCCCCGACGACGAACCGCGGGCGGCTACCGCCCTCACGCTGGCGTTAGCGCTGATCGCCGTGTACTTCGGCAACCTGAACATCATCGCGCCGATCCTTACCATGTTTTTCCTGACGACCTACGGCGTATTGAATGTCGCCGCCGGTATCGAACGCTTTCTCGGTAACCCCTCGTTCCGCCCAGCCTTCCAGACGAACTGGTCGTTGTCGCTGTACGGTGCCATCGGGTGCATCGTCGTCATGGTGTTGATCAACGCCTGGGCGACGGGCATCGCGGCGGTGTTCGTCATCGTCGTCTTTGTTTGGCTAGAGCGTCGCGATATCAAGGCGACCTGGGGCGACGTCCGCCGCGGCATCTGGATGGCGGTCGCGCGCGCCGGCCTGTTGCGGATCGGCGCACCCAGTGACCAGCCGAGCCCCAAGAACTGGCGCCCGCACATCCTCGTTCTCTCGGGATCACCCAAGCGACGCTGGCGGTTGATCGATCTGGCCAACGCGATCACCCACAACAAAGCGCTCATGACGGTAGCGACCGTCGTGCCGGTCGACTCCACCCCGGCGGATCGTCGACGAGCGATGTCGGTCAACATCCACGAATACCTGGCCCGCCAAGGGGTGCATGCGCTGGTTCGTGTCATCCCGGCGCCAAACCATTTCGACGGCGCCGAGCGGCTGGTCGAGGCCTACGGGCTCGGACCTCTGGTGCCAAACACGGTCATGGTCGGGGACGTCGTCGACCCGGTCCACCGCGATCGGTACTGCAAGATGATCGCCCACTTTCATGAAGCAAAGCGCAACGTGGTGATCGTTCGTGACCCCGAGAATCGTGGCTACGGCATGTACCACCGGATCGACGTGTGGTGGGGTGGACTCAAGAGAAACGGCGGGCTGATGGTGATTCTGGCTTACCTGCTGCAAACGAGTCTCGCGTGGAGGGGCGCTGAGGTGCGGCTGAAGATGGTCGTCCCGGACGAGGCCGCAGCGCAGGGGGCCAGCAACAACCTGGAGAAGATCACGCGTGAGATTCGGACCGGTGCGACGCCGGAGGTGCTGGTCGGAAACGGCCGTCCGTTCGAGGAAATCCTGCGCGAAAGCTCGCGGAACGCCGACTTGATCATGCT
>CBDUCI010000063.1:0-10887 GCA_965365605.1 uncultured bacterium
GAGGACGACGAAGTCCGCCACTCCGTTGAGATCGATCTCGATCTCGCTTCGCACCTGAGCGCCAAAGATGAGCTGCTCCGACGGTACGAACATGACCGCACCATTCCAGCCGATACCAGTGCCGTCGGCGTCGATTCTGGAGCGCGCCAAATCGATCGGTGCCAGCCCAGCCAGAGCGCTGATATCCGGGTCTTGCTCAAAGCGACGGACATCAAACCTCGCGTTCAACACGTCGACGCCGATCGCGAGGCTCCAACCGCTGTAGGGTCCCGCTGCTACGACCGGGTTGAAGTTGATCGAGCGCAGGTCGGCGTCAAAGGACTGGAATCGACCGACAAAAGCGCTTGGGTTCTCCCATTCGACCGCGAGTATCCAGGGCGTATTGATCGCGATCCCACCGGTCACTTTTTCGGCGACGGTGTGTGAGATGTAGAGCGAGCCGCCGATCGTCGGGCTCGATTCGCGATCGAACTCCTTGGTGCCGAACCCTCGGAACTGGCTCGCGTCCGCCCCAAGCGAGCCGCCAACCTGGACAAACGTTCCGCTCAAATGAGCCATGCCGGCCGGGTTGTAGAACACCGTGCTTGGGTCGTCGGGCATGGCGGTAGCGGCTCCGCCCAGCGCCGCCGGTCGAGCGGCGAGATCCCACTGTAGAAAGGCCTGCGCGCGGATCATCCCCGGTGTGGTGATGAGGACGATTCCGAACAGTACCGCGGTGACGGTTTTTGGGACGCGCACGTCGGCGCGAACAGTAGCCCGCCGCGGTAATCGTCGCAACCAGAATCGGTCGGCGTCGGGGAGGTTAGTGGTTAGCTTGCCGTTCCCATGAGCCGCCAATCCTCGACGCGTCATTTCAATGTCAAGATCCCGGTGCGATTTCGCGACCTCGACCCGATGGGCCACGTCAACAACTCGGTTTACTTCACCTATCTCGAGGAAGCCCGCACAGCATACTGGCAAGAGCTGCATCACGATTACTCGTATGAGGTGCTCGACTTCGTGGTGGCGAGAGCGGAGTGCGATTTCGTGTCGGCGGTGGAGCTGCGTGAAATACTGCGTATCGAGGTGCGTCTATCGCGAATCGGGACCAGCTCGTTCGTGCTCACCTACGAGCTGTTTGACGAGCAGAGCGAGCGGCTGGTCGCGCGTGGCGAGACGGTGCAAGTCATGATCGACGCCAAGACGGGAAGACGACGTCAGATCGAGCCCGAGCTGCGGGGGAGGATGCGGTCGTTCTCGGAGCACTGGGGAACGACCCCGGAGGAGTAGCCTAGTCCCTCGGGCGCTGTTGGTCGGGTCGTCGGTCGGGCTGGTTCTGAAGTGCGTTCGAGCCGCGTGGCCGACGCGCACCCCGCTGGTCCCGTTGACGATGGCTTCTTCGCTCGGCCATCAGCTGCCGCACACGGGCGTCAAACTGCTCATTGAAGAGCATGAACTTGGCTCGCTGCTGAGGGGTCAGAAGCTGTCCCAGCCGCTGTCGCTGTTGCTCGTGCAGCCGTTCCGTCGATCGTCTTTGGGCCTCGAGCTGGTCGAGTGCGCCGCGCACTTCATCGTCGTTTACGGGCTCTTTGGCAAGCGCTTGTCGCAGGCGTTGCATCGCTTGTCTTCGCTCTGCGCCAGCTTCCTGGTTTTGACGCCGGAAATCGCGCATGACTGCTTCCAGTTCGCTGATCTGATGGTCGTTCAGCTCGAGTAACCCCTGCAACCGTTCGAGTCGCGCCCGCTCGAGCCGTCCGATATCCGTTGGTCTATCGGCTTGCTGGGCGATTGAGGGACCGCCCCACAATCCGAGCGCGACGACGATCAAGAGTGCGAGGGATGTCCGTTTCATAGGTCGAAGCTCGTCGTTGAGAGCTCGCTCAAGATCGCCGCCTGATCCTCTTCGGTGAGCGACGCGAACTCGTCTTCCAGGGAAGTGAAGTCGTACTCTGGGATCTCAAACCCACGGTCCAGCGTGGCCAGCATGGCCTCCAACTCGGTTTCGTTCTCCAGCGCGCTGAGCGCGTCCTCAGCGGCGCGATCGACTTGGTCGATAACGGTCAGCCGGCGGTTGTCGGTCGGCTCGTCGGGCGTCAGCACAAACAGGCCGATCCCCGCTGCCGCTGCAGCGAGCGGGATCCACCACCTGCCGCGTTGAAGTGACCGCACTGACGGTTGGGGCACGGCTGGGTTAATGGCATCGACGATGCGTTCACGCTGAGCGGAAAACTCATCGGCCGAAGGCGTATCTGGCTCGCTCCGCAAGCCCGCGAACACGCGTTCCAGCTCGGACAGCCGCCCGGCGCATAGGTCGCACGTCTCGAGGTGCGTTGGGATCGTGTCCGGATGGTTGGGTGCTTCCGGCTCGTCCAGCCAACCGATCAGTTGGTGGTCGGTAAGGTGCTTCATGGTGGTGGTGCCTCCTTCACGTATCCGTCGCGCAATCGGGTCACCGCGTGGTGAAACGAGACCCGAGCGCTGTTCTCGGTGGTCTTGAGAATGTCGGCGATCTCCCGATATGGCAGATCGTCGTACACTCTCAGGACCACGATCGCACGCTGCATCTCTGGCAACGCTTCGATGCGCTGCCTGAGGTCCTCGCTCAGCGCCGCGATCTCGGCCCGTCGATCGGGCCCCGGATCGGGGTCGGCGATGCGGTCGTCGATCTCGCGGTGGTCGCGTCGCCGGCGATTCCGCATCGCGTCGTACGCCAGCCGGACGGCGATCCGATACAGCCAGGTTGAGAACGCCGATCGGCGCTCAAAAGTTCCGAGCTGCTCCCAGGCGCGAATAAACGCGTCCTGGGTCAGATCCATCGCCAGATCCCGGTCGCCGGTCATCTTGGCCAGCGTCCCGAAGATCCGCGGCTGGTGACGGTCGACGAGCTGGCCAAACGCCTGCGCGTCGCCGGCCTGCGCCTGCTTGACCAGCTGGTCGTCGCCCATGGGGTCGTCCCGTTCCGGGTTTCCCTTCCACGATTTGGACGCCGTTGGACGCTCAATATTAAGCCTGGCAAGCACTTCCTGTGCTACTCGGTGCGTGGTAGCGGGGCCCGAGCGCCACCCTGGAGGCGCGGGTCCATGGCGTCGCGGAGACCATCCCCAAAGAGATTGAAGCCGAGCACCACGGCACCGATCGCGAGTCCCGGGAAGATCGAAATCCACGGCGCAGTGCGCAGAAAGTCCCGTCCGTCAGCGATCATCGATCCCCAGGAAGGCGTCGGGGGCTGGGCGCCCAGACCGATAAACGACAACGCCGCCTCGAGCATGATCGCGCTCGCCATTCCCAGCGTCACGGCGATAATCGCCGGGGCGATGCAGTTGGGCAGCACGTGGCGCGTGATCAAGCGCGCGTCGCTCATCCCGAGCGCGCGCGCCGCTTGCACGAAGTCGAGCTCGCGCACGACAAGCGCCTGCGAGCGGACGAGTCGCGCCAGCCCGGCCCAGCCGACGACGCCGATCGCTATGAAGACTACGCCGAGCCCGGGTTGGAATGCGGCAGTGATGGCGATCAGCAGGAGCAGCGTCGGGAACGCCAGCGTGACATCGGCCAGCCGCATGATGAATCCTTCTGTCCGACCGCCGTAGTAACCCGAGATGACACCCAGAAAAACGCCCAGCGTGAAGGCGATCGTCTGTGATGCGACGCCGACCAGGAGCGAGATGCGAGCCCCGTAGAGGACCCGGGACAGGATGTCACGCCCGAATGAATCGGTGCCGAACCAGTGGTCGAGTGATGGGCCCTCCAGGCCCCTGGCGAGGTCTTGGGCGAGCGGATCGTACGGCGCTAGCCACGGGCCCAGGAGCCCGACTACGACCAGCATCACCATGATCGCTGCGCCAGCCATCGCCAGTCGATTCTGGCTCAGTGCGCTGGCCAGTCGATTATCTCGCGCCACGCTCATACCGCACTCTCGGATCCAGGTATCCGTACAGCAGGTCGACGGCGAGGTTGACGAGCACAAACACGATCGCCAGGAACAACACCGTACCCTGAATAACCGGCAGGTCGCGCTTGAGGATCGCGTTGAGCGCGAAGCGGCCGATCCCAGGCCAGGCGAAGATCGACTCGGTGAGTACCGAACCCGATAGATACGCACCAAAATCGAGACCGATCGCGGTGACGACGGGGATCAACGCCGCCTTGAGCGCGTGCTTTCCTATCACTTGCGTTTCGCCGAGACCCTTCGCGCGGGCGGTGCGTATGTAGTCGAGGCGAATCACCTCGAGCATCGACGAGCGCGTCAACCGCGCGATGTAGGCGGTCGATCGCATTCCAAGCGTGAGCGCCGGAAGGATGAGATACGGCAACGCACCGCCGCCAAAACCGGACGGCGGCAATAACCGCCACGAGACGCTGACCACCAGAATGAGGATCAGCCCCACCCAGTACACCGGGAACGAAATCCCGACCAGCGCGACGGTCATCCCCAAACCGTCGAGCCATGTCGACTGTTTGACCGCCGACACGACGCCGATCAGCACTCCGGTCAGGATGGCGAACACCATCGCTACCGAAGCCAGGTAGAGCGTCTTTGGGAAATGGTCCATGATCCCGTCGAGCACCGGCTGGCCGGTGATGTACGAGGTGCCCCAGTCGCCGCGGATCAGACCGGCGACATAATGGTAGAACTGACTCCAGACAGGTTCGTCGAGATGAAGCTCGGCCCGGAGTCGATCGATCGTCGCCTGATCGAACCGCTCGCCGACCATCGCCAGCACCGGATCTCCGGGCGCGATGTACAGCAGTATAAAGGTGACGACGAGGACCCCGAGCAGGACTGGGATCGTGTGGACGACTCGGCGGAGGGTGTATTGAAGCATCGTGGACGTCAAACGTATGGAGGGTGGGCCGGCGGGAGCAATCCAGCCGTGACGTCGATCGCTCCAGACATGAGATTGTACGTCTCGCTTTGAACGTTAAGGAGGAAATGTGATACCAAGAACGACTCTCGGCGCGCTGGTCTTTACCGTCGCGCTCACGTCTCAGGGCTTCGCGCAGAACGGCGCCGATCCACGGTTTCAGACGCCGCCGCTTCCGACGCCGAACAGCTACCGGACAGGGGCGGGTGTACCGGGTGCCGATTACTGGCAGCAGCGTGTCGATTATCAGATCCGCGCCACGCTCGACCCGGCCGCTTCGCGGGTGTCGGGGTCGGAGACGATCACGTACACCAACAACTCGCCCGACTCGCTGGGGTACCTCTGGGTACAGCTCGATCAAAACTTGTTCGCGCGCGGCAGCCGTGGCGCTCAAGCGTTTCCACAGGAAGGACGGTTCGGCGGGGCAGGCCCGGGCGGCGGTTATACGATCACGACGGTGACAGCCGAAGGGGGCGCGCTAGACCATCGGATCGACGACACGCT
Organism: uncultured bacterium; assembly: GCA_965365605.1. Lineage (GTDB taxonomy): Bacteria > Gemmatimonadota > Gemmatimonadetes > JACCXV01 > JAHWKZ01 > CAMYLR01. The sequence continues at coordinate 5,346 of CBDUCI010000063.1, forward strand.
CATGCGGGTCGATCTAGCGAGCCCGGTTCCGCCCGGTGGCACGACGACGCTGTCGATCAACTGGAGCTTTCGGGTTCCTGCGAGCGGCGCCGACCGGATGGGGCGCGATGGCAACCTGTACCTGCTGGCGCAGTGGTATCCGCGGTTGGCGGTGTACGACGATGTGAATGGCTGGAACACCATGTCCTACCTGGGACAGGGCGAGTTCTATCTCGAGTACGGCGACTTCGACGTCGAGTTGACGGTTCCGGCGACGTACTTTGTAGGCGCCACCGGGTCGCTCCTAAATCCCGAGGAGGTGCTGACGGCTACCCAGCGCGAGAGGTTGGCGCTGGCGCGTGAAGGTGGAGAGGTCGTAAACGTCGTGTCTGAGTCCGAGTTTACCGATGTCGCCGCGATCCGGCCGCGCACCGACGGTTCGCTGACGTGGCGCTTTCGGGCCGAGAACGTGCGCGATTTCGCTTGGGGAGCGAGCCCGCGGTTCGTTTGGGACGCCACCAGCTACGGCAACACGTTGATCCACTCCCTTTATCGGCCCAGCGCTCGGGCGTGGCGCGAGGTCGCCGACATGAGTCGACACTCGATCGCTTTCTACTCCGACTATTTGGGCGAGTACCCTTACCCGACGGCGACGGCGATCGAGGGGCCCGTGTTCGGGATGGAGTACCCGATGGTCATCTTTGTGGCGCCTGAGTCCGACCGCGAAGCCCTGTTTGACGTCATCGATCACGAGTGGGGTCACATGTGGTTCCCGATGATCGTCGGCACCGACGAGCGACGGTATGCGTGGATGGACGAGGGTTTCGACACGTTTATCAACCAGTTGAGCAAGCGCGAGTATTTCCCGGAGAGCGAGCCCGAGCTCTTCAACGTGGCGCAGTATGCGACCGCGATTCGGACCTACGAGGAACAGCCGATAGGGATCGCGCCCGACGCCTACGATCCGCGAACGCCGGCGCTGGGGATCGCCGCCTATACCAAGCCAGCGGTCATGTTGAACGCGCTCCGGGGTTTGGTTGGCGCCGATCCGTTCGACGCGGCCCTGAAGCGTTATTTCGAGGTCTGGTCTTACAAGCACCCACAACCGGCCGACTTCTTCCGATTGATCGAGGATGAGGTCGGTATGGAGCTGGGTTGGTTCTGGTACAACTGGATCTACACGACCGGTACCAGCGACGTGGCGATCCTTGGGGTCGATCAAAACCGCAACAGTGAAACATGGACGATTGTCGTGTCAGTCGACCAGCGCGGTGACCTCTTGATGCCGGCGGTCGTCGTAGGGACAACGGCGGATGGGGCGAGTGACACCGTCACTATCCCCGTTGACGCCTTCTACGGCACCGATCGCGCGGCGGCTACGCTCACCCTTCCCGGCCGCGCGGAACGCATCACCGTCAATGGCGGCCCTGATTGGGGCGACGTCAACCCGCAGAACAACACCTGGGAGCGTTAGCGACTAGGAGGTTTCAGCCCGCCGTCGCCGTGCCCGCCAGAACAGATACGCGATCGCCAACACGGCGAGCACCATGAGCGGCCCGGTGAGTAGCATGAACAGCGTCCGCCTGTTGGTCGCCTCGGCCCCCCTAATCGAGTCCGCTTCGTCGCGGATCCTGGCGAGGTGGCCCAAGACATCGGCGTAACCGTACCTCCACGCGTAGTCCGGGCTCATGTGGAAAGCGCCTTTGTACGACTTCAGGTTCGAGAAAAAGAACATGTCGAAGTATTCGCGCTCGATCGCGGTGACGTTGTAATACATGCCGGCCGGCCAATGCTGCGCGAGCTCGGTTGGAAGCTCGGTGGCGGAAAAAGCCGGACCGGGTAGCAGCCCTGCAGCGAGTTGGCCGCGGCCGGGCTCTACCAACCCCTCGGCGTAGAGATCGGCGACGACGGTGCGCGCTTCGACCACCAGGGCGTCACCGGCCAGCTTGTGCGCGTCCGCGGACTCGAGGTAGCCCCGCGCCTTATCCTCCGAATGACACGTCATACAAACCTTGATCATCTCGACGCGACGGGCCTGGTTCTCGGGGAGAAGTGTGATGTCCTCGAGCTGCCCTAGAGCGGCCTGCACCCCCATCCCCCAAATGATCTTCCGGCTCATGTTGTGGCTCGAATACCGCTCACCGTTCTCGTCCACGTACATCATGTGGCAGTAGGCACACGTCGGGGCGTCCCATTCGGCCTCGGCCAAGGGCTGGTTCCAGTCCCAGTCATTGCCCCGGGCGACGTAGATCGACCCATGCTTAGAGCTCAGGTACGCTTCGTAGTTGGGGTGATCGGGACCCATGTGGCAGGTGTAGCACGCTTCCGGCTTGCGCGCCTCGGCGAGACTGAAGCTGTGGCGCGTGTGACAGGCGATGCACCCGTTGCGGTACGTCAGGCTGCTCGTATCGACGTACTTCTGCTGCTCTTCGCTCCAGTAGTCGGGTGCGGTGGCGCCGGCCTGGGCGTGGCACGGATCACACCCCATCTCCATCACTTTGCGCGGCATCTGCGCGTAGTGTGGAACGCCGACGTTGCGCTCCCAGTTGATCCCGAGCTCGCCCGGGCCGGGACCGTACGTGTGACCCGCATCGACGACGTGCTCCTGATATATCTGTTGATGGCATGTCGCACAGACCGCCTCCGGTACACGGCCCTTGCTCGCCATGATCGCGTCGTGGTCGGTACCGTGACAGTTGGCGCACGTCATCTGGGTTTGGGGGTAATCGACGCGCGGGTTCTGCCGGCCCGTCGCACCCATCGCACTGCTCTCGAACTGGTGGACGAGCGTCGCGTGGAGCTGCTCGTGACACCCGGCACAGCTTCCGGGCTCGAGCACGCCCGCTGGTACGCCTTCCCGGATGCGTGCCGGTGCGGGGGGCGCCGACCGCACGTACTCGAAGATCAGCTCGGCTTCTTCCGCAGAGACGATCTCGTCCGAAAAGGCGGGCATGATCTCGCGCGGTTGCCGCAGCTGTGACAGAAACGCATCGAGCTCGAGCGCCGTCTGGGCGAGCTCCGGCCCGACGCCACCCCGCCCGCTCGCTCCGTGGCACCCTAGACACCCCTTGGCGATGAACAGTTGCTCGCCTGAGGCAGCCTCCTCTTGGGCGAGAACACCGGCTGGCAAGATGAGCACCAGCAGAACGAAATAAATCGCACGAAGCGAGAACCCACTGAGAGAGCTCGAAGTCATTGGTCGCACCTCGCCTTGGGAGGTTTCAGATCGGTGCCGCAATCAAAGCGCGCGGGTGAGCTGTTCGATCGTGCGGGCGTCACCGCGGGTCGCGTGGGCGATCGTGCCAGCGCGATCGATCAACAGCACCAGTGGAGGGTGAAGGATGTCGCCGGTGCGTTGGTCACGCGAACGCGCCACGCGCCACGCGTCAAGTGTTTGGTTTACCGCGGTCACACTTCCGCTCAGGATGTAGCTGTCGGTCCCGAGATCCCACGCGGACGCGATATGCTGCAAGCGCGTCGGCGTATCACGCCACGGATCGAGAGTCACGACGACCAACGCCGTGTCGAGATCCGCGAGCGCACGTTGGGCCGCTAGGGCCTCGTGCACGACCAGCGGACAGACGGTTTGGCAGTGACCGAAAGCGAACGTGACGAGCACCGGGCGACCACGAAAACTGGATAAGTCGAGCACCTCACCGTGCTGGCTCACCAGTCGCAGCGTTGGCGAGCGCTGTTCGAGGAGCGGGTGATCGATCGGCCCGGCCGTGGTCCACTCGACCCCCTCGGCATCGGCGGTCTGGATGCGGTAACCCGCGAGGATGATCGATAAGAGGAGTGCGATCGAAAGGGTTCCGAGCGCGACGCGGCCGAGCGGTAGGCGGGCCAGGCGGCGTAGCTCGGTGGTGACGCCTCGCCCCCAGACCGAGAACACGATCCCCAGCATGACAGCGGGTTGAACGATGAGCGCGATCCAGCCGGCCGCATCGGGCAACCCGGTCTCGGTGGTTCCAAAACAGACGGCCCGCGCTCGCTCGACCCACGACGGTGCTGCTTCGGACAGCGGCCACAAGGCGAGCGTCCACCACAAGGCCGTGATGGTCAGGACGGCCGCTAGTGCTAGCAGCGGCCCTGGATCACCAATCGGACCGCGCCGACTCACCCGATCTGCCAGAGGGCTGCGAGCAAGTTCCAGTTCACGAAGTAGTAGATCGCGAACGCCGCCAGGAAGACGAACACCAATACCAACGTCCCGGTGGTCTTCTCGTGATGGTCCTCTCCCTCCGGCAGCGGCGCGGGCGGATTGGTGATGCCCGGTGGAACTCCGTAGAACGACATCAGACACCCCCTTCGGTTGTGAGCGTTGATTCCATCTCGAACGGCCGTCCAAGGAAGACCGACCACACCGTGATCACGATGTAGATGAGTCCGCCGAGAGCGGCGATCAAGCCGCCGACCGCCATGATCCCCATGATGAGATCGACCGCCGGTGAGTACTGCAGATCGTAGACGGTGCTCGAGAACGAAATGTCCCAGTGGCGACGCGGAACTCCGAAGGTTCCGGCGAACGTCATCGTCATCGTGAAGACGAGCATCCCGAGCGCGAAGATGTAGGGTTGGATTCTAGCCAGGGGCCAGAACGCGACCTGCTTCCGAAAGATCAATGGCAGCAGGTAGTACGTGGCACCCATGAATGCGAGCGCTGTACCTCCGACCACCGTGGCGTGGAAGTGCCCGGGGATTCGCAGCGTATTGTGCGCGATCAGGTTGATCTGGGCGGTCCCGAAAGTTACGCCTGTGATACCGCCGACAAAACCGAACACCACGATCGACAACGCGAGCGAGCTGAACCCGGGATCACCCCAGGGAGCCCTTCGCAGCCAGCCGAATACGCCTTGCGTTACACCACGCAGCCGTTGACCGACTTCGATCCCGGCGGGAATCGTGAAACCGTGGATCATGCTCGCCAGAACGGCCAGATACATGGCGTAGCTGGTGTTCCACATCTTCCAGGCCGAACCGGCGATCGGATCGACCAACAGGTGGTGAGCGGATGCCAGGTTGATGAACAAGATGTAGAGCACGAATGCCGCACGGCTGATCTTTTCGTTGAGCACGACTCCGCCGACGGTCAATCCGGCCAGCATGTACCAGATCGCCACCATCGCCGCGAGGTTGATTTGTTGCGCCGGGTGGCCGAGACCCCAGAACACCAGCCGGTAAACACCCGGGTCGACATCTATCAACCCGAGCGACCACAGGAAGGTGGGTACGAAGATCGCGGCGCCGTGACAGAGCGTGACGACGGCGATGATGGCCGCGGTCAACCCGCCGAAGGTGACCAGCGGGATCGAGCCCTCATAGGTCCGCTCTCGTTTGGCGACGACGAGAGCGGCGAAGAAGAGGCCCACGACCACTAACGCTCCGACCGCGAAGAAGATGATTCCGAGGTAGTAAGACCAGTGTGCCTTGAGTGGCACGTAAGAGGTGAACATGACATCGGCGCGCCCACTCCACATCGCCCATTGAACCATCAGCGCCCCGACGACCATGAGCCAAAAAGACCCCCACCCGATCCGGGGCGCGGGCACCCGACTGTTCAACA
>CBDUCI010000064.1:0-10858 GCA_965365605.1 uncultured bacterium
CGCCGGCGGCCAGCACGTCAATACGACCGACTCCGCGGTGCGGATCACGCACGTGCCGTCCGGCGTGGTCGTCCAGTGTCAGGACGAAAAGAGCCAGCACAAGAACAAGGCCAAGGCGCTCAAGGTGCTCAGGAGCCGCTTGCTCGATCGCCGAATCGCAGAACAACAGGCCAAGCGCGCACAAAGTCGCAAGGCACAGGTTGGCACCGGTGACCGAAGCGCCAAGATCCGGACCTACAACTATCCACAGGGCCGGGTGACCGATCACCGCATCAACCTGACACTGTATAAGCTCGACGGCGTTCTGGATGGCGATCTGGAGGAGCTAGTTGAAGCGTTGGTGTTGGCCGATCAAGCCGAACGGATCTCGGGATGAAAGTCGCCCCCGCCGCCACCATCGATCAACTGCTAGACCAGGCCGAGGCTCGGTTGAAGCAGCGCGATGTCGAGTTTCCCGACACTAGCGTCTTGTGGCTGTTGGCACACGTATTGGGGGTCGAGGATCCCGACGAACTCGACGAGCTTGGAGACAAGACGGTAGACCCCGGTGCGGTGAAACGGTTCTGGGAGCTGGTCGAGCGCCGCGAGCAACACGAACCGTACCCATACATCATCGGGGTAACCGATTTTCGTGATGAGCTCATGGAAATCGAGCACGGCGTGTTTCTGCCCCGGTTTCAATCCGAAGAGCTCTGTGATGAGATCGAGGAGTGGGTCGAAGAGCGCGCCGTTCCACGCGACAGTTGGCGGATCGCGGATCTCGGTGCTGGCTGCGGTGCGCTGGGGGTTTCGCTGGCGATAGGCCCGATTCAGCCAGACCGGGTGATCTGTGTCGACATCGACCCCCTCGCCCTCGATCTGATCCGACGCAACGCACGAAGGCATGGGGTCACCGATCGCGTCCAGCCGATGGCGGCTGACTGGCTATCGGCGTTTCGGCCGGAACCGTGTTTTGACATCATCTGTGCCGTCCCACCGTACCTGAATCCCGGCGACGAGGAGTTTTTGACCGAAGAGAGCCTCAAATGGGAGCCGCTCAAGACGTTTTTTGGCGAGCCGAGCGGAGACGAGCTGGTGCGCCATTTATTGGATGAGGCCGCGCTTCGGTTGCGACCGGGTGGATTGATCGCGATACAGGTTGACGATGAGCAAATCCCTGGTCTGGAGGATTACGTCAACGAGGATCCCGACCACCCGCTGGAGATCAAGTGGATTCTCGAGGACGACGACGGAGAAGAGGACGCGATTCTGGCCGTCCACGCCTAGGAGCTCGGCTCGTTTAGTGGTGGGCTGGACGGTATTGACGTTGGTTCGCACCACCACTGAGTTTTTTCGGAAGCGTGGCATCCCTGCGCCGCGATTGTCCGCGGAATACTTGCTGGCTGATGTGCTGGCATGTCGACGCCTGGACCTCTATCTCGACTTTGATCGTCCGCTCAGCGCCGGTGAACTCGATGCCTACCGCGAACGTGTCCGACGCCGATCCACGCACGAGCCGATCGAGTACATAACCGGGGAAACCAGTTTTCGCGACCTTGAGCTGGCGGTCGATCCGCGCGTCTTGATCCCTCGATCGGAAACCGAACAATTAGTGGACGAGGTGCTTGAGTGGGCGCGAGCGGGAAGTCGACGCGGTCGTGCTCCGAGTGGTGGTTGGCGGCTGATCGATGTCGGCACCGGGTCGGGCGCGATCGCGTGTGCACTGGCCCAAGAGCTCGATGGTCTCGACTGGATCTTGGGAGTCGATTCGAGTTCTGGGGCGATAGCTGTTGCCCGTGGAAACGCCGAGCGCAACCACATCCAGCGGACGCGCTGGCTCGTAGCTGATGGACTAGTGGCGCTCGACGCCGGACTTCGCGTAGATGCGATAGTCGCCAACCCGCCATACCTTGCCAACGATGAGCGAGCACTGCTCGAGCCACAGGTTGTCGATTGGGAGCCGGAAACGGCACTCTTCGCCGGACCGCGAGGCGACGAGGCCTTGGCTGTGCTCGTGACATCGGCGGCCGAACATCTTCGCCCGGCGGGCTTGCTGGCGCTCGAAGTCGGCGCGGGCCAGGCCGACGGTGTGCGCGCAATGATCGCCGCCAGTGCTGGATTGGAGCATCTTTCGACCTATCGCGACCACAACGGGATTGAGCGCGGCGTGTTGGCGCTCGCCAACTGATTGAAAGGGAAGGCGCGTGGAAAAGTTCATCGTTACCGGTGGTCGGCCGATAAGTGGAACGATGACCCCGGCCGGGAACAAGAACGAAGCACTACCGTGTCTAGCGGCGACCCTCTTGGCGGACGGGCCGGTAACCCTGACGTCGACCCCCGACGTCAGCGATATCCGGACGATGGTCGAATTGCTCAAGGCTGTCGGTTGTGCTGTCGAAGGCGACACCCCAAATAAGTGCATCATCGAGCCTGGCTTCGACGGTCCGATTCCAGGTGATTTGGCGGGGCGGATTCGCGGTTCGTTTCTGCTCGCGGGGCCGCTGCTGGCACGCCGCGGCGAAGTGCATCTCCCCGCCCCCGGTGGTGACAGAATCGGCCAGCGGCGCGTGGACACTCATTTGTTGGCGTTCGGTGCGCTTGGCGCCGAGATCGAAGTCAAAAATCGGGAGTACGTGATTCGGGCGCCCCGCGGCTTGACTGGCGCGGATGTCTTTCTTGACGAGACAAGTGTCATGGGGACCGAAAACGCGATCATGGCCGCCGTGCGCGCGGCGGGAACGACCCGCATCGCGAACGCCGCCTCGGAGCCCCACGTTCAAGGGCTTTGCCGGATGCTAATCGAGATGGGTGCGGATATCAGAGGGATCGGCACCAACCATCTGGAGATTCGAGGCGTCGATGGACTGAGCGGAACAAACCACCGACTGCAACCCGACCATATCGAGGTTGGCTCGTTTGTCGGACTGGCGGCGGTCACCGATGGCGCGCTGACCATCAAGAACGCAGGCGTCAACAACTTGGCCATGATCAAGCTTTGTTACGAACGGTTGGGCGTCGAGATGGAGGTAGACGGCGACGATATCCGCGTGAGGGCGGGTCAGAAGCTCCGCGTCGTCGATGACGCCGGAGGCGCGATCCCGAAAATCGATGACGCCCCGTGGCCCGGGCTTCCGGCAGATCTGACGTCGATCTTCCTCGTTGTGGCGACACAAGCCGAGGGCACGGTCTTGATCCACGAGAAGATGTTCGAGAGCCGGCTGTTCTTTGTCGATCGACTCCTGACGATGGGTGCCCGGATCATCCTTTGTGATCCTCATCGAGCCGTAGTCAGCGGCCCGACGCCGTTGGTGGGCGAGCGCATATCGAGTCCCGACATTCGTGCCGGAATGGCGTTGTTGATCGCCGCTTTGGCGGCTTCTGGGGAATCTGTCATTCAGAACATCGCGCAAATCGATCGCGGATACGAACGTATCGATGAGCGCTTGCTCCAGCTTGGAGCGGCGATCCGTCGTGAACCGGAATGAAGGTTGGCGAACCGGCGAAGCTGTACCTGGTCGGGACGCCCATCGGAAACCGTGGCGATATGACGTCCCGGGGGCGGCAGGTTCTAGCCCACGTACCTGCGGTAGCCTGTGAAGATACACGTACGTGTCGCCGGCTTTACGGGTGGATTGACGTCCCGTTACCGGATGTCATCGCCTATCACGACCATAACATCGATACAGCACTTCCACGGGTAATCGCTCGACTCGAGAGCGGGGACGACGTCGCGTTGGTCACCGATGCGGGGATGCCGGCAATTCAGGATCCGGGATATCGCCTCGTCGTCGCTGCGCGGCAGCGGGGGATCGAAGTCATTCCAGTTCCCGGGCCGAGTGCGCTCTTGGTTGCGCTGGCAGCCAGTGGCTTGCCGACTGATCGTTTCGCATTCTTGGGTTTTGCTCCACGCCGTGGGAAGGAATCGTGGTGGCGGGAGACGCTCACTCGTTCCGAGACGATTGTCGTCTACGAGGCACCCAAACGAGTCGGAACGACGGTGGCAGCGATCGCGGAGTTGGCTCCCGAGCGGCCCGTTTGCCTAGCTCGCGAGCTGACCAAGCTTCACGAGGAGTTCGTGACCGGGACCGCCGAAGCGGTGCGCGACAGCCTGGTGGCCCGCGATACTCCGCTCAAAGGTGAATGTGTTCTGGTCGTGGGGGGAGGCGCGGTGGTTGATCCAAAGACCGTCGCTTTGCCGTGGCCCGAAGCTCTGGCAAGGCTCGAGGCCTCGCGCGCCGGAAGCGTGATGAGCGCGCGCGATCGGGTCGAGGTGATGGCTTGCGCGTACCCAGTGGCTCGGAATGCCATCTACCGCGCCGTCCACGGAGCGGACGACCACGTCGGAGATCAGGAGTGAGGGGGTCGACGATTGCGGCCATCGCGGCCGCGCTGATCGCTAGTTCGTCGCTCTACGGTCAGGGCCTGGGCGGTCGATCGTCGACGCCGCCACCAACCTCATTGACGATCGCTCGCTTGCAATACGAGCCGGGTGACTGGTACGGGAATCCCACATCGTTGCCTAATCTGCTCGCCTTCGTGCGCGAAGAGGTTGGGCTCCCTACCGCCGAGCGCGAAGCTGTTGTGCGCGCCACCGATCCTGACTTGGATCGCTACCCACTCCTGTATCTTACCGGTCACGGCGAAATACGGCTGACCGACGAAGAAGTCGAGGCATTACGCGCCTATTTGACGACTGGAGGCATGCTACACGCTGATGACAACTTCGGGATAGACTCGTCGCTGCGACGCGAGATCGCGCGCATCTTCCCCAACGAGCCCCTGATTGAGCTGCCCCCACAGCATCCCATCTTTAGGGTCCGGTTTCAGCTCGCCGAGGGGTTGCCCAAGATCCACGAGCACGCGGGTGGACCCCCAAAGGGGTACGGGGTGTTTTACGACGGAAGACTGGTCGTGTTCTACTCCTTCAACACCGATCTCGGGGACGGTTGGGAGGACGCCGAGGTACACGGCGATCCAGCGGATGTCCGGCGGGCGGCCTTGGAAATGGGTGCCAACGTGTTCGTTTACGCCCTCACACATTAGTCGTCTCGACCCAGCACCCGACTTCACGCGTTTTGACACACCAGACGGTCTAAGTAACTTTATCGTTGGGGGATAGCAGGTATCTAGGGATGCCAGGATCACGCCGAAGACAGATCCGCAGCAAGCTCATCGTGACGTTCATCGCGTTGGTCACGATGCTCGTCGTGGCAAGTGCTTACGTGTGGTATCGGGTCGCGACCGGACACGTTCGTCGCGAGATGGAGAACCGTTTGCTGGCCGTGGCCGAAGCGGGGGGCCTCGTATTTGACCCTGAGCTGACGACTGTGTTGGTGGGTGACCTCGGACCCCGAACGCGAGCTATCGCGCAGGGACAGCTGCGACAGATCAAAGACCGGCTCGGGGTTCGCGAAGCGTACATCTTCGATCGTCAGCATCGAATCCTAGCCTCCACCGACTCATTAGACATGGACGTCGGCGTCGTCGCTCCACAGCTCGACAACTACGGTGCCGAGATCGACCGCGCCTTCGCCGGTGAAGCTGTGCTCACCGTGCCGTTTACCGATCGGTCAGGGGTTGTGTATCAAACCGCGTTTGCCCCGCTCATCGGGTATAGCGACGCAGAGGGCACCGAACGCGATGTAGTGGCTGTGTTTGGGGTCGACCTGTCACTGGCGTTTCTCGAAGTGTTCAATGACTTCCGCCAGTTGACGGTACTGCTCTCGCTCATCGCGATACTGCTTGCGGTCATCGTCGGCGTGGTCTTCGCGCGTTCCCTGTCACAGCCGATCGGCGCGCTGGTTCAATCTGCTGAACGGATGGAACGCGGCGAGATGGCAGAACCGGTCGCGGTCGAGACGCGAGACGAGATCGGATACCTCGGCGATGCCTTGGAGAACATGCGCAAGGGTATCGTGAGACGAGACCGTCATCTGCGGACGATGCTTGCCGGTGTCGCTCACGAGATACGAAATCCGCTCGGTGGCATCGAGATTTTCGCCGGCCTTCTGCGAGACGATCTGCCGGCCGACGATCACCGTCGTTCACACTTGGAGAAGATCATTCGCGAAGTTCAGCACCTGAAGACGATCATCAATGAGTTTCTGATCTACGCGCGCCCGCGTCGTCCGATCATCGAGCCATTCTCGCTATCGGAATTGCTGGACGACGTGAGTTTTTTGCTGACGGCGGACGCCGAGGCGCGGGATGTCAAGGTTTCAGTCGATCTGGTTGAGGATGAAATCAGCGTTCATGCGGATGTCGAACAAATAAAGCGGGCGGTGCTAAATCTCGTAAAAAACGCGATCCAAGCGTCATCGGAAGGCGGCACGGTTGAAGTTCGGGGGCACCAGATAGAAGACAAGGTTCAGGTCACGGTGAAAGACTACGGGTCTGGGATTGAGCCCGAGCAGGTGCAGCGGGTTTTTGACCCGTTTTTTACGACCAAGGGTTCCGGTGTCGGTCTGGGATTGTCGATTGTGCGATCGATCATTGAGGAAAACGATGGCGATATCTGGGTTGAGAGCATCCCCCATGAAAGGACGATCTTCTTTGTCTCGCTACCGGCGTCAGGTACCGGTGGGAGCAGATTCCGGGCGGTCGAAAAGCCCGCGGCTTTAGGACGCTGACGATGTCGGGAATAATGGACGGCTCAGTGGCTCGAATTGTGGTTGTCGAAGACAACCCGACGATGCGTGAGGGGTTGGAAGCGATGTTGACCCGCGCGGGCCATGATGTTGCGGTTGCCCCAAATGGCGAGCACGCATTGACGCTTTGCAGGGAAGAAGCCACCGATCTCGTAATAACCGACTTCAAGATGGATGGGATGAGCGGTATCGACGTGTTGGATGCGTTGCGTGAACGGCCGTATCCCGGGCAACCGGAGGTCATGTTGATCACCGCTTTTGGAACGATCGATATCGCGGTCGAGGCGATGAAGCGAGGAGCAGTCGACTTCATCACCAAGCCGTTTGACACAGCAGAGTTCGGTGTCAAGGTCGACCGTGCACTCGCGACCCGAGCGATCAAGCGGGAGCGCGATGCCTTGCGAGCCGAGACCGAATACCTACGCGAAGAGGTCGAGCATCATTTCGGTGAGATCATCGGTAGCTCCGGCTCGATGCAGAAGATCTTCGACTCGGTGCGAAAGATCTCCGAAACCAGTTCCTCGGTCTACATCTACGGTGAGAGCGGAACCGGCAAAGAGTTGATCGCACGTGCGATCCATCGAGAGAGCCCTCGTGGCGAGGGTCCGTTTATCAAAGTCAATTGCTCAGCGCTGGCCGAGAGCCTGCTGGAATCGGAGCTCTTCGGTCACGAGAAAGGGGCCTTTACCGGCGCTATAAAGGAACGAAAGGGTCGCTTCGAGTTGGCTCACAAGGGCACGCTCTTTCTGGATGAGATCGCGGATATCCCACCGCCGACCCAAGTCAAGTTGCTCCGGGTGCTGCAAGAAAAGGAGATCGAACGAGTCGGCGGGGAAGAAACGATTCGGGTCGATGTCAGGATCATAAGCGCCACCAACAAGGACCTGGGCCCGTTGGTTGAAGACGGAACGTTTCGCGAAGACCTGTACTACCGCCTGCACATCGTCCCCATAGAGATCCCGCCATTGAGGAGTCGCAAAGAGGACATTCCGGCGCTGGTTACGCATTTCATTCAGACGATCAGTGGGGAGATCGGTAAGCCAATCGACGGTATCAGTGATCGCGCGCTGGAGCTACTGCACACCTACGACTGGCCCGGAAATATCCGCGAGCTCGAAAACATGATCGAGCGCGCCATCGTGTTGTGTGACGGAGGTATCCTCGAGCCAGAAGCTTTCCCCTTGGATGAACGGGCGGCGCCTCGACTGGGTCCGACGATCACCGCGCCGCCGGTGGGAAGCGTGAGGCTCGACGACGCGCTCGAGGAGCTTGAGCGATCGATGATCGTGCGCGCACTCGAGCAAGCGAATGGAGTGAAGACAAAGACCGCTGAGTTGCTGGGGGTAAAGACCAGCGCGCTCTACTACAAACTGGAAAAGTATGGTCTCACGCGCGACGACTAGGCTGGGGCTGGTGTTCCTCGTGTGGTTCGGTGCGACCGCGCTTAACCCCACGAGCGTCAGCGCGCAGCAACCCGGCATCGTTGACCTGCAGCGGCTGGTCGATGAGCGAGAGACGGAGATCGCGCGGCTCGAGATTCGGCTTCGATCTCTCGAGCAACGCGGCGACTCGCTGAGCACTGCCAAGCGGGAGGCTCAACCTGGGAGTGCCCGGTTCGTATCGATCTCCAATCAGATTCTAGAGTCGTCACAGCAGATCACAAATGTCACCCGTCAACTCCGGGTGCTCTACGAGCAAGTACGTGACCTCAAGACCCAGTTGTTCCTCGCGTACAACGAGCAGATCCCGATCGTCCAGCAAGAGATCGACGCAGTCACAAGTCGTGAAGCGACAGACGAAACCGATCGCGAACTCCGACGATTGGTAGCGCTGCTCGAAGAGTACGTACGTGCCCGGGAAGCGCTAACGGCAGAAATCGAGGAGGTGGAAGAAGATCTCTTTTTGCCTCGACTGGCGTTGGATCCTCGTGATGGACCGGCGCAGCTCCGCGTCAAGGAGGCGATTGCGCGTGACGCCGTAGACAAGATCGATGAGCGGATCGCCGCCATCGAGGATCAGATCAACAAGACGCTTCAGAAACAACGCGATCTCGAGGAGTTCCGCCGCATCAAGGATGACATCGAGCGTGACGGGCAGGCGGCACAGGGGGGGAGTGTGATCGAAGCGATTCTGAGCGACCGCGGTGTCGGCGGTCGCACCGGCCCCGGAGACGTGTTCGAGGATCCGGATGCCCGATTAAATGCGCTGCAACGACGCAGATTCGACTTGGTCCAGCGGCGCGAGGATTATGCAAGCAAGGCAGAACAATTCGCTGAGAGACGAGCTGCATTTTATCGTTAACCCGTGTCAGGAGGAGTCACCTATGAAGTGCCACCGTAGGAAACCGCGGGTCCACCCGCCGCGGTCGAGTACGTCGGCGCTCGTGGTCGCGTGGCTGTTGATTCTGTTGCCGACCGTGCTCCACGCCCAGGCGGCGTGGGACTACGACCAAGACGTGCACGTGACGTACGAATTCGACGACAACGTCGATGAGGCGCTGAGCGATCCCGTACGTGCGCAGATCGCTCGCCTCGCGTACAGCGGAGAATTGCAGTGGGGAGAGGCTGGCGCGCAGCGTCTGTCGCTTTCCTACCAGGGTGGCTTCAAGCGCCACTTCGGCTTGGTCGGCAACGACTTCGATCTGGCTAATCAGTTCGTCAATGAAGGCGGTGTCGGATACGTGCGTCGTGTCAGCACAAACCTGGCATTGGGTGGAGCCTTGGCGATCAAGAACCGGAAATGGACCGACGATTTCTTTTTCATCAACGAAGATGGGTTCACGAGCGTAGGTGGTGAGGCCACTGCGACGCTGAACCTGCGTCCCTTGGTGCCGGATCGTCCCGCTCGACTTGAGATCGGGACACGGTTCGCTCGGGTCGACTTCGAGAATCTGGATCAACCGTTTGATGAGCGATCGGTCGGTGGGTTCACGTCATTGACCAAGGATTTTGGCCAAGACGTGTCGGTCACCTGGCAGTACGCGGTGGATCGTATCCGATACCCGGGCCGCGGCGTCGTGAGACGTGAAGACGACGATCCGGCCAACGCGTTCCGCGGACCGACTAGGCCACGCCAGGTCGACTATCTGCATGAGTTGGGCGGTCAGGTAGTGTGGCTCGGACCCTTCTCGGTACAGGGGGAGTACTACTTCCGATACAACGACTCGAACTCATTCGGGCTTTCGTATCTGAGCCACAACATCGGCTTGCAGGTGATCCGACGGTTGCCGTGGGACATGTTGGCCCAGTTTTATGGGCTCATCGAGCTGAGGTCGTTCTCGGAACCGGCGCCGAATTTGAGTGGCGCGGGCACACTGGATACCAGCGGAGCCTCGAACAACGTGTTGCTGCTAAGGTTGGTCAAAGACGTCAATTCACAGTACTCGATAGAGGCGCGTTACGGACGGTACCGGAACGAGTCGATCACGTTGAATGATTTCTACACCAAGAATGTCTACTCACTAGGCATGAACTTTCGACCATGAACCCGCGGATTGTAAGGGAGCATTGAGATGAGATGAGCCGCCGCCGCGATCCGGGAGTCGTCTTCCGGGAGCTCTGCACCGCCGCGCGCGGTCGCCGCCATCAACGACAGGGTTGGACGTCGGCGGCTGTCGCCGCGGCGTTCTTTTTTGCGCTGCTCGCTTGGGAGATTGTGGTTGGGCCAGCGGGCGTTTTTCGGTGGCTCGGATACCTCGTGGTTACGATCATCGCGCTGGTCGTTGGGTGGCGCCTGGTTCGGGACTGGCGCCAGCCAGGCCTCGAAGCCGGCGATATCGTGGCCGAGCTGGGACGATTGTTTCCACAGACGAGGGGCACGCTCGAGGCACTGCTCGATGAACCCCAAAGCGGGCTGGCGGTGGCGCGCCAGCGATCGGCGTCGTCGTGGCTCGAGCGTCGTGACACCAGCAGACTCGACGGCGCGTTGGCCTACGGGGATCGGTCGGGAATCGCCCGGTGGCGATGGCTGGCTTTGGGAATGGCGGCGTTGGCGGCGTTAACGGCGATCAGCCAACCGACTGCTGCCAGCAGGCTCGTCGGAGCTTTGCAACGTCCACAACAGGTGTGGCGGTCGCCGATGGTCGAATGGATGGTTGTTCCGGGGGACGTCGATGTCGCGTATGGTGAGTCGCTGGTGGGTCAGGCGATGGTCGTAGGTCCACCGACGAGGGGCTCGCTGTTGCTCGAGTCACGCCCCCCCGCCTCCGCTTGGCGCGCTGAAACGTTGGCTCT
>CBDUCI010000065.1:0-10832 GCA_965365605.1 uncultured bacterium
GGACCTATGGTTGAATCAACTGCATCCACATGCTTCCGCGGGTCCGGAGGCTCGCGCGTGAGTACCCGGATAGCGTTGTCGTCATCGGCGTCCACAGCGGTAAGTACCGGCACGAGCGCAAGACCGCGGCGATTGCCGCGGCGTGTGAACGTCTCGGGGTCGATCATCCGGTCGTCAACGATCGACAGTTGCGGATCTGGCGTGACAACTCGGTCGCGGGCTGGCCGACGCTTACGATCGTCGATCCTGAGGGTTACGTCGTCGGTCAGCAGTCGGGTGAGCTGCCGTACGAGGGGTTGGCGAAATTCATAGAGGGGATAGCGGCTGAGCATGAAAGGAAGGGCACCTTGAATCAAGAAGCGGCATCGATAAGCGAACGCCGGGAGGCGGGCCCGTCGAGCGAGCTCCGGTTCCCGGGCAACTTGGCGGCCGACATCGAAGGTCGGCTGGCGATCTCGGACACCGGCAATCACCGCATCGTGTTCGGTCACGTGGTCGGCGATTCCCTCGAGGTCCAGAAGGTGATCGGCGGGACGGAGGCCGGGTTCGCGGACGGCTCGATCGGCGAAGCGGCGTTCAACGAGCCCCAGGGACTGGCCCTCTCGGGTGACATGCTGATCGTCGCCGATCGCGGGAACCACGCTGTGCGGATGGTCGATCTCGCCTCCGATGAGGTCGCGACGATGGCCGGTACCGGGGAGCTGGCGGGTCATGCGATCGCACCCGGTAACGCGCTCGATACATCGTTGCGTTCGCCGTGGGACGTGCTGCTCTGGAACTACGACTTGTTTATCGCCATGGCCGGATCGCACCAGATCTGGCGGCTCGATCTCAAGTCAGGGCAGCTAGCGCCGCATGCCGGATCAGGGGCCGAGCATATCACCGATGGCCCGCCCGAGACGGCAGCGCTGGCACAGCCGATGGCGCTGGCGACCGATGGCGAGCAGCTGTTCTTTGCCGACGCCGAGTCGTCCGGTGTGCGAACGGTCGGGTTCGAGCCTGGCTCCGAGGTGACGACCCTGGTCGGGACGGGACTGTTCGATTTTGGCGATGTGGACGGCGTCGGTGATGACGTGCGACTGCAGCATCCTGCGGGACTTGCGTGGGGTCAGGGCGTCCACCGGTTGTGGATCGCCGACACGTACAATCACAAGCTCAAGATGTTGGAGCCCGGAACCCGAACGGTCGAGACGGTGGAGCCGTTCGAGGCCGATCTTGACGAACCGATGGGGTTGGCTTCGGCTGGTCACATGGTGTACGTGGCGGATACGAACCAGCATCGGATTCTGCGCGTCGACCAGATCGACAAGCGGGTCGTCGCGCTGGAGCCCAAGGGGTTGGGCGACTGAATGAGCGTGCAGTAGAATGGGTCTGTTCTGGCAACTTCAACGGAGGCTGGTATGGCACTGAGAATCAACGACACGGCTCCCGACTTTACGGCCGATACGACTGACGGGAGGATCAACTTCCATGAGTGGATCGGTGACAGTTGGGCGATCCTCTTTTCGCATCCCAAGGACTTCACGCCTGTCTGCACGACCGAGCTCGGCGCAGTCGCCGGCCTCAAGAGCGAGTTCGACAGGCGCAACTGCAAGATCATCGGCATCAGCGTCGACGGCGTGAGCGATCACGAAGCGTGGTCGAAGGACATCGAGGCGTCTCAGGGGCACGCCGTGAATTACCCGCTGATCGGTGACCCCGAGCTCAAGGTCGTTAAGGCCTACGACATGCTGCCGGCCGATTCGGGTGACACGTCTGAGGGCCGTACACCGATGGATAACGCCACCGCGCGTTCGGTGTTCGTGATCGGACCGGACAAGAAGATCAAGGCCACGCTTACCTACCCGATGAGCACCGGCCGGAACTTCGCTGAGATTCTGAGGCTGTTGGACTCGTGCCAGCTGACCGCGGAGAAACAGCTCGCGACCCCAGCCAACTGGGAGATGGGTGGTGACGTCATCATCGCGCCGGCGGTGTCGGACGAAGAGGCCAGGGCGCGTTTTCCGGAAGGTTGGGAGCAGCCGCTGCCGTACATCCGGGTGGTAAAGCAGCCTGTCTAATTGGCGTAGTGCAGGCGAGCCTACTGCGCGGGAGCGG
The DNA here is from genome assembly GCA_965365605.1 of uncultured bacterium. Classification (GTDB taxonomy): domain Bacteria; phylum Gemmatimonadota; class Gemmatimonadetes; order JACCXV01; family JAHWKZ01; genus CAMYLR01. The sequence continues at coordinate 2,098 of CBDUCI010000065.1, forward strand.
TAGGCTCACCGCCTGCGTTGCGGACTACGATGTCGCGTCGCGGGAACGGGATCTCGATCCCGTGTTCGTCAAACTTCTTTTTTACCTGGTCGCCGATCGTATCGCCGATTGTGCGACGGTCACGCGCCTCGCGAATCCAAACCCGTAGCTCCAGATCGACCGATGACTCGCCGAATCTGCGGGTGATCACGACTGGCTCGGGGGTCGCCTTCACGCCCTCAGTCGACTTGGCGACCTCGATGATCAGCGCCTTGGCCTTCTCCGCATTGGCGTTGTAGGCGATGCCGATCGGGATTCGCAGCCGAATGTGCGGTCCGGATGCGGTGTAATTAATGATGTCGCGGCGCATGATCTCGTTGTTCGGCACCACGATGATCAGGTTGTCGGGGTTCCTAATCTTGGTCGCGCGGAGCCCGATCTCGACTACGTCACCCCAGCTGCCGGTTTCGGTTGGCGCATTCCATAGCTCTATACGATCGCCGACCTGAAACGGTCGGTCGATGATCAGGAGTAGTCCGGCGATCAGGTTGGACAGCGTGTCTTTGGCGGCCAGCGAGACGCCAATTCCGAGAACTCCCGCCCCGGCCAGGATCGGCGTGATGTCGATGCCTAGAAACGTCAAAGCGATCAATATGCCGAGACCGACTACGAGCATGCGTGCAATCCGGTTCAACAACGGTAGCGCGGTATCGTCGAGCCGACTTTCCGTTCGCGGCACGAGCTTCTCTTCTACGAATCGCAGCCCGCCCGACACGAATGCGCTGATCGGCAGCGAGAGCATAACGATCCAGACTGCACCGATCGTGCGCGACATGTGCCCCAGCTCCCAGATCTGGGCCAACCGCCACGCGCCCCAGAAGACGATCGAGATCAGGACCAAGCGACGAATGAGCTGGATCACCAGGTCGTCGATGTCGGTCTCGGTGCGCGAAGTCATGCGGTGCTCGATCCGCCTCAGGATCCATCGCGCAGCCAGCCAGACGACGAGCACGAGAAGGAGCTGACCGGCGGATAGGACGAGTCTCGGGGCGGCGAACGTCCACGCCGTGTCGAGCCAGCCTTGAAAATCGAGCTGTCCGAGGTCGAATCCCAGGAATTCCATGCGCAAGGACGATAACAGTCGCCATCGCGGCATCACAACCCGCAATGTGTGTGGTCGACCACCCGCCGGGCGGAGGATAGCTTCGCTGTTTATCCACTGTTCGACCGGGACGAGGCGATATGGCAGACGCAACGCGACCTGTAGGCAAGCTGGGGGGCACGATGAAGGTCGCGCTCGCGATTGCGGCGCTCCACGCAGCGAACGACGCATACACAGCGTTCGTGCACCCGCTCTTGCCGCGTCTGATGACCAAGCTCGACATGTCGATCGCGGCTGCAGCTGGTGCGACGATGGCGCTATCGATCGCGGCATCGCTGGCGCAACCGCTGCTCGGCCACATCGCCGATCGGCGCGGTCGGCGACTGATGATCGTTGTGGGTCCTATCGTGAGCGGGGTCTTTCTGTCGATGATCGGGTGGGCGCCTACGTTTGGCGTGTTGCTGTTGTTGCTGGTCGCGGGTGGGCTCGGCGGCGCGGCGTTCCATCCGCCGGCGGTCGCGGTCGCGGCGCACGTGACCGGGGGGCGGGGGAGTGGAATGCGGCACGCCGTCTTCTCGTCGGGTGGCACGGTCGGCTACGCGATGGGCCCCTTGATCGCGGTCTGGGTCGTTGCTTGGCTCGGTTTCCGCGGCTTGTGGGTGGCGGCCATTCCGGTCGTGATCCTCGCGATCGCCTTGTATCCCGTGCTGCCCACTGGTGGGAACCTCGTTCCCGCCGGCCCCTCGCTGACCGCTGGCCGGCTGGCTCGGTCGTTGCGCGGACCGCTTGGGCTTCTGTTCGGCGTGAGCGCGATCGCGGCCTTCTTCCAGCGCGTGTTCCTGACAATGGCGCCGATCGCCAACGCTGCGGCTGGCCGCTCGGAGATGGCTGGTGCGTACGCGCTGTCGTTGTATCTCGCGGCGCAAGCCGCCGGCTCGCTTACGGGTGGTTACTTGACCGATCGCATCGATCGTCGCTGGTTGCTGGCCGGGCTCACGCTGATGGCATTACCAACGCATTTCCTGGCTTTCTGGTTTACTCCTGGTACCGCGCCGGCGCTCATCTCGATGGCGTTGGCCGGTTTTGCGAACATGTCGGTCTTGCCACCGATCGTCGTCATCGCGCAGGAGATCCGGCCCGACCGCGCCGCGCTGTATTCGGGTATCGTCATGGGTTTGGCGTGGGCGGTGGGGTCGGTGGCGGTCATAGGCGCCGGGGTGCTGGGCGATGCGATCGGAGCCCGCGAGTCGGCGATGGCGATCACCCCGATCATGTTCATCGCCACCTTGATGGCGATCCATCCGGCGCTAAAGCAGCACGGCCGGCCAATTGAAGCAGTATCTCATGTAACATGACGCAAGTTGTTATTTAGCAACAGGAGACCAGAGAGATGCGAAACAAGCTGACGGCGGTTCTGTCAACAATTTTCGTCGTGGTTGGGATCGCCGCTCCGGCGATCGGCCAGACCCCGCTTGAGTATCACATCGAGCTGGGGGACCCCGCAGAAGACCTGTTCCACGTCCGACTGGCCGTCGATGGCCTCGGAGCCGACAACGATGTGTACCAATTCGCGTCCACCGCGCCGGGCACCTATCAAGTCATGGATGTGGGCCGGTTCGTTCGATCGTTCGAGGCTTTCGACGCCGCCGGGGAAGCGCTGGAAACGGAACAAGTAGCGGTCAATCAATGGCGCATTGAAGACCCCGCGCGCGTTCGTTCGATTGAGTACTCGATCGCCGAGACGTGGGATACTCCAGTCGAGGAGCACCCGATCTATCCGATGGCGGGGACGTCGATCGAGTCGAACCACGTACTTTTCAACGCGCACGCGGTGGTGGGCTTTCCCGCCGGACTCCAAGACGCGCCCGTCCACGTTCACATCGAGTATCCCGACGGATGGCGGGTCGGCACCGCGCTCGAACGCGCTGCCGACGGCGGGTTTGCCGCCGACGACTACGACCACCTGGTCGATTCACCGATTCTGCTCGGCGAGCTGACCGTAGCCAGCACGGAAGTGGGCGGTGCGGCGATTGAGATCTACACCTACTCGAAGAGCGGTGGCGTTCAGTCGGAACAGCTGCTCGGATCGATGAGCGAAATGTTGCAATCGGCGGGCGAGTTTCTCGGCGAATTACCGGTCGATCGTTATGTGTTCCTTTTCCACTTCGAGTGGGCCGGTCAAATTTCCGGGGCGTGGGAGCATTCGTACAGCTCGGAGTACGTGTTGCCGGACATCACGTTCTCGGATCGTGCCGGTGGGTTTATCACTGACATCGCAGCGCATGAGTTTCTGCACATTATTACGCCACTCAACATCCACAGCGAGATCATCGAGAGCTTTAACTTCGAACAGCCCGTCCCGTCGGCACACCTGTGGCTGTACGAAGGGGTCACCGAGTGGGGTGCCCACGCGATGCAACTGCGATCGGGGCTCAAAACGATCGAGGAGCACCTTGCGGTGATCGCCGGCAAGATCCGGTCGGATCGCCAATTCCGGGCCGATTACAGTCTCGAGCAGCTAGCGCTCACCTCGTACACCGAGGAAGGCCAGAGCCAGTATTCGAATATCTACCAGCGAGGGGCACTGGTGGGGGAGCTGCTCGATATCCTTTTGCTCGACCTGTCTGATGGCGAGAGCGGGCTGCAAGATTTGCTTCAGAAGCTCATGCAGTACTACGGTAAAGGTCGGGTATTTCCTGATTGCGGGTTCTACGACGTGGTGGCGGCGATGACATATCCTGAGGTTTTTCAGTTCTTCGAACGATACGTGAAGCATGCCGAGCCGCTTCCGATCGGCGAGTATTACGGCAAACTCGGAGTCGACGTCGTCGTCGATAGCCAGGGGCAGATCACGGGGTTCGAGCTTCAAGCCGACGCCGACGAGCGACAGCTGATGCTCCGCAGAGCCTGGAGCGGAAACGAGTGAGCGACCCGTTGGTCCAGATCGCCGGGGTTCCCACGGCGGAACGCAGCGAGCCCAAGCGGGGGCTACTGATCGCGCCTGCGTTTCCGGCCAGCTTCTGGAGCTACCGGCACATCATGCCGATGGTCGGTCGGAAGGCCGCCTTCCCGCCGTTGGGCCTGATCACCTTCGCCGCGATGATGCCCGACAACTGGTCGTTCGAGTTAATCGATCTCAACGTCGAGCGGATGCCAGACGGTGAGCTGCGCCAGCGGATCGACGCGGCCGACGCTGTGTTCACGAGTGCGATGTCGGTCCAGAAGCCGTCGCTGGTTGCGCTCATGGATGGACCATCGAAGGGGTTGGAAACTCCGTGGGTGATTGGTGGACCGTACCCGTCGAGCTTTCGGGATTATTTGCTCGAGCCGCGGACTCCATCCGACGAGATCCTCCACCGCGGTCTCGACGTATTGGTTTGGGGGGAGGGAGGTCAGTGGGTCGAGACGATCAACCGCATCCTGCACCACCCCGAAGGTCGCCGTCACTCGGACCGTCGACCGACGCTCCTCATTCCAGAAGCGATCGCCAACCAACCCCCCGGGTCGCGTAAGATTCTGAACGACCGCTCGATCTTCAAGGAGCTGGATTACACACCGCCACCGCGGTGGGACCTGGTCGATATCCGCGACTATCGCGCGCTCATGATGCAGACCACCGTTGGGTGCCGTTTCCGGTGCGATTTCTGCGACATCATTCAGTTCAATGGCGGGTTCACTCGGCCCAAGACGCTCGAGTCGGTGCGTGAAGAACTGGAGGTCTTGTTTGGCCTCGGGTACCGCGGCGGGATATTTACCGTCGACGACAACTTCATCGGCAACCCCCAGGCGATCGAAGTGATCCTGCGCGAGATGATCGAGTTCCAGCGTGAGCACGACTATCCGTTCTCGTTCTATACACAAGCGAGCCTAGATCTGGGAGCGCCGAAGCTGGCGCACTTGCTGCCGTTGATGCGGCAGGCAGGATTTGACGAGGTGTTTCTCGGGATCGAGAACCCCGATCCGACGGCGCTCAAAGGGATGAACAAAAAACAAAACGTCAAGGTCGACATCGGCCAGACCGTGGCCAAAATCCAGCGCGCCGGGATCGAGGTCATGGCGGGCTTCATTTTCGGCGGAGATGAAGACACGATCGAAACCGGCGAGGCGATCGCGACGTTCGCCAGAGAAGCCGCGATTCCGACCGCCATGGCGGGAATGCTCACACCGATCCCGCACACGCCGTTGGCCGAGCGGCTCCGCAGCGAAGGACGGTTGCGGGAGAGTGAGTTTTCTGGCAACAACACCAACGACGACGTGCAGTTTATTCCAATGAAGATGACCCGCGAGGAGATGCGGACGGGCTACTATACGATGCTTGAGAATCTGTTCAGCCCGGGTGAGATGTATCAGCGGGCCGCGCTGCTCCTAGACCGCATCAACCCGCACATCTTCCGCGGCGGTTTTGTGCGGCGGTCGGACCTCAAGGCAGCGGCTCACTCGATCTGGCGCCAGGGTGTCGTCAACAAGCGACGCGGTCGTTACTTCGGTTTGCTATTGAAGGCGATACGACTCGATCTCGCGCGCTTCCGTGAGGCCGGACGGTCGGCGGCCGAGATGAACCGCCAGCTTCGTGCGCTTGGTGACAGGGCTCACGCGTCGTTGGCGGAGAGCGAGTTTGAATCGCTCAAGAGGCTCATCAATCGCGCTCATGAAGCAGTCATCCGCTCGGAGCCGGGCCGCAAACTCGACGAGGTCAGTGAATGGGTGGCGCGGCTGAGGAAGCAGATCGAAAGCCGGTCGCCATCAGCTGATGACGTTAGGTCGCTGTACCGCTGGTGTCGCGAGCACGCTCTCCACCGCCGCCGCGTTCACCGTTTTCCGGGCGCCTATCTCGTCAAGGCATTCGAGCTCGCCATCAAAGGGTTGCATTACGAGATAGTGATGCAGCGGATCTCTCAGGAGGGGTCACGCCGGATTAGCGGTGATTGAGTACTCGGTCCTGGTGTGTCCGGCTCGCGCAATCAGAGAGTCGATCGTAGCACGCGCTTCGTTGCCAGCCTGACCGCGGGCCGGAGACGGCCCGAAAACCGAAAGCACGACAACAGCGATGGCCAGTCGACCCTTCATTTCAGCCTCCCAATTCGAGGGCCAAGACTTCAGTCCACCCTTCGCGATGCCATGAGAACACAAAGAAGCGCCCTGAGAGCAGGTACTCTCGCCCTGCTCGTCCTTTCGGTGCATTCGGCAGCCGCTCAGGAGTTATGTGCTCCGTGGGGTTTTCTGGCCCCATATGCAGATCTTTCGCGAAACGATTGCGCGAGAGCGAGGCGCGGGGATCCAGTGGTCAAAATCCTCGACGCGAAAGACCCGAACGAAGTCGCGGTCGTGGGGATCCTTCGAGTCGAGTCGTCCAGGGAACAGCTGGTCGAGCGTTTCCGAGACATCGAAAGCTTCAAACAAAGCCCCAACGTCCTTCAGATCGGCAGGTTCAGCGAGCCGCCCCGGATCGCTGACCTGCAGAACCTTCCGATCGACAGCGGCGACATCGATGATCTTCGCGCGTGTCGCGTAGGCGACTGCGGGGTCAAGATGTCTGCCCGGGCGATCGCGCGGCTTCAGAGGGAAGTCGACTGGTTGGCACCCGAGTATCGAGAACGAGTGTCGGATTTCGTACGTCGAATGTTGCTCGAGTCGGTGATTTCGTACGTCGAAGGTGGAATCGCCGCGCTGGGCGATTATGCCGATCAGGAGGAACCCCTTCGGCTGGCCCAGGAGTTCGACGCGATCCTCGAGGCTTCGCCCTACCTCGCCGAGCACGCGCCGGCGTTTCATCGGTACCTGGCAGGTTACCCGGAGGTCCCGCTTCAAGGTTCTGAGGACTTCTTCTACTGGTCGAACGAGAAGCTCGGGCTGAAGTCGGTGATCAGCGTTACGCACGTAACGATCTATACTCCGCCGCCGCACGCTGGAAGCGAACTTCTGGTCGCTTCGAAGCAGATCTACGCGAGTCACTACTTCGAAGCGTCTCTGGGCCTGGCGGCTCTCGTACGCGAGAGGGGAGAAGAAGGCGCGGCGTACCTCGTCTATCTCAACCGGTCGCGGCTGGACGCGCTCGGCGGGAGCTGGAGCGGCCTGCGGCGAAAAATCATCGAAAACCGTCTCAAGCACGGGACCGAGACGAATCTGGTGGCAACGCGAGAGCGGTTGCGAAAGCCGCGGGATTCACGATAGGGGGTGCCTTGCAAGCAGGGGCCGTAGTTCGAATCCACGTGCGTCGTTTAGGCCTTCAACCCAAATGGCGGGAGTGGCATAGTGGTTGGACCAAAGTTGGGGAGCGGGTCAGGTCGCTGTCTCGATAGGCGGTCTCTTGCCCCTTGGCAGAAGCACTCCATATTTGAGGGTAGAAAGCTCGTCATTTTGATGCGTCGGTAGCGTACTTCTAGCTAGCGTACTCGTACAGCTCTGTGCGGAGTGGGTGGGTGGGCCAGCAACGTAGAGCCAGAAGCTACTAAGCATCAACGAGATACGACAAGCGTCGGGGCGTGGCGCAGTCCGGTAGCGCACCTGAATGGGGTTCAGGTGGTCGCAGGTTCAAATCCTGTCGCCCCGACCAGTCTTAACACAATGCCCCGCAGCCGATTACGGTGCGGGGCTTTCGTGCTTCGGAAGATGAGAGACCAGCTCGCAGTCACAAACAGTCACATCCCGCTGAATCGTATTTATCTAGCGGTCCCCAAGAGTGAGTCTGCCAGTTTGCCAGCCGCCTCCTGCTGCAAGTTCGGCAGGGCGTGGCTGTACGTGTCGAGCGTGATCGCGACACTGCTGTGTCCGAGACGCTCGCTAACGATCTTTGGATGAACCCCCTGCTCCAGCATCAGAGTTGCATGGGTGTGTCGGAGATCGTGGAAGCCGATGTTTGGTAATTCAGCCTTGTTTATAAGCCGCCGAAACTGCCGCCACAGGTTACTCGGATCTAGCGGCCCACCCGCCTCGTTTGTGAACACGAGATCGGTATCCAACCATGCAGGGCCTATTTGTAGCCGTCGCTCGGCTTGGTCCACGCGGTGACGACGAAGATCGTTAACCAATTGTCGAGAGAGGGAGATCGTCCGGCGACCACTCTGCGTCTTCGGCTCCCGGATGTGCAAACTCCCATCTGTTGCCCGGACGAGTGTCTGACGGATCGCGGCTTGTCCGTTCTCGAGATCAACATCCCGCCACCGTAAACCAAGAAGCTCACCACGTCGCAGCCCAGTTAGGATCGCGGCCCTGAACAGAGTGGTGTAGTTGACCGTGGAACAGTTCTCGGCTGTGTCCAGGAACGTGCGCACCTGTTCAGCTGCCCACCACTTGAGTTCCTTCTTTCGGGGCTTCGGTACGGTAACTCCGTCCGCCGGGTTGCGCGGGACGAGCTGCCACTCGACCGCCGTCTTCAAGGCTCGATGAAGCGGTGCGTGCAGGTAGTAGCGAATCGTTGACGGCGACAGGCCACCTTTGCCTCGCAGGCTCCCATTCTCGAGCTTGTCCTTGTAGAGCTGCTGGATGTGCATGGGGGAGAGCTTGGCCAGAGGGATGTTCCCCAGCACGGGTGCGATATGGTTGCGGATGAAGGCCTCGTAGTCTCGAACCGTTGTCTCCCGCAGGTTCGCCGTGCCGTAGTCCTCCAGCCAGCGCTCCAGGTACTCCACGAGGGTGATCGTGGATGGCTCGACGA
>CBDUCI010000066.1:0-10740 GCA_965365605.1 uncultured bacterium
GGCGAAAAAGGTGGAAACGCACAGCCGCAACTTCACGCTGGCCGACCTCGAAGCCATCTATCGCCGCCTGCTCGACTTCGACCGCCAGATCAAGACGGAGAAAGCGACCGAGGAGGACAAGAACGCAGCCCTCGATCGGATCGTCTCCAGCACCGATCTCGAGTCAACCCACGCCGCGGATTTCGTTGTCGAGGCGATCGTCGAGGACGAGGAGATCAAGACCGACGTTTTCCGAACGCTCGACGCGATCGTGAAGCCTGATGCGATTCTGGCCAGTAATACGTCTTCGATCTCGATCACCCGACTGGCAGCTGCCACGTCGCGGCCCGATCAAGTGATTGGCATGCACTTCATGAATCCGGTACCGGTCATGAAGCTGGTCGAGATCATCCGCGGTCTCGAGACGTCCACGGCGACCCACGACACGGTCGTCGCATTGGCGGAATCGCTGGGGAAGATCCCTGTAACAGTCGAAGATTACCCCGGCTTCGTTTCCAATCGGGTCCTCATGCCGATGATCAACGAGGCGATCTTCTGCGTGATGGAGGGAGTCGCCGAGCCGGAGGCGATCGACACCGTGATGAAGCTGGGAATGGGCCACCCGATGGGACCGCTGACGCTGGCTGACTTTATCGGGCTCGACGTGTGCTTGGCGATTCTCGACGTTCTGCACGATGGTCTGGGAGATTCCAAGTACCGTGCCTGCCCGCTTCTGAAACGGATGGTTGCGGCCGGCCAGTTGGGTCGGAAAACAGGCCGCGGATTTTTTGAGTACCGAGATAGCAAATGATGCAGGCGGGATGCACCGCATCCGTGCGGCAAAAGGGCGCATCGACGTGGTAACCCAAATTCGTCAACTCAACGCCGTGCAACAGGAGGTCGTTCGCACCGCAAGGGACTTTGCGGCCAATGAGCTGGCCCCTCACGTCGCGGAATGGGACCGCACCGGTCACTTTCCGCGCGACGCCGTCGACGCGCTCGGCGAGCTCGGTTTCTTGGGCATGCTGATGCCAGAGGAATGGGGTGGAAGCGGGCTCGACACCGTGACGTACCTCCTCGCGCTCGAGGAGATCGCCAAAGTCGATCCATCGCTCGCGGTCTCGATGAGCGTTCACAACTCGCTCCCGAGTCAGATGTTGCTGACGTACGGGACGGACGAACTCAAAGAGCGATATCTGCGCTCGATGACGGCTGGGAAGATGTTGGCTGCGTTCGCGCTATCTGAGGCCGATGCCGGCTCGGATCCTGCGGCGATGATGTGCCGCGCCCAATTTGATGGTGATCGCTACTTGCTCAATGGCGCTAAAGCATGGGTCACTAACGGTGGCACGGCCGATGTTATCGTCGCGATGGCGCGCACTAGCGATGATGGTGCGCGCGGTATATCCGCGTTTGTGATCGAACCGACGTGGAGTGGTTTTAGCGTCGGAAAGGAAGAAAAGAAAATGGGTCTCAAGTCATCGAACACGACCGAGATCGTGTTCGATGATCTGGAAGTACCAGTGGCCAATCGGTTGGGTGAGGAGGGGCACGGCCTGAAGTACGCACTAGCCAGCCTCGAACACGGTCGTTTGGGGATCGCCGCTCAAGCACTCGGGATCGCCGAAGCATGCCTGACGCTGTCGATCGAGTACGCGCGTGAACGGCGTGCGTTTGGACAGCCAATCGCCGAGTTCCAAGGGCTTCGGTTCCAGCTCGCCACGTTGGCAGCGGAGGTCGCTGCAGCGAGAGCGCTGACTTACGCGGCCGCAGACAAACAGGATCTCGGAGACTCGGCACGTAAAGAGGTCTCGATGGCCAAGTTGCTGGCCAGTCAAGCCGCGATGAAAGCAGCGGTGAACGCTGTTCAGGTCTATGGCGGGTATGGCTACACCCGCGACTATCCTGTGGAGCGGTACTTCCGTGATGCCAAGGTCACCCAGATCTACGAAGGTACCTCCGAGATCCAGCAGTTGGTGATAGCCAGTGAACTGTTCGGCGATTAACATTTCGTTGTTCGCAGGCTCAATTTCAAAATGCGAGAGGAGTTGTAGTGGACATTTTTGATCTGATGGACGACGAGGGTCACGAGCAGGTCATATTCTGCCATGACCCACGAGCGAAGCTCAAGTCGATCATCGCCATTCACGATACGACACTTGGACCGGCGCTCGGGGGCACTCGTATGTGGCCCTACCGGAACACTCAGGAAGCACTCATCGACGTACTCAGATTGTCCGAGGGAATGACCTATAAGGCGTCGGTGGCGGGTCTCGCATTGGGCGGTGGCAAGGCGGTTATCATCGGCGACCCCAAGACCGAAAAGACCGAGGAGTTGCTGCGCGCACACGGACAGTTCGTTGACACCCTGTGCGGCCGCTACATCACCGCTGAGGACGTCGGTATCTCGGTTGATGACATGGAGTTCGTGTATCAAGAAACGAAGTACGTCACGGGCATTGAATCCAGTCCCCGCGGCTCGGGCGACCCCTCCCCGGTGACCGCATTCGGGTGCTATCACGGGATCAAGGCCAGTTGTTTGAAGAAGCTCGGCTCAGACGACCTCAAGGGTGTACGCGTGGCCGTCCAGGGCGCTGGACATGTTGGTTACTACCTGTGCCAAGACCTGGCTGCGGAGGGTGCGATCATCACCATCACGGACATCGAGCCCTCCAAGATAAAAAAGGTCGTGGATGATTTCGGTGCTACAGCGGTCGAGCCGGAAGCGATCTACGATGTCGAATGCGAGGTATTCGCCCCCTGTGCGTTGGGCGCGATCATCAACGATCGAACCGTGCGGAGATTGCGCTGTCAGATCGTGGCCGGGGCGGCCAACAATCAGCTTGCCGAAGACCGTCACGGTGATGCGTTGGATGCTCGCGGTATTCTGTACGCCCCGGACTACGTTATCATCGCGGGTGGCCTGATCAACGTGTATAGCGAGATCGTGGGCTACGACCACGACACTTCGATGCAGAAGGCGCGTGGGATCTACGACACGTTGCTTTCGATCTTCGATATCGCCGAAGAGGAGAAAATCCCGAGCTACAAGGCGGCAGACTGGTTGGCGTGTCAGCGGTTGCGCGAGGCGCGTGAGGAGATCGAGAAGCATGATGAGATCTCCGCACCTGCGCCGGTTTAGGATCCGTCCATGAGCAGTAGTCGCAAGGTGCTATTGGGAGCTGATCACGCTGGCTACTCCTTGAAGGAAGATCTGGAGGCGCACTTGGTAGATCTGGGATACGAGCCCGTCGATCTGGGTACGGACTCGACCGATTCGGTCGATTATCCCGATTTTGGCGCGCGGGTGGCGAAAGGCATTCGGGCGGGGAAAGCCGATCGCGGCGTGCTCGTCTGCGGGGCCGGGATCGGGATGGCGATGGTCGCCAACCGTGAGCCCGGTGTGCGAGCGGCGAATTGTCTGACCGAGGAAATGGCATCGCTGGCTCGAGAGCACAACGATGCCAATGTGCTCTGCTTGGGCAGTCGCTTGTTGGGAGCTGCCGATGCGAAGAAAATCCTGTGGAAGTTTCTCGAGACCCCATTCGGTGGTGGTCGGCACGAGCGCCGGGTCGAGAAAATCGAGCAGTTGGTCTGATGAACAGTTTGCACGAAACCGATCCTCAGATCGCAGCCGTCTTGATGGCCGAGGCGGAACGCCAGGCGAATGGCCTGGAGCTAATCGCCAGCGAGAACTTCGTAAGCCCGGCTGTCTTGGAAGCGATGGGGTCCGTGCTGACGAACAAGTACGCCGAGGGTTACCCCGCCCGGCGCTACTACGGTGGCTGTGAGCACGCCGACGAAGCCGAACAGCTAGCTATCGATCGCGCAATCGAACTGTTCGGTGGTGATCATGCTAACGTCCAAGCGCACTCCGGGTCGCAAGCCAACATGGCAGCGTACATGGCGACGATGGAGCCGGGAGACACGTTGCTCGGCATGGACCTGTCAGCCGGCGGTCACCTCACACACGGGAGTCCGGTCAACTTCAGTGGCCGGCTGTACCAGGTTGCGAGTTACGGTGTCGACACGGATAACGGTCTGATCAACTATGAAGCGGTCCGGAAGACCGCTCTGGAAGCCCGGCCGCAGGTCATCGTGGCTGGCGGCAGCGCCTACAGCCGCACGATCGATTTTGGAGCGTTTCGAACGATCGCCGACGAGGTTGGCGCTCGATTGATCGTCGACATGGCACACTTTGCTGGCCTCGTAGCCGGTGGCGCATTCCCCTCGCCGGTGCCGCACGCCGACGTCGTAACGACGACGACCCACAAGACACTGCGGGGTCCGCGTGGCGGGTTGATAATCTGCCGCGAAGAACACGCGAAACCGATCGATAAATGGATTTTCCCGGGCTTACAGGGTGGACCGTTCATGCATGTCATCGCTGCCAAAGCGGTGGCGCTCAAGGAAGCGCTGGACCCAGGATTCCGTTTCTACGCGCGGCAAGTGGTGGCCAACGCGCGTGCGCTGGCGGCGGCGCTTGTTGATCGCGGCTATCACGTGGTATCCGGTGGTACCGACAGCCACCTTTTCTTGGTCGATCTTTCCGCTACTGGAGGGTTAACCGGCAAGGAGGCCGCAGCGGCACTTGGCGAGGCCAGGATTACCGTCAACAAGAACACCGTGCCCGGTGAGACGCGTAGCCCGTTTGTCACTAGCGGTATCCGGGTCGGCACACCCGCGTTGACGAGCCGCGGCATGACCGAGACCGAGATGCAAGCGATCGGCGGCTTGATGGCGGATGTCTTGGACGCGCCGGATGATCGAGCCACGATCGATCGCGCACTCTCGGGCGTGGGTGAGCTCTGCGCCGCGTTTCCTCTCTACGAGCAGTGGCGCGGGCAGCGCCACGAGCTGGCGCAGACCAGGGCGTAAGGAGGCCCTGGGCGGCTCCGAACCGCCATGCGTCAGTCCTCCGGCACCACCGAGTTGTCACACACCGTACGCGGGTCGCGGTTTCTGAGCTGGTTGGCTCCGGCGGCTGACCCCAACGCAGCCTCTCGGGTTCTCGATCAGCGGAGTCGCGCGTACGCCGACGCTACCCACCACTGCTGGGCATACCGTACGTGGTCGGACGGCGATCTCGAGACGGCTGGGTTCGACGCCGGCGAACCCAGCGGAACCGCCGGGAGGCCGATCTTGGGAGCGCTCGAACGAGCCGATGTCGTGAACTCGGTTTGCGTCGTGTCGCGGTGGTTCGGTGGGACCCGACTTGGCACCGGTGGACTTACACGCGCTTATGCCGAGGCTGCTCGGCTGGCGATCGAAGCCGCGATTGCGGGTGATCAGTTGCCGAACGTCGGGGTTTGGTCGCGGTTTGAGACGCGCTTCCCTTACTCCGCGACGTCGCATGTACGTCGCTTGATTGCCCGACACACAGCGCGCGAGGAAAGCGCAGATTACGGGGAACACGTACAGCTGGTGTTATCGGTGCCGGCTGAGGAAGCCGACGCGTTCGCACGCGCTTTGACCGAAATCGGTGCGGGAATGGTTCATGCATCTTCGCTGGGGGAGTGCCTTCGCCTGTCGAATACTGCTCAAACGAAGCGGTAAGGCATCTTGACGCCTCGAGCACGCGACACCTACTTTTGCTTCACGAGGAGTCAGCGCATGACTGATGAAGCACGAAAAAAAGGATCCGTCGACGACGTGCTAGCTGATGTCGAGGCATACATCGACGAATGGTTCCAAGCCAAGCTGCCGTTCACATTTCAGGGTGGCGTCCGCTGGACCCCACAAACAGACGTCTACGAAACGGAAGACGAGTACCGCGTGACGATGGCACTCCCGGGGATGAGCACCGAGGACATCCAAGTCCACATCGAACGCGACACACTGCGCGTCCGGGGCGTGCGGCGTGAGCGTCGGGGCGATCCTCGTAATTACTTCAAGATGGAGATTCCGGTTGGGCCTTTCGAGCGGCGCATTCGGTTGCCGCGATCGATCCGATCGGACGAGATCACTGTTCATTACGAAAATGGTCTCTTGCGGATTACCGTACCCAAGGTGTCCCCGGTTGACGTGCCCATCGAGTCGGTTTGAACAACACGCATATTGACACCACGCTCCGCGAGCGTTTACGCGAACTGGACAACCGTTACGAGGAGCGTGCGTATGCGTTCGTTCTCATGGCTCTGGAGGAAGTCGTGGGTCGGTTGCCTCGTCGGCGGCACGTGACCGGCGAAGAGCTGGTCGAAGGGTGTCGTGACTTGGCGATACGGTTGTACGGGCCGATCTCGAAGACGGTTCTCGAACACTGGAATATCTCGACAACAAGAGATTTTGGAGAGATCGTCTTTAACCTGCTCGAGGTAGGGGTTCTTTCCAAAGACCAGGACGACGACAAGAGTGACTTCGATGATATTTTCGACTTTGCAGATGTCTTCGAGGTCCAATATCCATGGGGAGGGCGTCCGCTAGGGTAGACGGCGGATGCACCACCCTACCACGGGAGGGGAGGTTGTGATGACGGAGTTTCCTGCGTGTCAGAAGTGTGGAACAGGCGTGCTCATTCCGCTCTCGGACTATGGCCGGGACGGAGCCACGATCGAGTACAAAGCTTGGGTGTGCACCAATCCCGACTGCGGCTTCAATCTTCGCATCGACAATGGCGAGATCTCGATCGGCCGCACCGTAGGTCAATCACTCAAATAGTTAACTCAAGTGGCGGTCGATCGAGGCGATGATCCGCGCGATTATCTTCGATCTAGACAACACGCTGGTAGACTTCATGTCGATGAAGCGGCTGGCCGTCGATGCCGCGATCCACGCCATGATCGATGCCGGGCTACCATTCGATGTGGAGACCGCTGAAAAGGAGATCCTCTCTGTCTACGAGCGAGAGGGGATCGAGTATCAAACCGTATTTGATGATTTTCTCGAGGCCAATCTCGGGCACGTTGATCACAAGATTCTGGCAGCTGGTGTTGTCGCCTACCGGCGAGCCAAGGAAGCAGCGCTCGTACTCTACCCGCACGTCACAGTGACCCTGATGGATCTCATCAAGCTCGGGCTGGACTTGGCGGTCGTTTCCGACGCCCCGCGCAGGGAGGCGTGGCTTCGGTTGTGTTCGCTCAACCTGCACCACATGTTCGACGTCGTGGTGACATTTGATGATACCGGGGAGCGCAAGCCATCCGCCGCGCCGTTTCGACGAGTCCTTTCAGAGCTCGGCGTTGAGTCAAACGAGGCGCTCATGGTGGGTGATTGGCCCGAGCGGGACGTCGTGGGGGCTGCCAAGGCGAATATCCGGACCGTTTTCGCACGCTACGGCGACACATTCGGGACGGTAGACTCAGGCGCCGACTATGAGATCGACGATATTCAAGAACTGATCGGTATCGTCAGTGATCTGAATTCGGCGAAGCGAGAGAGAGCGAAGGCCAAGCCATGAGCGATTGTCTGTTCTGCAAGGTTGTCAATGGCGAGATCGAAGCCGACATCGTGGCCGATGACGACGCATGGACGGCGTTTCGCGACATCAATCCGCAAGCGCCAACCCACATCTTGGTGATTCCCAAGAAGCACATCGCGACTGTCAATGACTTGCGGGCCGAAGACGGAGTGCTGGTCGGCGAGTTGGTGCGCGCCGCGGGTAAGATCGCCAACGACGAGGGCATTGCCGGGGATGGCTATCGCCTGGTCGACGAGCGGCGAACCTGCGTGGTGAACGGGTCCGGCGTGGATCTGGCGCACTACACACCGGTCCCGATGCCAGACAATCGGTTTTTCACATCCATTTGCACCTGCTCGGCGGCAGGCCATTCTCTTGGCCTCCCGGATAGGTCGATTGATATGAGCGTTAACGAGCTGGTAAAGCGTCTCGCGGAGGATCAGAAGACGGCCCTCAAGGCCGGTGACAAGATCCGGGTTGGGACTTTGCGGCTACTCTCGAGCGAGCTGACGAACAAACGGATTGAGCTTGGTCGCGACCTGGAGGAGGATGAGGTCATTGGTGTTTTGTCCAAGGGTCAGAAGCAGCGTCGCGAAGCCGAGCAACAGTATCGTGAAGCCGGACGGGAGGAGTTGGCGGAAAAAGAGGCGGCTGAGGCAACGATCATCGGCGAGTATCTGCCGGAACCGCTCGATGACGCCGCGTTGACACAGCTAATCGATGCGGCGATTGCGGAGATCGGTGCCGAGACGCTCAAGGACATGGGGGCGGTCATGGGGCGTCTGATGCCTGACGTCCGTGGCCGGGTCGACGGTAGCGTCGTCAGCGCCCGTGTGAAGGACCGACTCGGCTGACGCCGCACCGCGGTTGACGACAAGCCTGCCGTAGTTTCATCGATTGTGACTGTGATCGCCGAATCTGACACGTTGGTCGCTCTCGAGTGGTCAGCGATCTGTGAGCTGCTCGCGAGCCAGACGAACGCGGAGTCAGCCGCGGCAGCCCTGCGCGCGCTAAAGCCACTGCCCGACGTTGAAGTCGCGCGCGAAGCACTGGCTGAAGTGGCCGAGGGTATGGATGCGATCGCTGGTGAGCCGGCGTTGCCGGCGCCCTACGTTGTTGATCAAGCCGCCACGGTGCGCGCCCTGGGGGTCGAGGGTGCAACGCTCGACGGACCGGCGCTGATCTCGGCGGCACGCACCCTCGAGGGTACCCGCAAGCTGAGCACATTTCTCAAGCGGAACGCTGATCGATGGCCACGGTTGGCGGCCCGCTTTGAGCATGCTCCGGTCGAGCCGCAACTCGAGCTGGCGATCCTCGAGGCGTTCGACCCGGAGGCCAAGCTGGTCGACGAAGCGAGTCGCGAGCTAAAGCGATTCCGCCAAGAGGTGCGTCGGCTCAGGACGACGATCGTCGATCGGTTGAATGCCTTCATCGCTGACCTGCCACACGTCCTGGTGGCTGTCGATAGCCAAGCCACCGTGCGCGATGATCGCTACGTGGTTCCGCTGAGGCGCGAGGCGCTATCCGAGGTACCAGGGATCGTCCACGACGAGTCGGCCTCGGGAGCGACGATCTTCGTCGAGCCCAGCGCCATGGTCGACTCAAACAATGCGCTACGAAGGGCGGGTCTTGCCGTGCGTCGTGAGGAAGAGCGGATCCTGGGGGAGCTAACTCGCGCACTCGCCGATCGTCGCGGCGAGCTAGAGCACGCTGCTCGGCTCGCCCTTCACGCCGAAACGGTTCTAGCCAGGGCGCGCTACGGGTTGGCTACCAACGGTCACGCGCCCGAGTTGGGAGGCGAGACGCTGGCGTTGGTCGATGCGCAGCACCCGCTGCTGATAGCCCATTTTGATGGGATCGGAATGGGTGGCTTGGTCCCGCTGACGCTCGAGCTTGGACCGGACGAGCGGACGCTGGTTGTGACCGGTCCCAACACCGGCGGCAAGACGGTTCTTTTGAAGACGGTCGGCGTGATCGTTTTGATGGCACAAAGCGGGGTTGTACCACCGGTTGGTCGCGGCACGCGGTTGCCGTGGCACGACTCGGTGTTCGCTGACATCGGTGACACACAGTCAATCGCACAAGATCTTTCGACGTTCACAGCGCACCTGACGAAGCTCAAAGCGGCTTGGGACGGAGCGCGCGATGGCAGTCTGATACTGGTCGATGAGATCGGAGCTTCGACCGATCCCGCTGAAGGCTCGGCTCTAGCGTCGGCGCTGCTCGGGGCGTGGACAGATCGTCGCGCGCGAACCATTGTCACAACGCACTATCATGAGTTAAAGGTGCTGGCGTTCTCCACTGACGGCATCGTGAATGGGTCGCTGGCCTATGATGTCGAACGCAACCAACCGCGGTATCGGTTTGTGAGCCACGTTCCGGGTCGGTCGTTTGGCATCGATCTCGCTGAGCGCTGGGGATTCGACCCGGCGATCATCGAGGTCGCTCGCGGTCGGCTCGACACTGGGGTGCGTGATGTCGAAGAAATCGTGGGTCGATTGGCGCAGCAGGAAGCCGCACACCGCGAAGCAGAGCAAGCGCTTGAAGCCGAGCGCAAGGCGATCGGCGAAGCCGCCACCGCACGCGCCGCTCGTGAGACAGCGGAAGCCAAGTCACAGCGCGAGGCAGCGGAGCGGCGGCTAACGGAGTTGGAGGCCCAGCTCGATCGGCTGCGGGTGGAACTTCGCGAGCAGCAGAAGAAGCTCCGCCGGCGCACCGCCGAGCTGGCCGAAGCGGAGGCCGACGCGGAACGCTCTCGAGTGCTTGCCGCCGACGCCGATCGCGCATCGGCCGAGCTTCGCGCCCAGCGGCAAGCGCTCGTCCAGGAGCGGAGCGTCGTCCCGATCGCGCTCGGCGATCGGGTCCGAATCCCACGCTACGATGTTATCGGTGAGGTGGTCGATCTCGATCGCCGTGAAGACGTCGCAGCCGTGAAAGCCGGGCAGATCCGCATCAGTTGTCGGGCGTCGGAATGCGAGCTGATCGAAAGTGCCGCCGATCGCGCTGAGCCCGCGCCGCGAGCGAGCGAGGTGCCACTCACGGGCGACGAAAACCTCGATGACGTACCGCTCGAGGTCGATCTTCGCGGGATGACTGTAGACGAGGTCAGCTTTCCGGTCGCCGGCGCGCTCGAACAGGCGTACCATACCGGTCGCGCCTCGATTCGGTTTATACACGGTAAGGGGACCGGGGTCCTGCGACAGCGTGTGGCCGAGCTTTTGCAGAAGCACCCCTACGTAATGGTGTTTCGAGTGGGGCACTGGAACGAAGGTGGAGACGGGGTTACGGTTGTGACGATGGAGAATCAGGTGGGTTCCGGGAGCTGACGATGGCGATCCCCGATCATATCATCGACGAGATTCGCG
>CBDUCI010000067.1:0-10507 GCA_965365605.1 uncultured bacterium
CGGCGCGTCTGCTCCATTCGGATCTGTGCCCGCTACGGCCGCGACCCGACGGTACGGAGCGCTCGATCGACGTCGTCGTCTTTCGCGAGAACACCGAAGGCCCGTATGTCGGCATGGGTGGCAGCTTCAAGCCCGATACGCGAGACGAGGTGTCGATCAACGAGGACGTCAACACGTACCGGGGCGTCAAGCGGATCGTTCAGGCGGCCTTTGATTTTGCAGTCGAGCGCGGCTACGAGCGGGTGACGATGTGTGACAAAGCGAACGCGATGCCGCATGCCCACAGCCTTTGGCGTCGCGTGTTCGCTGAGGTCGCTACCGACTTTCCGTTTGTCGAAACCGAAGCCGAGTACATCGACGCATTGATGATGAAGTTGGTTCAGAACCCCGATCGGTACAGCGTTATCGTGACGAGCAACTTGCTCGGCGACATCGTCTCCGATCTGACGGCGGCGCTGGTCGGCGGCCTCGGTATGGCGGCCTCGGCCAACCTCCACCCCGGAAGAGTCGGCATGTTTGAGCCGGTCCACGGCTCGGCGCCGGACCTGGCGGGTACCGGAACCGCCAACCCCATGGCGACGATTCTCGCCGCAGCATTGCTGGCCGAGCACACCGGTGCGCCGGCGGTCGCACAAGCGCTCGACACAGCGGTCGTCGATGCGGTTGCAGCGGGGGTACGGACCCCAGATCTCGGTGGCATCGGATCGACCTCCTCGGTCGGCGACTGGATCCGCGAGGGGTAGTAGCCGTGGGCGGGTCACCCGATCCCGTGACAGAAAACCTAATGGACACCGACCCGTCGCCGAACCCGATCGAGTGGGCTGGCTGGGCGCTGCTCGCGCTCCTGACGGCGACGATCCTGGCGCTGGTGATCTTCCGACCCACCGACCCCAGCGCGATCGTCAACGAGATCCGGCTGCGGGCCGGGTTCGATCGGTATCAAGCGGCGATGAACGAAGGCGACCGCCTGTTCAGCCATGCCACCGCCGAAGCTCGGTTGGCTGTCCGCACCGACGACGACCGATCGACCGAATTCGCCATGCTGGCCGAGGCCGAGAAACGCTTCTTGATTGCACGTCGCGAAGCCGAAGGATTCGGCGAGGACCAGCGGGCCCAGATCCGTTTGCTCGACGTCTACTACGCGTGGGCTCGAGCGCTCTACCTGGATGGTACCAACGAGTGGTACCGCCGGAACGACCGTGCGGTATTGGAGAACGCGCGAGAAGTGGCCGAGCGAGGGCTGGCGCTCCCCAACATCACCGGTGGGCAACGCGGACGCATGACGGAGCTCAAGACGCGGATCGATCGCGCGATTACGCCGTGGCCGATCTTGTGACGACGGTCTCTCTCTCGCGTCCGACCGTCCTCGGTGTGTGCCTCTTGTTGGCGCTGGCCACCCTGCTGGGCGGTCTCGACCTGCCGGCCCACGGCTACGCGGCGTTTCAGTTTACGCCGTTCGGTCTGGTCGCTGGCTTGCTCGGGATCGTCTACGTCTTTGCGCTTTCTAACCGGGAAGTGATCCGGTTCGGGACCGGGTGGTACCGAGGCCTATTGATCGTGTACTGGGTCGCCGGCACCGCGACCGCGTTTCGGATCCTGTTACCCCCGCCGGGGTTGGTCCAGGTGGCTCTGGCGGTGACCGCGGCGCTCGCCGCGGCGATCATCGTCAGCCGTCCGAATCGCGAGAGTGCGGGTGTGTGGTTGGGGATCGTGGCGGTAACGCTAGCGGTTATGAAGTTTGCCCTGGTGCCGCTGTTCGAAGTGCGTTCCGGGCTCCCCGATTGGGGCCCGCTTCAGTTTGGACAAACCGCTGATGCGCTGCGCGATCTGTTCGTCGCCTACACGCCGCAGCGACCGGCCGCGCAAGCGATTCACTTCGGTGCGCTGGCGTGCTACACGGCGGCCCTCTGGATCCAGTGGAAACCCCCGTCGTCCATTGACGGTACCGCCGGGTAGGCTCACCTTCTCGGTCGAACGTGCATGCCAGCACTGCAAATTCAATAGGAGAGATCAAAATGAAGCTCGATCGCGAAGACATCGTCCTCGCCGCCGGCGTTCGAACACCGTTCGGCACCTTTGGCGGGGCGCTCAAGGGGATTTCAGCCAACGATCTCGGGGTCGAGGCCGCCAAAGCGGCGATCAACCGCTCGGGGTTTGCGGCCGATGACATCGACCACGTCATTTTTGGGAACGCATTGCAGACGTCGGGCGACGCGATCTACTGCGCGCGTCACGTGGGACTCAAGGCAGGCGTGCCGGAAACGACGCCCGCTGTGACGGTCAACCGACTCTGTGGCTCGGGCTTCGAGTCGATCATTCAGGCCGCTCGCCAGGTGGCGACGGGTGAGAGCGAGGTCGTGCTGGCCGGCGGCACCGAGAACATGAGCCAGGCGCCGCATACGGTTCGCGGCGCGCGTTGGGGGATCCCGCTCGGGAAGTCGAAACTGGGCGACTACCTGTGGGAGTCGCTCTACGACCCGGTGGCCGGCTACTCGATGGCCGAAACGGCGGAGAACCTGGCGGAGAAGTACGGCCTCACCCGCGAAGAGGTCGACGGCTTTGCTTACCAAAGCCAGGTCCGCACGCAGGAGGCTCAGGCCGCCGGACGTTTGGCCGACGAGATCGTACCGGTCGAGATCATGCGGAAACGGGAGGCGGTCGCGTTCGATACCGACGAACACCCGCGGCCAAACACGACTCCCGAGGTGCTCGCCACCCTTGCGCCTTACTTCAAGAAGGACGGTTTGGTTACCGCTGGCAATGCGTCCGGGATCGTCGACGGCGCGGCGGCGGTGATCGTCACGACCGAAGAGCGAGCCGAGCGAGCCGGCGCGCCGGTGCTGGGCAGATTGCTGGGCTGGGGCATCGCGGGTTGCGACCCAAAGATCATGGGGATCGGACCGGCCCCGTCGACACGACAGGCCCTCGGAGACGTCGGATTGACGCTCGACGACATGGATCTGTACGAAGTGAACGAGGCGTTTGCGCCACAGACGGTGTCGGTCATGAAAGAGTTGGGACTCGACCATGACAGATTGAACGTCAACGGTGGCGCGATCGCGATCGGCCATCCGCTGGCGGCGACGGGTACCCGCTGCACGATCACGCTGCTGTATGAGCTCAAGCGGCGGGGAGGGAAGTACGGATTCGCGTCGGCGTGCATCGGCGGTGGTCAGGGTGCGACCGTCGTCATCGAAGCGCGCTGAGCGAAAACCGCGATGACACACGTTCCAGATTTTGGGCCAGTTGAGAGTCTGCGAAGGGTCGACACACACGGGTTTCGAACCACAGCCCCGCCCGAGAGAGTGATAGCGACGCTGGGGGCGATCTTGCTGGTCGCTTTTGGCAGTCGCCGCGCCCGGCTCATGGCTCGAGTACTGGGCTGTCAGAACCGCAGACCGACCCGACCCTTCTTGCTCGAACCTGGCGCCGAGCTGGCGGGTTTCAGGGTCGTCGCGGCACACTCGGAAGAGGTCGTGCTCGCGGGACAACATCGCTTCTCTCGTTATGGCCTGATCTTCCGGGCCGGTCGGATGGCAGAGGGGACATCGGTGAGTGCCGAGACGAAAGCCGAGTTCCCCGGCATTCTCGGAAAAATTTATCGCGTTTTCGTCATCAGTAGTGGCGCCCACGACCGGGTGATGCGTCGACTGATGGGGAAACTCAAACGGAGGGTGGAGGAGTGAGCGCTGACAAGATAGAGAAGGTGGGCATACTCGGTACGGGTCTCATGGGCAGCGGGATCGTTCAGATTTGCGCCCAGGCCGGGTACACGGTGATCGCCCGCGAGATAGAAGAAGCCTACTGGAAGAAAGCGTTCGAAAAGATTGGTGGCTACCTGCAAAAAGCAGTCGACAAAGAAAAGATGTCAGCCGATGATCGCCAAGCGGCGCTCGATCGGATGACTGGTACGACCCAGCTCGATGACCTCCGCGAGTGCGATCTGATCATCGAAGCGGTAGTCGAGGATATCGAAATCAAGAACCGCATGTTCCAGGAGCTGGACGAGGTCTGCCCCGAGCACACGATCTTTGCATCCAATACGTCTTCGTTGACGGTTGTCGAGATGGCGGCTGCGACGAGCCGCCCCGACCGGGTCGTCGGGCTGCACTTTTTCAACCCCGTGCCGATCATGAAACTGGTCGAGGTCGTGCGGGCGATCACCACCAGCAACGGGACGTTCGACACCGCATGGGAGTTCGCGCAATCGGTGGGTAAGACACCGATCGCCGCCAAGGACAACTCGGGGTTTGTCGTCAACTTGTTGCTCGTGCCCTACCTGCTCGGTGCGGTCAGGGCGCTGGAGAACGGCGTTGCGTCGATCGGGGACATCGACAAGGGGATGATGTTCGGCTGCGGGCACCCGATGGGTCCGTTGACGCTGCTCGACTTTGTCGGGATCGATACCACCTATCGCATCGCCGAGATCATGTTCGACGAGTACAAGCAGGAGGTGTACGCCGCCCCGCCGCTGCTCAAGAAGATGCACCTGGCGGGGTATCACGGTCGCAAGGCGGGTCGCGGGTTCTACGACTACTCGGGAGAGAAGCCGGTGCCGATGGATCTGAACTTGTAGCCAGCCCCAGTGGGCCACCGACTAATAAAGCTGTCTTGACAAAATGATTAGTCGGTACTATGCTTCTCTGCATGCTGGCTTCAAGCACCCCTGCAATCGATATCGTCACCGACCCGGCGCGTGCTGCGACGGTTCTGCCCCCACTGCGGCGCGCCCTCCTCGGTCGTTTGGCTAAGGGCCCTGACTCGGCGAGTGGACTCGCGAGTGCCCTCGGCGAACCGCGCCAGCGGATCAACTATCACCTCCGAGAGCTCGAGAAAGCGGACTACGTGACCCTTCACGAGGAACGCCGCAAGGGAAACTGCGTCGAGCGGATCGTCAAGACGTCGGCGCAGTTTTTCCTGATCGATCCGACCGCGTTGGGATCGGTCGCGGCCGACCCCGACGCCATCCGTGATCGCTTCTCAGCCGGTTATTTGGTCGCGCTCGCGGCGCGTACGATCCGAGAGCTCGCCGCGCTCATGCTGGGCGCCAAGAAAGCGCGAAAGCGGCTGGCCACTTTCAGTCTCCAGACCGAGGTCGCGCTTGCGCGCCCGGCTGACATGCGCGCTTTCGCCGATGACCTCACCCGGGCGGTGGCCGATGTCGTCGCCCGCCATCATGACGAAACGACATCCGACGGCCGGAGGTTCCGACTCGTTCTCGGGTCGTACCCAGCGCCCCCAAAGGAGAAACCCGATGAGGGAGACAACGATGACTGAGCAGCAAACCCGGTCGGTCGAGACCGAGCTGGAAATCGACGCGCCGATCGAGGCGGTGTGGAAAGCTTTGACGGATGGTGATGAGATGACGCGGTGGTTTCCGCTCGAAGCGAGAGTCGAACCGGGCGAGGGCGGGAGCATCTACATGTCGTGGAAAAACGAATACGACGCCACAAGTCCAATCACCGCCTGGGAAGAAAACCGGCACCTCGCGACCGTTTGGCAGATGGAACACCTACCGAACCCGTTGGTGGTCGACTACCACCTCGAGACCAAAGGCGGGAAAACGGTGCTGCGTCTCGTTCACTCGGGTTTCCCGACCGATGAGACATGGGAAGACTTCTATCAATCCGTCCGCCACGGCTGGGCGTTTGAACTGCGCTCGTTGCGCCAGTACCTTGAGCGTCACGCCGGCAAGCCACGCAGCGTCGTGTACCTGCGGCGCCGGATCCCCACAACGTTGCCAGAGCTCTGGAACCGGATTGTCGGGTCCGACGGGATCGCTCTCGAGGAAGATCCAAAGGAGCTCGCCGAGGGAGCGGCGTACAGAGCGTCGTCGCCAACGGGGGACGCTTGGAGCGGTCACGTTCTGATCTGCAAGCCGGGTGTGATATTCGCGGCCACCGTCGACGAGATCGGCGACGGCCTGCTGCGGTTCTACATGGATCCGTGCCAAGCGAACCCCGATCTCAGCGACCTTATGCTCTGGGTCTCGCTGTGGGGCCGACCAGAGTCCGAGGTCGAAGCACTTCGTGCGGCGTGGAGCGACCGGCTTGAGTCGTTGTTCCCCGACGGAAACTTTCGCTAACGGTCGAGCGAGCGCCTTGGTCGGTGGGCTTGGACGAACGTGGGCATGAGCGCAAACAGCAGCAGGGAGACGAGGTAAACCGAACCGGAGACGGGATCTCGATTGGCCAAGTAGTCGCTGAGCGACAATCCACGCAGCGCGAGCACGAAGGTAAGCTCGAAAGTCAGCAGGAACCCGAGGGCGATAAGCCCCATCGCCAGGGCGTGTCGGTTGGAGAGCGTGCGAGTCGTACGGTTCAGCACGAAGCGCGCGCCTGCATACGAAGCGACGATCATGAACGGTGTCTCGATCAACTCTGAAGAACGCTCACCCAGGCGCGGAACCAGCCACAAGACCCGCACGGTACCTAAGACGAATCCTACCAAGAACACGATCGCGAGGTAGGCACCCCCGAGTCTCACGACACGCATGGCCAGGGCCCTACAGCTCCGCCAGTAACCGCTCGCGCGTCAGTGGCTCGTCTACACCCTCCCAATGCGTCACCGCGTGTTCCTTGCGCGTGTCGCAGTAGACCTCCAACCCGTTCCCATCTGGATCCGAAAAATAGATCGCCCAGCTGATGCGATGGTCCACAGCGAACAGTTGGATGTTCATCTCAGTCAACCTGTGGAAACAACCGGCTAGCGATCGCTTGTCGGGGACCTCGAACGCGACGTGAAAGAGCCCGGTGTCGAACCGGTCCGGACTCCGCGCCGTCGACCCGACCGCCTGAAGCGCTACCTCATGGTGGACGGTTGTTCCGGACAGAAAGGCAAAGCGGTCACCGACTCTCTCGCGGACCTCCAGGCCCAACGCTGCGCGGTAGAACTCCTCTGCTACTTTCAAGTCGCGAACCTTGATGTGGACATGGCCGATTTTCACGGCAGCCACCGGCCGACCTGCTTGGAGTACTCCACATACTCGGTGCCGTGCTTCGACAGCAGTCGGGGTTCCTCAAAACCGATGATGAAGACATTGAAGACGACGAAAAAGAGGCTTGTGTACAGCAACAAACCAGCGGACGAAAAAACCGACGATTCGCCAAGGAGAATCAAAACCACGGCCGCATACATGGGGTTCCGCACATACCGATAGAGACCTTTGACGACCAGCTTCGGCGGCTCGTCAGAGGGAGCCAGGGTTCCCCGGCCATGATGGGCAAACGCCCAGATACACCACACCAGTGCGCTCGCGCCCATCGCTACAGCGGCGATACCCCCGTACTGAGCCCAGGACCACTCGTCGAGCTGTGGGACTCGAACCGGGGCGAGAATCCGATACGGCAGGTAGCCGACAACGATACCAGGGAACAGAACCGTCATCCCCACGCTTCTGATCCCGAGCCAAAGCTTTCCCATCGAGTCTCTGTCTCAGTCGCTTTGCCCGGTGTGCGTTCTGGAGCAGCTCGGCAAAGATGGTGTTTGTCCGCTCGGGAAGTTCGAATAGTTTGACGCCGCTAACCTACAGCCGAGAGGTACTGCCGACATGCCCACCGAAGTGATCGAAAAACTCGTCGACAAGCTCAACATGTGGTTCGAAGAGGCGGTTCTTCTCGTACCCAACTTTCTAACCGCGGTTGTTGTCGTCGTCGTGTTCGCGATCTTGGCCCGCGTCGCCAAGCGCGTCTCGGGCAAGATCTTCGAGCGCGGGCTTCCTCTTCAGACAACCAAGTTGCTAGCCACGGTCACTTATGTGCTGGTTCTCGTTCTGGGCCTATTCGTAGCGCTCGGGATTCTCGGCCTCGACAAGACATTGACATCGGTGCTGGCAGGTGCCGGAATCGTAGGCTTGGCGCTGGCGTTCGCCTTTCAGGACATCGCGGCCAACTTCTTCGCCGGCGTGTTCATTTCGTTTCGACGGCCGTTTCGCCTCGGCGACATAATCGAGACCAATGACTATACAGGTACCGTCGAGAAAATCGATCTGCGATCGACGACCCTGCGAACGCCGCAGGGTCAGTTGGTTTTGCTCCCGAATCGGCTCGTCTTTGAAAACCCCATGGTCAATTTCACGGGCACCCGTCGGCGCCGGGTCGATCTCGACGTCGGTGTCGCGTATGGCGATGACCTGGCAAGGGCGCGCGACGTCGCCATGCGAGCGGTAGAGAGCGTTGAACACTTGGGAAAGGAACCCGACATCCGCCTCTTCTACAAGGAATTCGGTGACAGTTCGATCAACTTCGTGGTCCAGTTCTGGGTCGATTACGATCGCCACGCCACCTATCTCGCAGCTCGGAGCGAGGCTATCCAGGCTATCAAAGTGGCGTTCGACGAGAACGACATCACGATTCCGTTTCCGATCCGGACGCTCGATTTCGGGGTCGTCGGTGGCGAGCCGCTTTCCGACCACCTGGGTGGTCGATTGAGCTAAGGTCCAGGTTCACACAATTGGTGCACATCACGTATCACCTTCACAGCGGAGATTTCCGTGAACAACGCATACGACAACCGAGTCGTCGAGGTCGCCGGGCGAATCGCCACGGTAACGATCAACCGGCCGGACAAGCTCAACGCGCTCAACTCGGCGACCGAACGAGAGCTGCAGGACGTTTTTCCACGCCTCGCTGACAACACAGATGTTGGGGGGATCATCGTGACTGGGGCCGGCGAGAAGGCGTTCGTGGCTGGTGCCGATATCGGTGAGTTGGCCGGGCTTGGCGCCACCGAGGGAAAGGAGTTCGCGTTTCAGGGCCAGACGACGTTCACCCGAATCGCACAGTGCCCGAAACCGGTCGTCGCGGCGGTCAACGGCTACGCGCTCGGCGGCGGCTGCGAACTGGCGATCGCGTGTCACATGCGGGTGGCGAGCACCCGCGCGCGCTTCGGGTTGCCCGAGGTCACGTTGGGGTTGATCCCGGGTCACGGCGGGACGCAGCGGCTGGCGCGAATAATCGGCGCCGGGCGCGCTCTCGAGATGGTGTTGACCGGCCGCATGGTCGACGCCGAGGAGGCTCGCGCGTGGGGACTGGTCAACGCGGTGTGTGAGCCTGATCAGCTGACCAAGACCGTACGTGAGCTTTTGGGTCAAGTCCTCGACAAGGCGCCGCTCGCCGTCCAGTACGCGCTGGAGACTACGCTTCGGGGTCAAGACATGGGGTTGGACGACGGTTTGTACATGGAGGCCACGCTGTTCGGGATGGCGTGTGGGACCGAGGATATGCGCGAAGGCACGGCGGCGTTTCTCGAAAAGCGCAAACCCGAGTTCCAAGCCCGTTGATTCGTCCCTACATAGCGTTCCTGGGCTTGACCCTGATGTGGCTCGGCGCTGCTGTCGCTAGCTCTGTTGGACAGGCAAAAAGAGGGTGACCGGTGGGTGTCTCCCAGCCGGATCACGGTCAAACTGACCCATTACCAGCGCCGCATCGCCCTACCGGGAGGGCCTCGGGGTACGTAAGTTTTCAAGGATGGCCAATTCGTCGAATCCATCGGCAACACGCCAGCTTGAAGTCGCTGGCCCTCGACCGGTTTCGGACGCGTTGTTCGATCGACTGGTCGCGCTCAGACGCGACCTCCACCGGCATCCCGAGCTGGGGTGGCACGAGACCCGGACGGCGTCACGGATCGAAGCCGAGCTCGATCGTCTCGGGATCGACCATCGCCGAGTAGAAGGAACCGGCATCCTGGCTGACCTGCCGGGTCCGGATGGAGTGCCCGCGGTAGCCCTGCGCGCCGATATGGACGGGTTGCCGATCCCCGAAGAGACCGGGCTTGCGTACGCCTCCGAAGAGCCCGGGTTGATGCACGCCTGCGCCCACGACGGACACGTCGCGATGTTGCTCGGCGCGGCTGAGATCCTGCTCGCGAACGAAGATCGTCCGGCGCCGATTCGAATGGTCTTTCAACCCGCGGAGGAGCTCGGTGACGGCGCGAAGCGAATGATCGAAGCCGGCGCGCTCGAGGGTGTGGGGATGATCTTTGGCGGGCACCTGGATCGTCACTACGAGGCCGGAACGATCATCGTCTCCGACGGACCGGTCAACGCGTCAGCCGATGCGTTCCGGATTCACATCAGTGGTCGCGAAGGACACGCCGGCCGCCCTCACGAGGCGGTCGATGCGGTCGTCATCGGCAGCCTCATGGTGATGGCGATCCAAACAATCGTCTCGCGCGAGATCAATCCGGACCATCCTTCGGTTGTGTCGATCGGGATGTTTCGCGCCGGCAACGTCTCGAACGCCATCGCCGGTCAGGCCGAGCTCCAAGGCACGATCCGCGCGCAAGACCTTGATGTGCGTCAACACCTGAAGGCGTCCGTGAAGCGGATTGCGGAGACGACCGCTCTGCTCCACGGCGCCGAGCTGGAGTTCGAGTTTACCGAGAGCACGCCGATCCTATACAATCGACCGCCGGGCACCGATTATGCCCGCAAGGCGGCGCGGAACGTCGTGCCCGACGACAGGGTGATCGAGCTCGAACACGCGAACATGGGTGGCGAGGATTTCAG
>CBDUCI010000068.1:0-10446 GCA_965365605.1 uncultured bacterium
GTGGTTGCTCGCGCCGAACGCGTGGCGCTGCGCGGCGCTGACTCGGCACCAAGCTTGGCTGGGTGATCGTCGGGATCACGCTGGCGATCGACATCAGCGGCTGCCCCTCGTCGAGCATTTGAGGGCCGGTGCCGTACGAGAGAACGATCACGAACATCGCCACGACCGCCACCGCGAGCCCGGCCAGCCGCTGGGTCCGTCCTGGATCCGTGTCTCGCGTATGTGCCACCGGGACCGCCACCGGCCGATTGCCGCCGGTCTCGGCGAGCCGCGTCTGGATCATCTCGAAGAAATCGCACGGAACGTCGTCCGACTCCAGGCTCCGGTAGGCGGCGATGCCCGTCCGATAGGCTCGCAGGTGATGCAAGCAAGCCTCACAATCGTCCAGGTGAGCCATCAGCTCAGCCTGTTGGGGGCCGCTCAGCTCACGGTCCACGAAGTCCGAAAAAGCGACCAAAAAGCGATTGCAGGGGATGGGGTATGGGTCGTGCATGGTGTTCCAATCGTATCCAGTTCGAGCAGCCAGCGCGTCGGGGGCTGCATGGAATACGCCCCAGCCGGAGAATGGTTCCCCGGGGGCGGGGAGGCTCCTGGCGGCGCTTTCCCCGGGGGCGTCCGCCTCAAGCTAGGGGCGTAACTCGACCAGGGTCGCCTTCCCGGCGACGACTTCGACGGCTCGGTAGACCCTGGCGCCGTCGATCTCGACTCCGATCACATGCGTCCCGGCCGGGACATCGCCAATCACGAAGTGCTCGTCAAACCGAGGATCGCTGTGCGCTTTGTCTTCGTACGTCTCGGCGAAGGAGAACGGGGTCTCGCGCGGCCGCTCTTTCATGATTCCGTAGACGCGCGTGCCCGGCATCGGCTGACCGTTGCCGTCGAAGACCCGGCCCGCGATGACGCCCGTGCCTGGGAGCGGTTCGATCCACAGCTGCGGGTTGCGTGTGTACCGCGGGTAACGCTCGTCGGCGTTGACCACCAGCGATACGTCGTCGGTCGGGGTGGTGTGAATCTCGAGGTGTAGGTGGTCGTTCGTCGCACGACCGGTGTTCCCCGTGTGTGCGATCAGGTCGCCGGCTTCGACTCGATCCCCAGCCTCTACCGCGAGGTCGACGTTGTGGTAGTAGCTCGACCACACGTACGCGTCGTCGAGCCGCCGATCGTGGAGGATCGCGACGGTGTTGCTGCCGGCCTCGGCCTTCGCGGCGAGTGCGACGACCCCGCTCCCGATGGCGTAGACCGGTGTGCCCTCGGGGTCGTTGAACTCGATCCCCTGATGCTGCTGGAAGTTGCCACCCATCGTCGAGCCATAGGTGTACGTCTGGTCTATGTAGGGATTGTCCTCGGGGTCGATCGGACGTCGGAACCAGAACGCGTCAATTTCGCCGGCCTCGACCGGGGCCTCGCCGGGAGACGGAAACACACGAAACTGAGCCTGGGCGGCTTGGATACGGGCCTCGAGCGGCGACGGGTCGGAGCGCAGGTCTGGCATCGCCGGGGCGTCGATCCATGTCTGGCCCTCGTCGTGGCTCTTCGAGATACCGTGCAGGTGCTCGACGTAGATCGTCCGCCCGCCGTCGCTGACGGGCTCGACCGCCAGCGAGAGCAGATACTTGTTCGGCAAGCCGTTCTGTTCCGTGATCTCGCGGTAGCTCTGGCCGCTGTCGGTGGTGATTCGCAAGCCGTCGGCCGTGGCTATGAACGTCGTGCCGCCCAGGGCGACGATGCCGTCCGGGGCCACGTATTGCCAGCGCGGACCCAGCTCGTCGAACGTCCAGTTGCGCCAGCTGCGGCCGTTGTCAGTGGAAAGACCCCAGCCGTTGCCGATCGTGCCGTACCACACTTGCCCCGGCGCGAACGCGAACGCGTGAACGAAATCCCAAGAGATGCCATCGTCGGCTTCGCTCGTAATGCGCTCCCACTCGTGCCCGCTGCCGTCACGGCTAACGAAGATCCCCTGACCGTAGGTCCCCACCCAGACGGCCCCGTCAGGCGCGGTCTCGACCGCGAGGACGTGGACGCCCCAGCCCGAATCGTCAGGCAGCACGCCGTCCTGGGCGTCAGTCGTGGCAGCCGAAATCAGGGAAGCCCCGATCCAGGCGGCGGCCGCTGCTGTAATCGCACGAAGTCTCAGAAATCCCCCTTGTAAGCAAACCTCGCCGTGGGGGCCGATCAGTGCCACCCCCGATCCAGTTTGGTGTCCACAAGCCCTTGACGGGTGTTGAATGCGTTATTATGTATATACGTGATGCCGCAACTAGACCCTTTCCAGATCATCGCCGACCCGACGCGGCGGCGTATCGTCGAGGTCCTGCGTAGCGGAGAACGCCCGGTAAGCGACGTCGTCGGGAGGTTAGACATCCATCAATCCGGCGTGTCGCGGCACCTGCACATCCTCCGCGACGCGGGCTTCGTGCAGGTGCGCCCGGACGGACAGCGGCGTCTCTATTCGTTGCGCCCGGAGCCTTTCTGCGAGCTCGAGGCGTGGCTGCGGAGCTACCGCCGCCTCTGGGAGGGCCGACTCGAGAGGTTCGACAAGGTGGTCGAAGCGAAGCAGAACGCGCGCAGAGTCGAACCAAAGGAGAAAAAGAAATGACGAACGAAACCGCCCGCTCGGCCCAATCCCCGATCAGGTTCGAACGCACCTACGAGACCACCGTCGAGGATCTGTGGGGTCTCTGGACTACAAAGGAAGGTCTCGAATCGTGGTGGGGCCCGGAGGGGTTCCGAGTCGAGGTCCACACGCTCGATCTCCGCGTGGGCGGCGAACTCTACTACGACATGATCGCCGTCGGTGCCGAGCAGATCGAATACATGAAAGAATCGGGGATGGGGGTCTCCCACGCGACGCACGGCACGTTTGTAGAAGTCTTACCATTCAGCCGGTTGAAGGTGCTGTACACGATCGACTTCCTACCCGGGGTGGAGCCCTATGAAAACAATGTGCTCGTCGAGTTCTTCCCCGAAGGGACAAGCGTGCGCATGGTGGTCACGGTCGATCCACACCGCGACGAGAAGTGGACGCGACTCGCCGCCGAGGGTTTCGAGAGCCAGTTGACGAAACTGCCGGCCGCCCTCGCCGCGCGACACGGATAGATGATTTCGACAACCGGTGTCCGTCGACCACCGCTTTTGGCTCCATGCCCCACTCCTGCCCTGTCTGGTGGAAACGAGGGAAACCCCTCGGGATTTTACGCCTGTGACTCGAGTAGCGACTAACGCTTGGAGGTGCCGATTACTCCAGCCAGGGGCCGATGATCTGCGCGAACCGGTTGCGGGCCCGGTTGAGGCGCGACTTCACGGTCCCCAGCTGAGTGTTGGTGATCTCGGCGATCTCCTCGTACGACTTGCCCTCGATCTCGCGCAGGATGAACACCTCGCGATGATGATCGGGCAGCTCGGCCGCGGCGCGCTCGACCAACTCTTCCAGGTGGCGCTTGCGGAACATGTCGTCGGGCTTCATCGACGAGTCTTCGAACTGCAGCGGACGATGGTCGTCTTCCCAGCTCGCGGTCAGCGTCTGATACAGCACGACCGGGTTGCGGGACCGGTTTCTCAACTCGTTCTTCGCCAGGTTCGACGCTATGGTGTAGATCCACGTCGAGAACTTCTTGCTCTGGTCAAACCGGTCGAGATGACGGTACACCCGAATGAATGTCTCCTGGGCCAGGTCGTGGGCTCGCTCGCGATCGCCGATCGAACGCTGGATGAAGTTTGTGATCCTTCCTTCGTAGCGTTCGACGAGGTCCCGGAACCGCTCCTCTTCGCCGGCCAGGTAACGCTCGACCAGCTGGTTGTCGTTGAGGGTCTCGGGCGCCGCTCTCGTTGAGCTGCGGTCGGCGCGTTCGTGGGTTGCCTTCATCCGGGTTCCTCTTCCTCTCGCCATTGTGAAACGAGCGCTGTCGCCGGCTCGTTACGTCGCTGCTCTGCGAACCCCCTAAAGGCAGACCGCGTGCCACGCCAGAAAAGGGGCCCGAATTCCTGTTCACAAACTCTTTTATGTGGTCAAAAAACCGGCCTGGGAGGGCTTTTCAAAGGCCAGTCCAGAGGTCAGTGTGTCCTCGTTTCCGGACACGCGGAGCTACTCCGCCAGCGCCACCTCCGGCTCGTACATCGTGTCGATCAAGTGGCTGTATTTCTCCTCGATCACCCGCCGTTTGACCTTGAGCGTCGGCGTCAGCTCGCCGGCTTCTATGGTGAAGTCTCGAGGCACCAAGCAGAACTTCTTGAGCGTTTCGTACGACGACTTGTCGTGATTGATCTTCTCGAGCAGCTCTTCGAACAACGCTTGCACTTCATTTGACTCGAGCATCGTATCAGTGTCGTCGGTCGCGACATTATGTTCGCGACAGTAGCGCTCGACGTTATCCATGTTTGGCACGATCAACACGCTGGCATACTTGCGCCGGTTGCCGACGACGACCGCTTGCGAAACGTAGCGTGATGTCTTGAGGTCGTTCTCGATCGGTTGCGGCGCGATAAACTTGCCACCCGATGTCTTGATCAAGTCCCTCTTCCGATCGGTGATGGCGATAAAACCATCGTTGTCGATGAACCCGATGTCGCCGGTCCGGAACCATCCGTCGGGAGAGAGCACTTCGGCTGTCTTTTCGGGCAGGTTGTAGTACCCCTGCATGACGTTGGGGCCGCGCACCAGAATCTCGCCTTCGCCACCCGGCTGATCGGGATCCGGCTCGATCTTCACCTCGACGTTCTCGATCGCTTTGCCGACCGTGCCAAACCGGATCGCGCCAAACGTGTTGACCGAGATGACCGGGCTCGTCTCGGTCAGACCGTACCCCTCGAGGATCGGCATCCCGGCGGCGTAGAAGAACTTGGCGATCACCGGCGCCAGCGGGGCGCCGCCCGAAACGAAGAATCGTATCCGCCCGCCAACCAGCTGGCGGATCTTGGAGAACACCAGCCGGTCTGCGATGCGGTACTGGATCGCCAAGTGGGTCGGGATCCGCTCACCGGCGACGCGCTTCTCGGCGTAGTCGATGCCGATTCGGCGGGCCCAGAAAACGAGTTGTTTCTTGAGGCCGCCGGCGTCGGTCGCTTTCTGCAGCACGCCCGCGTAGAGCTTCTCGTAGAGTCGCGGAACGCTGGTCATGACGGTCGGTTGCACTTCCGCCATGTTGTCGATCACCGCGTCGACCGACTCGGCGTACGCGATCGATGATCCGGCGTGCATCATGATGTAGTAGCCGGCGGTGCGCTCGAAGCTGTGTGACAACGGCAGGAACGACAGATTGGTGTCGGTCGTCAGGATGACCAGCGACTTGAGCCCGTCGATCACGTTGGTGACGAAGTTGTTGTGCGACAGCATGACGCCCTTGGGCTGACCGGTGGTGCCTGAGGTATAGAGGATCGACGCCGTGTGCTCGGGCTCGATCGCCGCCAGCCGCTGCTCGACCACGCCGGGCGACTTCGCGCGGAACGCTTGACCCTGTTCGAGCAGCGACCGCGCGGTCATTGTCGACGGGCTGGATGATTCGATCGGTTCGAGCGTAATGACGTGCTTTAGTGCCGGACAACGCGCGCGCATGGCGTCGATCTTGGCCAGCTGCTCGGCAGTCGACACGAAGCACGCCACCGCGCTGCAATCGTTCAGGATGTACTCGATCTCATCCGGCATGAGCGACGTGTAGATCGGCACCGACCAGGCGCCAACCGACAGCGTGGCCAGGTCAGCGAACGCCCACCCAGGCCGGTTCTCCGACAGCAGTGCGACGCGATCGCCCTGCTGGACCCCGAGCTCGATCAACCCGAACGCCGCCAGCTCGACTTCCTTGCGAAACTCGCGCGCCGGGATCGACGCGAACTCGCCGCCTGCCTTGTAGCGCATGAACGCCGGGCTGTCGTGGCGCTCGACGGCTTGTAGGAAGAGCTCGGGGATCGTGCGCGGAGGCTGCATCAGCTCAGAAAAGCCAGATCTCGATGCCCCCGGAGATCTCGATGTGGTTCAGCGTCTCGTCGTCGAAGCAAGCCGCCACCCGTTCCACAACGCCGCCTGCGTCGGAGGTGCAAAACATGATGTGATCGCGGACCTCGGCCCGAAACGTGATGTGGTCGCTAGCGCCATGAGTCAAACCGACTCCGAGGCTGGCCAGGAAGTCGGTCTGATCGTCGACGCCTTCCAGATCGACCGTCATCCCTCCGATACCCGCCGAAAGCAACAGCGTCGTTGGCGATACCCTCGAAAAGAGGTTGTACTCGAAGCCACCATAGTAGACGTGGCTGTTGGCGTCGAGGTCGGTAATGGTCAGTGGCTCGCCCACGAACCCGGACGCCTCCATCGAGAGCGGCGCGTAGCCGTAGGCACCAAAGAGCCGGAAGTTGCCAGGCAGCGGTAGGATCGCCCGTGCACCGAAGATCCCCCCGACATCGACCTCCAGCCCGAGGTCGTTGACCGCGCCGTCGTCGAAGATGATCCCGCCCGCGTACGGGTTGATGGCGATGTTGCCGAGGTTCTGGGCGCGTGCATCCCCGACCGTTGCAAACAGAATCACAACGATGAACGCCAGCGCGACCCCTGCGATCTTGCTCATTGGACTCTCTCTTATTCAGTCGATGTGATTCGCAATCGTGTTGCCGAGCTCGATCAGTGCGTCACCGCTTTCGCCAGCATTGGGCGCCATGAGTTCAAGTGCGATCACGGCGTCACCCTGGCTCGCGGTCAGCTTCATCTCCGTCGGGTCGCCGTACAACCAACCACCGTCGCCGACTTCGATCTCTCGGACCTCGTCGTAGAGCTGCGACATCGGTCGCCTGGGCTCGATCTCGGAGAACCTGCCGTTATCGGTGGCGACATGGACGACAACGGTCAACACGTCGTGATTGGCGTTCGAGTACGAGCACTGGGATGCGTCGACCCCTTCGATCATCGACCCGCCGGCGTTCACCGCCATGCCCTCGTCCGGGCCGGCCAGCACGGTGGCCACCTCTTCAGCAGTGAGCAGGTCGCATGGAGCGATCGTCCCTGCGGCCCGGCTCGCCCCGCCGTTCGAATTGGTCGTCGATATCGCGATGCTTGGTGTCTCTTCCCCGCCCCCACACGCCAGTACCAGCATGGAGATCACCCGAGCAGCCGCGGTACGCATCCGCAATCCGGTCATGCTGTCCCCTTTCGGCGGCTGGTCATGCCCGCCAAAAGTCTCTCTCGTTCGGGTCGGAACCACAAGGGGCGGGAGAGTGTTCGCTAATCGGGGTCCATCAGGCCCTGCAGGCCCGCAAGGAGCCGACCGTTCGTGCTGATCGCCGAGTCGCCGTAGATCGTGGCCTCCCCTCCCCAGTCCGTGAACGAGCCCCCGGCCTCTTCGACGATCGGCTTGAGCGCCGCGTTGTCCCAGACGGCCATGACCGGATCCAGCATCGCATCGGCTCGACCGGATGCGACCAGGCAATGTCCGTAGCAGTCCCCAAAGCCCCGTAGCGTCCCGGCATTCGTCCGCAGTCGCGACCAAAATGCCGGGTGCCTGCGTTCCAGGTCCGCCGCATCGGTGAAACAGACCATCGCCTGCGATAGGGTCGATGTCTGGCTGACGTGACATGGGCGCCCGTTCCAGTGACACCCCTCACCGACGGCGGCCGCGAACATCTCGTCGAGGGCCGGCAGGTAGCAGACCCCAACCACCACCTCACCGTCGACCTCGAGACCGATCAGCACGCCCCAGAGTGGAACCCCGTGAACAAAGGAGCGGGTTCCGTCGATCGGATCGACGATCCAGCGGTGGCTTTCTTTGGACTCTTTCTCTCCCATCTCTTCGCCGAGGATTCCGTGATTCGGATAAGCGGTTTCGATCAACTCCCGGATGAGAGCCTCGGCGCCCCGGTCGGCTGCCGTAACCGGCGATAGATCTTCCTTCTCGATGATCTCGATCGGTTGTTGAAAACGGGAGAGCGCGACCCGGCCCGCTCGAACGGCGGTTTCGGTAGCAAAGTCGAGATAGCCTCGATAGCCGCCTATTCGTTTTCCTCCAAACGCCGGAGACCCGCCACCGACCTCGGGGTCGGAATCGACATGGACATTAACTTCCCCGCATGCGTGGGGTAATCTCATGGGTGCGTGGACGTCCGAGCTTCGATGTCGATATCCGCGAGTCAACGATTCTGTACCGTCGCTCACGGTAAACCAATCCGATTATGCACGCCGAAGACGCCGCCCAGATGTTCGACGAGATCGCACGACTGCTGGAGTTCCGCGGCGAGAACCCGTTCAAGATACGCGCCTACGACAACGCGGCTCGAACGTTACGCGAGCTGGATGAGCCGATCGACGCGCTGATCGCCGAGGACCGGCTCGAGGATCTGCCCGGGATCGGTACCGCGATCGCGCAAAAGATCATCGACCTGGCAACGACCGGGAGCGTGCCGCTGTACGAGCGGCTGATCTCGGAGACACCGATCGGCGTGGTCGACTTGTTGCGCGTGCCGGGGCTCGGGCCCAAGCGCGCGCGGGCGGCCTACGACACCCTCGGGATCGACTCGCTGGACGCGCTGAAGGAAGCCGCCAACGACGGCAGCCTGGCGGGCGTAGCGGGATTCGGCGCCAAGATGTCGGCGACGGTTCTCGCCAACGTCGATCGGGTCAAGGCGTATGCGGGACACTTCCTAGGGGTCGAAGCGCGCGAGGTGGCCGAGCTGCTGGCGGCCCGACTTCAGGCGACGAACGCCGCGACCACGGTGGTCGCCGCTGGCGGGGCCCGGCGCAGAGCGGAAACGGTGCGGCGAATCGTGCTGGTCGCCAGCGGTGAGCAGCCGGCAACAATCGTCGACGCGCTAATCGGGCTCCCGCCCGTGCACCAAGTAATAGAACGCAAACCCGGCTGGG
Source organism: uncultured bacterium (assembly GCA_965365605.1). Classification (GTDB taxonomy): domain Bacteria; phylum Gemmatimonadota; class Gemmatimonadetes; order JACCXV01; family JAHWKZ01; genus CAMYLR01. The sequence goes on from CBDUCI010000068.1 coordinate 8,834, forward strand.
CTCGCGTACAGCTCACCGGCGGCCTGGGGGCCGAGCTCCATGCTGTGACCGAGCGCGCGTTCCCGTTCGCACTGCTGGAGCAGACCGGGAACACCACCCACTGGACCGCGCTGCAGGCGGTCGCCGAGTCACAGGGCCAGGTGCTGACCAGCCAGGGGATCGTCGACGCCAACGGGACATCGATCGACTGTGGCGACGAGCCCGCAGTGTACAGCGCGCTGGGTCTATCGTGGGTCCCACCCGAGATGCGCGAAGGTCGAGGCGAGATCGACGCTGCGGTCACCGGCAGGCTGCCCAAGCTCGTTCGGCTGGGCGACATCAAGGGCGTCGTGCATTGCCACACGACGTGGAGCGATGGGAGGGCGTCGGTCGACGCGATGACTCGAGCGGCGATCGAGCGCGGTTACAAGTACTTGGTGATCTGTGATCACGGGCCGAGCTCGGGCGGGCCAAACGCTGACCAGCTGTTAGAGCAACGCGAGGAGATCGAGGAGGTCGACCAAGCGGTTGTCGACTTCAACGTCCTGGCCGGCATCGAAGTCGACATCCTGAAAGACGGGCGGCTCGACCTGCCCGACGCCGCGCTGGCCGAGCTCGATTGCGTGGTGGCAGCGGTCCACAGCCACTTCGGCCTCTCGCGCGACGAGCAGACCGAGCGCTACTGCCGTGCGATCGCCAACCCGCACGTCAACATCCTGGGCCATCCCACCGGGCGACAGCTGTTGGCTCGGTCACCGGTCGACCTCGACATCGCGCGCGTGCTCGACGCCATCGCCGAGCACGGGGTCGCGATCGAGATCAATGGACAGCCGAAACGTCTCGACCTTGGCTGGCGGTGGCACCGCCCGGCTCTCGAGCGCGACATCAAGTTCGTGATCGCGCCCGACGCGCACGGGCCCGAGACGATCGACTATCTGGAGCACGGTATCGCGATGGCCCGCAAGGGCGGGCTGACCGCGAACGACATCCTGAACACCCGGCCCGTGAAAGGTTTTCGAACCGCTCTACAGAACCGTTAGCGAGCCGCTCTACTCCGTTTCATCGTGGGGCTCACCGAGCAGATGTCGCATCTGTCCCTCCCAGCGCCCGTGACCCTCGAGCAACGCCCGAAGAGAGTCTCGCAACGAGATCACCTGCTCATCCGACAGATGGGCCCGGAGATTGGCTTCGACCCAGGCCACCAGCGTGGGCCGCGAGCGGCTCAGCGTCGCGCGACCCGCGGTCGTGAGCTTGGCGCTGGTGACTCGACGGTCACCTCCCGGCCACACGCGCTCGACCTGCCCCGCTTTTTCCAGCCGGTCGATCATCTTCGTCATGCCGGCCTTGGAGAGGTAGACCCGCCGGGCGAGCTCGGAGAGCATCACCTCTCCGCCCACCTTGTCGAGCTGGCTCAGCAAGTCGTGCTCGGACAGCGAGACACCGACCTCGTCCCGCAGGTGCCGGTCCAGCTCAGATATCAGGTAAGTGCTTGTGTGAACGAAGCTTACCCACGCCAGCATCAAATCGTGTCGGGTCCCGGTCATAGTTCCTCCGGAATATAGTTGACAAGTAAACGATCCGCCAATAAACTACATATTCGTTAACCAGTCAACTATCTGTGGGCGGCCGCTGCC
>CBDUCI010000069.1:0-10268 GCA_965365605.1 uncultured bacterium
GCGCTCTTCTTCTTCGACGTCTTCTTGGCCTTCGCCCGGCCGTTCGCCATCGTCTTGTCGAAGTACTCGGTGGCCTTCTCGTAGCTGTAATCCTTGATCAGCGCCATTTCGCTCACCAATAGGTCCCGGCACTTCTCGAAGATCCGCTGATCGGAGCTGGAGAGGGCGTTCTCGGCCCACTTCGGGTACAGGTCACGTAGCACCTCACCGACTTCCATCGGGTCGCCTGATTCCAGCTTGGTCTTTACCTGCTTCATGCGCCGGTTGAAGTTGCGGCTCAGGTCCTCGGGCTTACCGGTGAGGGTCTTCCTGAGTTCGGTGAACCGGCGCTGACTCAGCGGTGGCCGAATCGCCGAGAGCTCGACGCTGTTGCGGGGGACGAAGATCTTGCGGTCCTTTGAGACGCAGTTGATCTCGAGGCACTCGAGTTCCTCGTCACCGACCGTAATTGTCCGGATGCCCGATACGTAGCCCCCGCCGTACTGGGGGTGCACGACCTTGTCGTTGACCTTAAACTGTTTCGTAGCCATATTCGGTCAGTTGCGTCGGTTTCGACTGCGTAACTTGCGCTGCCGGCGCTCGCTGGGCTTTTCGTAGTGTCGCTTCCGCTTGAGCTCGGAGAAGATGTTCGACTTCTTCACCTCTCTGCGAAATCGCTTTAACGCGCTTTCGAGTGATTCACCCTCGCGGACTTGGATTTCGGCCATGCCGAGCGCTCTCCCGGAGCGGATTGACAGGTCAGACGGTGGTGGTAACGTTTGACAGCCTATCAACTTAGCGCGTTGGTTCTCGATCGTCAAGAGCCGGTTACAAAACGTTTCAATTGGCTAACATTGGGGCTTGTTGCAGCTATTGTCGCATGCAACGCCCCGATCTCGACGATGCGCAGCCCTTACCATTTGAGAGTCGTCGAGGTCAGAAACGATACCGATCAGAGGCAGACGCTGACGATAGAACCGAGCCCCGACCAGCATCTGGGCGCTGCGACGACGTTTACCGGCGAGCTCCGACCCGGTGAGATCAAGGTCCTGTACCTCTACCATGGCTTCGAGTACCAGTTCACCGTTCTCGATGAACGAGGGCACAAGGAGGTGACCAGCGGCGAGTTCCAGGTCGACCGAAACATCGGTCTGGTGTTCGCGGGCGATTCGCTGGTCGCCGACGCCGGATTGGTTGTCGAGCTCGGCGAGCCCTCGGTGACTTTCGCCGACAGTCTTCAGGAGCTGGACCCCTTCGGGATTCGGTCGGGCGAAGCGATCCAACCGGACAGTACGAGCGTGCGCGATCGGTCCGAGAGGGAAGGCGCTGAGCGAGGCGTTCCCCGCCGATAAACCTCTCCAAGTGACACGCGCGGCGGCGCCGGTCCGCAAACACCACAGCACGGTCAGAGCGATCCTGCGTCGGCTGGAGGCAGAGTACCCCGACGTCACCACCGCGCTCCACTACGACTCTCCATTCCAGCTCGTTGTGGCGACCGTGCTCTCGGCCCAATGCACCGACGCCCGCGTCAATGCCGTCACACCGGTTCTGTTTCGTGACTACCCCGATGTTGAATCGTTTCTGGATCTCGAGCAGCGCACACTCGAACGGTATATCAAGACGTGTGGTCTCTTCCGAAGCAAGGCTCGCAATCTGCTCGCCATGAGCCGCATGTTGGTCGACGAGTTCGATGGTCGGGTACCGGGTACGAGGGGTGAGCTCATGCGCCTCCCCGGAGTCGGGCGCAAGACCGCCAACGTCGTGCTTGCGAACGCGTTTGGTGCCGATACGATCGCCGTCGATACGCACGTGTTTCGCGTCTCGCGCCGGTTGGGTCTGGCCCACGGGGACACACCAGTCGAGGTGGAGACGGAGCTCATGGACATCCTACCACAGAGCACGTGGTCGTCCACGCACTATCGACTGATTCTGCACGGCCGGCAGGTGTGCAAAGCGCAACGTCCGCTCTGCGATCAATGCCCACTCAGTCGCTGGTGCGACTACTACCAGCGCCTTTAGGTTTCGTTCGGTATGCACGAAAGCGCTCCCATTCTCGTTCGCATGGTCGCGGTCGCGATCGGGGTCGGGATCCTGGCGCAAGTCGTCGCCGCCCGGGCCCGACTCCCGAGCATCGTGTTCCTGCTCGCGTTTGGCGTGCTGGTGGGACCGGACGTCCTCGGATGGATTGAGCCCGACGCATTCGGAATCGGCCTTCAAGCCATCGTCACCGTCGCCGTAGCGCTCATTCTGTTCGAGGGTGGGCTCGAGCTCAGGCTACTCGATCTGGCCGCTGTCGGGGGCACGATCCGCAACCTGGTTACGATCGGGGCCGGGATCACCGTCGTCGGTGCGGCCGCCGCGGCTCACTATCTGGTGGGCTTCGCCTGGCCATTGGCTTTTCTGTTTGGAGCTATCGTCAGCGTGACTGGCCCGACGGTCATCACGCCACTGCTCGATCGCGTTCGGGTTACCAGGCGGATCGATACCATCTTGCGGGGCGAGGGGATCCTGATCGATCCCGTGGGTGCGATTCTCACCGTGGTCGTGCTCGACATCATCCTGTCAGCCGAGACGTCGCTTTGGTCGGGCTTCACCGAGTTCGCCTTTCGTCTCTTGGTCGGCGTTGCGATCGGGTTGGTGGGCGGATGGTCTTTGGGACGCGTGCTCCGGCTCAAGGGCGTGTTCGCTGACGAGCTCAAGAACCTGGTCGTTCTAGCTTGGGTTCTGGTTCTTTTTGCCGCCGCCGAGGCGCTGGCCAGCGAATCGGGGTTGGCAGCGGTCGTGATCGCTGGCATGGCGGTGCGCCGTGAGTCGATCCCGCGTGAGAACCAGCTCCGCCGCTTCAAAGGAGAGCTCAGCGTTCTGTTTATCTCGATGTTGTTCATCATGTTGTCGGCGCACCTTCCGCTGGCGACGCTGGCCGCGGTGGGTTGGTCCGGCGTGTGGACCGTAATCGTATTGATGCTCGTGGTTCGCACCGTCTCGGTGTTTGTCTGCACGTGGGGTCGCAACATCCGCTGGCGCGAGCGATTGTTCTTGATGTGGGTTTCACCCCGCGGTGTGGTGGCGATCTCGATCGCGTCGTTTATCGCACTGCGTATGGAGGTCGGATCGCCCCAGCTCGTGGCGGCGGGACTGACTGGCCTGGATGGGGAACAATTGCTCGCGCTCGTGTTTCTGACGATCGCGATCACCGTGGTCGTTCAGGGATTGACGGCCGGTTCGGTCGCGCGAGTGCTAGGCGTGGAAGCGGAGGCGGGCCGCTACGTCATCGTTGTGGGCGCCAACCCGCTGGGCCGAAGGGTCGGGACACTGTTGCGCGATCATGGATGGGACGCGTTGCTGATCGACACCAACGCCAGAAACGTGCGTTTGGCACGAGCCGACGGATTGGTGGCCAGGGTCGGCAGCTGTCTCGATCATCAAGTGCTCGAGGAAGCGCAGATGGAAAGCGCGACCGCAGTCGTGGCGGTGACCGCTAACCAGGCGGTCAATTTCCTCGTCGGGCAGATCGCGCTCGAAGAGTATCGCATTCCGTCTGTGCATCCGGTGCTCATTGACGCCGAAAAGGGCGTTGGGGAAGTGCTGGTCGAAGATGCGGGGGTCGACCTGGCTTTTGGAAGGCCGCTCGATGTCGCAGATTGGAACCGATCCCTCGATAGAGATGGGGTGCGGCAGGTCGTTTTGTCGCTCGGCGAGTCGCCGCCCGAGAAACCGCTCGGGGAGCTCGATCTGCCGGAAGGGGTATTGCCGGTCCTGACCTTGCGTGGTGAGCGGTCGTATATCTGCCATGCTGGCACGCGGTGGAATCCCGACGATAGGGTGGTGGTTCTGGTCACCCCGGGAGGCGAGGAAGGGCTAGGCGCGGCCTTCGGGGCAGCCATGGAGGAGCAACTCGACCCGCCGGCCGCCTCACCGGCGCATTAAACCCCGCCCAGCGGGGTCTCATTTGGCCGTTGGGACGTGACATAAGGGGGAGCCCTTGGCGGACATCGCACCGGACATACTGAGCCGGGCACAAGCCGGAGATCGGATCGCTTTCAACGAGGTGGTCCGCTTCTACCGACAAGACCTGTTGCGGGTGACGTACCGCTTCGTCGGCAACTACGAAGATGCACGCGACGTTCTGCAGCAGGTTTTTATCAAGGTGTACCAGAACATCGATCGTTGGGAACCGAGGGCACCGTTTTGGTCGTGGTTGTACCGGATCGCCGTCAACGAATCACTGGGGTGGAAGAAGCGGCAGCAGCGTCGTTACGACGTCGTCTCACCACTCGAGGAGATGCCGTATCCGGATGCGCCAAGCGAGGAGTTCTCTCCTCTCGATCGGGCCACCTTGAGAGAAGCCGGCCAACGGATCCTGGATGCGATCGAACAGTTACCACAGATGCAACGCGCGACTTTTATACTTCGATACAGGGAAGAGCTATCAGTGAAGGAAACCGCCGCGGCGCTGGGGTGCGCCGAAGGCACCGTGAAGGCGAACGGCTATCATGCGATTCGTCGTCTGCGACAGATTCTGGAGCAAGGCGGCGTGGAGATGGAGAGCGAGGAAGATGAGTCCTCTGCACTGTAATACGGTTAGTGAAGCGTTGTGGGAGCGGGCGGCGAGCGCCGGGCCAGAACCGCTGACCCCGGCGCTCGTCGATCATCTGTCGAACTGCGGGCAATGTCAGGCTGAGCGCCGTGCCGTGCGCGAGCTGATCGATATCAGTCGGTTGATCCCGGACCCAGCCCCACCGATCGACATCTGGGACGGGTTCGAAGAGGAGTTGGACCGGCAGTTGAGTGTTCGCGTCGAGCCAGCGCCCTGGCAGCGTTGGAGCCAGCGGGCGGTGGGGTTTGCCGCCGTGCTGGCGTTCGGGTTCGCTCTTGGCGCCGTGGCGATGCGCGACAATGGCCCCGATCAAACCGCGTTGGCTACCGATCGCGCCGAGCTGCTAGCCGAACTCCAGGCCGATCTCGCCAATGACGCCCAGCTGGAGTCGTATCTGGATGACATCGAGGGGCTGCTGGTCGCGTATCAAGCTGCACACCATGGTGATGCGGTCGAGACATTCCGGCAATCGCTACCCGCCACGATGGTCGCCGGCGCCGGTGTGCCATCCGACGCGGCGCGGGCGCGGTTAGAAGTCCAGCGAGAAGCACGGGAGCAACTACGCACGGTCGTGCTCGGGATGCTGACCAGCGAGATCGAAGCCGAACGCCGTGGCTTTGGGTACTTGGAGCGACGCGTGGCGGAGATCGCGGGTCAGCGGCTGCTCCTCATCCCCTAGTCACGCAGCTACTTTCTTCCACATGTCACGCTCTTTGGTGGCCGTCTTTGGCAGTGGTGCCGGTCGGCCAGAGGATGCAGCACGCGCGCGAGCGCTTGGAGTCGCACTCGGCAGCGCCGGCTTTGGTGTAATCAACGGCGGCTACGGTGGCACGATGAGCGCCTCGGCTGCCGGGGCTCAGTCGGCTGGCGCACCCACGGTCGGTGTGACGTGCGCTGAGTTTGGGCGCGCCGGTCCCAATCCGCATCTCGATGAAATCGTCGAAGCCAAAACCCTGACCGAGCGCCTGGAACACTTGCTTCGGCGAGCAGATGCCTACGTAGTGCTTCCGGGGGGCAACGGTACGTTGGCCGAGCTGTCGTTGGCGTGGGAGCACCTGCGAAAGGGACTCGTTGAGCCACGCCCGCTGGTGGTTTGGGAAGATCCGTGGCGGCCGATCGTCGAGGCGATCGCGGCCGGACCACATCTCGATGGTGGGACCGAGCCCATTATCTGGGTCGATGACGTCGGTGCAGCGGTCGCGTCGATAGCCGCGCGACTTCCCCGAGAGGGCTAGAGCGGGTCGTCCCGCAGCGGGTATCGCTTCCAATCCGGGGCGTCGAAGTGCCACCATTCACTGGCTAGCGGTATCCAACCCGCCTGCACCATGGCGCGCTCGAGCCGCTCGCGGTTGGCGATCGCCGCTGCCGGCAGGTCCTCGGCATCGCGGTGAGCGGCCGGAGTGAAGTCGTCGTGGCCGGTCGGGAGAGGCACGGGCTCGCCATCCAGCCCTACCACGCCGACGTCTACCGCCGCGCCTCGATTGTGACGCGAGCCCCGAGCAGGGTCGGCCACGTAGGTCGGGTCCGGAAGGATTTCCCACATCGCGTACTGCACCGAACGCGGGCGGTAGCAGTCCCACACGATCAGCCGGAACCCTTCGGTGCGGAGCGCCATATCCGCGGCTGAGAGTCGCTGCGCGGCATCGGTCACCAAGTAGCACCGTGCCGCGGTGTACACCGCCCTTCCAAGAAAATTGTCCGGAGTCGCGTAGCGAATATCGAGTTCAATGTCCGGGTACGTTACGCCGACGTCGACGAGTTGATTGGTGAGCTCTGGGCTCGGCTGCCGCAGCGTGCCGCACGCTGTTGCGACCGCTAGCGCGATGACAAGCAGCGCGAGGTGGATATCACGACTCGGTTTCACCGGTCAAGAGAGTCACGAACCGTCGTGCCAACCGTAGCTCTCGCTCGTGTGCAGTATGCTGGTAGATGACGATGAGGTTTTTTGCCATCCGTTCCAGCGTTGCCACGACCGGCGCCGGCTTCAGATAGTCATCGACCGGATCAAACCCGGCTCGCTCGAGCAGCACCATGCACTCTCCGCGACTGACCTCACGGCCATCGAAGAATGGGTCCAGATACCGGTAGGCTGAATCGAGTTGGTACCCAACCAAGAAGTGCATCGGCATGCTGACGCCGACCAGCGGAATCCCGATCCGATGCGCCAGTGATAGATAAACGAGCGCTAACGTGATCGGGATCCCCGTGCGCCGTGAGAGCACTTGCGACAGGAAGGAGTTCTCGGGGTCGTAATAGTTCTCGGTGTTGCCTCGGAAGCGCGAAGTCTCGTGGATGTAGCGCCGGAGTTCATCGACGCGAACGGCGATGTCGGCCTGCGGGTGCACCGCCTCGCGGGCGCCGACCGACAGCAGCTCTAGCTCGGCCCGAGCGCGCTGCTGCTCGGCGATGCGATTCGGATGGATCAACCGTTCCAACAGAAAGGCGCCCTCTTCGAGCGCGTTGCCATCGGGGGCGGTTTGTAGGGTTACCCACTGGTGCTCGATCTCGTCGCTGCGGATCCTGTCGAGCAGGCCTCGCGATGCCCTGCGAATCGTCGGTACGGGATCGTCCGATGAGGCTGCCTCGAGGTATGGGGTGGCAGCCGGCCCGACGGTTCGGAGCTGGGTCTGCACGTGATCTTTGACGTTGACGTCGTCATCGTCGAGCAGCCGGATCAGCGCTTTTATCTGTTCTGGCGAAAAGGGTTCGCTCATCTCAAATCGCAATATGACGAGTACAACGTCGAGCGCACAAGGTGGTATCTTTCCAGTGTCCCACGACATGAACTTGAAAGCTCAAAGAGGCAGTCCAATGCAAACGCGCAGTGAGAAAGACAGTCTCGGCACGCGCGAAGTCCCGGCTGACGCGTACTACGGCATTCAGACGTTGAGGGCGACCGAGAACTTTCCGGTCAGCGGACTCCGCGAGCACCCGCACTTGATTGCGGCATTCGCCTATATCAAGAAAGCGGCCGCGCTGACGCACCTCGATATCGGGGTCCTCGACCAAGAGCGTGCCGACGCGATCGTACAAGCCGCCGACGATGTGCTCGCCGGCGAGCTACATGACCAGTTTGTTGTCGATGTATTCCAGGCCGGCGCAGGTGTTTCCTTCCATATGAACGTCAACGAGGTGCTCGCCAACCGTGCGCTCGAGATCCTCGGTGCCGAGCGTGGTGATTACTCGCGCCTGCACCCCAACGATCACGTCAATATGTCGCAGTCGACGAACGATACGTTTCCGACAGCCATGCACCTGGCAGCGATGCTGCAGTGGCGCGATCTACAGCCCGTGCTGACTGATCTGGCTGCTGCGTTTCACGCGAAGGGCGACGAGTTTGCCGACATCGTTAAATCGGGTCGCACGCATCTGCAGGACGCGGTGCCGGTGACGATGGGACAGGAGTTTGACGCGTGGGGCGCGGCGATCGACCGGAGCATCGCGTTGATCGATACCGCCGTCGAAGAATTGAGCGAGCTTCCGATCGGGGGCAACGCGGCCGGAACCGGGATAAACCTGCCCGCCGGGTATCGACCGAAGATCGTCCGTCACATGTCGGAGCTCACCGGATTTCAACTCTCCAAAGCCGCTGATCCGCGAGAGCAGATTCAGAGTCGGCAGGCGATCGCCGCCGTGTCAGGCAGCGTGCGGAACCTGGCGCTCGAGTTGACGCGAATCGCCAATGATTTGCGGCTGCTCGACTCGGGTCCGCTGACTGGACTGGCGGAGATCTCGCTGCCTGCCCGGCAACCCGGCTCATCGATCATGCCCGGCAAGGTCAACCCGGTCATGCCGGAATGTCTCAACCAGATCGCGTTCCACGTGATCGGAGCCGATACTACCGTCGCGCTGGGCGCCCAGGCGGGTCAGCTGGAGCTCAACGTCATGATGCCGATCATGATCTGGGAGCTGCTATTCTCGATGGAGATCCTGAAGAACTTCCTGCCCGTTTTTCGCACCGGTTGCGTCGAGGGGATCGTTGCCCACCGTGGACGAGCCGAGTCTTTCGCCCATAAGAGCCCTTCGCTCGCCACGGCGCTCAACCCGGTGCTCGGTTACTCCAAAGCTGCCGAGATCGTAAAGGAGGCGCTGGCCACCAATCGCACGATCATGGAGGTCGCCCGGGAACGGAGCGACTTGGACGAGGAGCAGCTGAACGAGATCCTGTCGCCCGAAAACCTGACCGGGCAGCTGGAGCGGGAAGGGAACTAGCCGTCGAGCCCGCTAGCGGGTGAACGGTGATCGGGCGACGAGCCCGGTCACCACGGCGAGTTTCAAAACGGCGCCGGGCAGGAACGGTACTACGGCGAGCGATAGCGCTTGTGCTGCGCTCACGTCGAGTATTCGAGCCAGCCATGAAGCACCAAGACCAAAGATCACGAGATTGGCCGCGACGAGCACCGGAATCGCCCGCCAGACAGAGTCACCCGGCCTGAGCAAAGAGCCGACGAGCAAGGCCGCAATCGGGAACGAGAGCAGGAAACCACCCGTCGCGCCAAGCAACCCGCCACTGCCGGCGAAAAGAGGCAGGCCGATCGCTCCGAGACCGAGGTAGGCGAGCTGGCTCAGCGCGCCGTCACGGCCGCCGAGATAAACACCAGCCAGCAGTACGAACAAGGTCTGCAGCGTGATCGGAACCGGTGTGAAGGGCAGTGGGATCCGGATCAAGGCACCCACCGCGGTTAGCAAAGCGAACGCAGCGATGCCTAACACGCGATGTGTGGGCTGCGCTCGAACCCAGCCCGAAACACGTGGCGCAGTTGACGTCGAGTGTGTGCTCATCGTCTTATTACTGATTGAAGAAATCGGCATTGACGGCGATGAACTTCGTCATCTCCGGAGGCACATCTTCCAGGGCGAAGATCGCTTCGACGGGACACTCCGGTTCGCATGCGGCGCATTCGATGCACTCGTCAGGGTGGATGTAATACATGTCTTCGCCCTCGTAGATGCAATCCACCGGACAAACTTCGACGCAACTGGCATCCTTCAGGCCGATGCAAGGCTCGGTGATGACGTATGTCATTGAGCGAACCTTCCTTTCAATCGTGAATCGTTATCTGATCTATTGGCAATTCGATGACCACTAAAGGTCGCTTTTGAGACCCATTCCAGCAAGGGCCAGCGGCCGGGAATCTTGCCCCCCAGCAGGCCCGTCCGTATACTCAATGCTTCAGGCCGCCGAAGGTGAGCGGATGCCGGAACTAGACGCTGTACGAGTCGATCAACTCCTCCAGACCCTGACCGGGGTCGTTCGCGCCCGCGTGCGTACGAACGGCGACGGGTCTGGGTTGTCGGAGATTCACATCCTCAGCGATGGTGCGCTGCCTCCCAAGCAGATCGTGCGCAACATCGAAACGCTTCTGAAGACAGCGTTCGAGCTTACGATCGATCATCGGATTGTGTCGATCGCGGTCCTCAAAGAAGGCGCATCCTTCGCGCAGGGCGAGATCGAACCCGCCGCCGCGGAAACACCCAAGAAGGGACGCGCACCACGTCTCGTTTTTCAACGTCTGACCGTTACTCAAGAGGAGCCGCTCAAGTGCACCGCTCATGTCGAGCTAAAGCTCGGGGACGTGATCTTCGAGGGCAGTCACCGGGACACCGACACGCCGAAGGGGCGTTTGTATTCATCAGCCCGCGCGGTCATAGAGGCGCTCGATTACCTGGTTGAGAAGGAGATGGCGTTTTA
>CBDUCI010000070.1:0-10260 GCA_965365605.1 uncultured bacterium
CGACCAGGATCTTGGGTGTCACTGCGCCTCCTGCGGACCGTTGCCACCGTCGGGCCGGCCGACCGGGAGCTCGATCAGGAATCGAGCCCCGCCCGCTGGCCCATCCTCGATCCATGCACGGCCGTCGTGTCCCATCACCAGCTCGCGGACCACGGAGAGCCCGATCCCGGTGCCGGCTGTGGCCTCTTCTCGCTCGCGATCGAGGCGGAAGAACGCCTCCCAGACACCTTCACGGTTCTCGGGTGGAACACCCGGGCCCTCGTCGTCGACCCGCAGCTGAACGGTGCCGTTCTGGATCTCGAGGCCGAGAGTTACGGTTTGCCCCGCGGGGCCGTACTTGACGGCGTTGTCGAGGAGGTTCAACAGGATCTGCCGGACCGCGCTCCGATCGACCGTCGCCGTCGCATCGGCTTCGACCTCGGTGCGCAGCTTTACGCTGCGGCCGGAGGCCAGCGGCTCGAACGTGTCGACGACTTCCTTGAACAGCGGTGTCAGCTCGGTCGGCTCGAACTTGAGTTGCATCCCGTTTCGCTCGGCGCGTGAGAACGCGAGGATGTTCTCGACCAGATTCGAGAGTCGTCGGACCTCGCGGTTCATGATCTCGAGGCTGCGTTGGGCTTCTTCCTTGGATCTTACACGACCGAGCAGCAGCGTCTCGACGAACATTCGAATCTGGGCCAATGGGGTGCGCAGCTCGTGCGAGACGTTCGACACGAACTGCGTCCGAAGCCGGCTGAACTCGAGCTCCCGGCGCAACACGAAGATCGCCGCCGCGACCATCCCGCCGGCCAGGACCAAGAGCCCCATGATCAAGGGCAGCCGCGACTTCGGCAATCCCCCGATGATGAGCGTCTCGGCCATAGAGGGCCGGATCGCGACCTCGACCTCGAGCCCATCTCCGTACCGGGGCGAGAAGTGGTCCGTCGCAGCGAACTCCCAGCCGTGCTCCGGCGCCGACTTGTAGAGGATCTGGCCGGCCGGTCCGATCACCCTGACCGATAGCATCTCTGCGTTCTTGAGATCACCGGTCAATGCGGGGGGTAGGATCGTGCCCCACCCAAAGGCGTGATCGAACGCGTCCGGAAGAACCGCCGGATCGACCTCGAACCCGAGGATCGCCTCAGGGACCTCATTATCATCGAACTCGACTTTGTAGAAAACGATGTGGTCGATGTCGTCTGACGCACCGGTTACGACCGCGTGGTACCACTCGGGGTCATACGACGTCAGCGCATCGCGCAGGGCTCCTTTTAGCCATTTCTTGGTGTCGACGGTGGGTCGAACGCCCTCCAAGACCTTGAGCTTGGTGCCGGCTGGATTCATGATGAACGCGTACCGAATGGCGATCGGGCACTCCTCGAGTTCGGGTGCATCGGGATCGCCGTTCTGAACGATCGCCCAGTCGTCCTTGCCGTATGTCGTCTGGAGATAATGGAAGGCTGGCTCGGCGATCAGCCAGTCGATCTTGCTCTCGGAAATGCTGGCGAACCTCCAGGCCGCGAAAGCCGCGTTGTCCTCGAGCGCGCTCGCGGCCGTCACCCGATGGGAAAGCGACGAACGGTACGCCTCGAACGCCAGAACCCCCGTGAGGACGAGGGTCAGGAGAAGCAGGCCGACGACGAAGTGCGACCTGGAGCTGGATAGGTGTCGTCGAATCAATGTCTCAACTCTCTCCCCATAATCTGCTTGGAAAGGTTACTCCCCACCAGGTGTGCTCAGAGCGGCAGCCAGTACGAGAACTTGACCGCCAGCACGTTCTCCCCGTCGGCGCCGAAGCTGTCGAGCAGCTCGCCTGGTCCCACTGGGCGTCCTTCGGTCGCGTCCGAGGACCGATTCTGCTGCCACGTGAGGAAGAAAGTGCTGCCGGGTCGCCACTCCCAGCGCAACACGAGATTGCTGCGGAACGAGAGGACGTCGAAGTCCGGATTGTCGATCGAGAAGAGGTCATCTCCGTCGACGACCTCGATGTCGCCATCGTCGTTCCGCGTGACCTCGGTCCCGTCCGTGCCGTAGACACGAAGGTCGAAATCGCGTGCGCGGGCGAGCTCGCCAACATCCGAGTACTTGCCGCTCGAGGCGAACGGCTCGGCGTAGAAGTCCAGGCTCACATCGGGAGAGAACGAGTAATTGACGCGGAGGGGAGCGGCGATCTCGCTGCGGAGGATCTGACCAAACACGTACCGCTCCCCGAAGGTCGCGTCGCTGCCACCATCGAAGGTGTCGATGTACTGGCGCGCTTCGTTGCGACGGCTAAAGCGGGGCTCGAGCGATAGCGACAGCCGGTGGTTCATCCGGGTCGAGAAGCGAGCCCGGATCCCGTATCCCCAGCTTCCCAGCGCATCGCCGTTGACATCGGTTTCGAGTCCCCACTGGGTGTCGCTGGCGAAGTTGCTCGACAGGCTGGTGTTCACCCACCAGGCGCTCGGGTTCCTCATTAGTGGCCCGCCGCGAGTCTGGGTGTCGCTTTGCGTCTCGAGGTTGCGACCCACTTCGACGTTCGTGGACCAGTAGTTCTTCCACGTCGCATTGGACCAAAAGCCGACCATCTCCTGATGTTGCACACCGCTGAAGTTCCACCGCGGGTTGGTCCATACGCCGACGTCCCAGTTACGGAAAATGGGACCTGGCTCGGTTTGGCGATAGCTCAAGTTGGCCCAGGCGGCGATGTCGTCGGCGCGCCCAATCCGGCCTGCATCATTGATCTCGAACCCCGGCGAGTCCATCCAGACACCGTGCGACCAGCGCAAGCGACCCGACCGCTTGCCACCACGAAGGGCTGCGCTCCAGCCGCTGAGCGACGTGCGCGTCGGGTCGAGCTCCACATGATTTTGGTCCGGCCGCTGGAAGTAATGCGTGCTCGCCTCTTGAGCGCTGAGAATCGCAAGCGGGTCGCCCCGCAGGTGGCTAAACCCGGCGTGACCGAGCAGCTCGTACCAGCCATCCTCGAACCGCTTGTTGAAATCGACGCCACCCGCATACGCCGCACTGACCAGCTCGGCGGCGAGCGGGGTTCCTTCGTCGAGGCTTCGGTTGACGGCCGTCAGCGTCACGCCGACTGTCGATGCGTTGGGACCGAATTGTTGCTGCAACCGCGTTATGGCGTATGTGGTCAACGGCTCGACGTTGGTCTCGTGCATCTCGTCGCTGGCGAGGTCGAAAGTCTGCGCCTTCTCGTCGTCGGTGATGGCGGCAAGGGCACCGATCGTCAATCCGGAGGGCAGCTGCCCGGTCAGCTTTGCCGCTCCGAGAATCGTGGTTGCTGGAGGCGCGGACACGAAATCAGCATCGGGCTCTAGATGCGGCGGTGCGCCGATGCGCCGCGAGTAGTAGTAGTCCGGACCGACCCCGCGCAACGCTTGCTGGCCCTGGGTGAAGAAAGGACGCTGTTCGTCGAAGAACGTCTCGAACGCCGAGAGATTGACCTCGGCCGGATCGGCTTCGACCTGACCGAAATCAGGATTCACGGTGGCGTCGAGGGTCAGGTTCGAGCCCAGCCCCATGCGGAAGTCAAGGCCCGTCCGGGCTTCCATCGAGGTACGGTCGCTGAACGGGTCGTCGGCGTCGATTAGACCGTCGGACAACAAGCGCGTTTCCGTGGCCACGTACGGCATGAGTTCGATGCGTGACGAGGATGGGATCTGCTCGATCCCTTCGAGCTCGCCAAAGCGAGAGGCCCAACCGGTTTCCTGCCGCGGCACCACGACCCAGAAGACATCCTCGTTCCGGGTCGGGATGAAACGATTGACGTTGATCCCCCAGTGCTGATTCTCGCCATCGCTGAAGCGGAGCTGCGAAAATGGGATCCGCATCTCCGCCGTCCATCCTTCCCCGTCGATCGCAGTGCGCGCCTGCCACACCGGATTGAACGTTTGGTCCCGTGTGAACTCGTTGTCCTCTGGGTGGTACCAGTCGAGCCGCACGCCCGCGGCGGTAACGGCAAAGCTGTACGCCGTGCGCCGGTCTCCGTACGTGTCGAGCGAGACCACCAGCCGCTCGGCGTTGCCGCCATCGTCTCGCCGGGTCAAGAGCGCCGCGATCTCGTCCGGGTCGTCGCTGTACATGCGCGCGCCGACGTAAACCGCCTGGTCGTCGTACAGGAGTGCGACTTCGGTCCGCAGCGAGGGCTCGGCGCCCTGATCCGGCTCCTTCTGCATGAAATCAGAGACCCAGTGCGCCCCTTGCCACATCGACTCGGTCAAAGAACCGTCGATCTTGGGCGAGTTCTCGGCCCGTTTGGCTTTCATGCTCTTCGGTATGTCGTCAGGATCGGGATCCGAGTCGACCTCCTGAGCGAGATACGCGAGCTGACTGGATCCGGTCAACGTGTCCCCGACCCCGACCGCGGTCGCGCTCGCGGGGATCGAATAGAGCAGTGCCAGAAGCGTTGATAGGATCAGGACCCGACTCATCATGGTAAGCAGCATACCCGAATCCCGGTTGCGGCAGGTTGGCTCCGGGTGAGGGTTGTGTCCGGGAATTGTCAGGGTGTGACCACGTGACTAGTATCACCCTGCTTCCGAGTGGGACCGGCCGCTCTTCTCACCCAGCCAAGGAGGTTAGCAATGGCGCGGAAAACCGCGTGGGTCGTCTTTGCGCTCGTAATGGTCGTCGGTTTGATCGGTGCACCCACCGTGCTGGCTCAGGACGACGACGGGCCCGCCAACCGGGTTATGACGGTCACCTCATTCAAGGTGCCGTTCGCGGATCGCAGCACCGTCTTCCCGTGGATGGAGCAGTACTTTCATCCGTACGGCTTGCTCAATCCCAACGTGATCAATTATCGCTGGATGGTGCACAACTGGGGGTCCGATGCGGCAGTTGTTACAATCGCTGCTGAGTATGCTGACTTTGCCGATATCCAGGCCGATTGTGGCCAACCATGCGACGACTGGCAGGAGGCGAATCAGCCGCCCGACGAAGGGACGCCGGAGCGCGAGGAGTACGACAAGGCGCAAGCGCTGTTCAGCAAGTACTATGGCCACCATAGTGACGAGATCTACGTCTCGCTGATGGAAGAGGGAAAGACAGAGGGGCGCGTGATCGGTACCGTCGGTCGTGGCGAGGATGACGACGACGACGACGGTATGTAACGCTTAAATCAGCTCACGCTAGAAACAGCGGTCCTGGGGGGCATCCCTTGGGACCGTCTGTTTTTTATGTCTGCACGCGCCAGTCGTTATATGGGTAGCAAAACGACGAGAACCTGGTTGACGAATTCACAGACTACCAGAGAGGCAGACATGAAACACCGAATCCGGAATGGTTGGACCGAAACCGCAGAGTGGGTCTTGGTGGGATCGTGCGTGCTGCTCCCGTTCATTCTGCTAAGTCCGATCGTCGGGCTGCTCTATCCGGCCCCGCTGGCTTGAGCAAGACGTCGAGCGCACTGGGCTACGCTGCGCCAGACCGTGTGGAGAAATGGGTTGGGCGTTACGGGCCCGAGCTCAGGCGCCATCTCGGCCGCATGACGAACGACGCCGATGACGCCGAGGACATCCTGCAGCAGGTCTGGATCTCGGCGGTCGAGAAGCCGCCGGATGACGGGCCAGGGTCGAACGTGCGGGCGTGGCTCTACCGGGTGGCGACAAACGCTGCCCTCGACAGTCTCGCCCGCAAGCGGTTTCGGCGATGCGCGCTGCAGAGTGTCGATTTTGGCGCGACGACGGGCGACCTGGAATCGCCTGACGCTCACTTCTTGCGGCTCGACGAAAAGGCGCGAACTAGAGTGCGAGAAGAATGCGCCAAGCTGCCCACAAAACAGCGCGAGGCGGTGTGGTTGCGCTGGGCCGAGGGGCTCGACTACCCGACGATCGCAAAACGATTGGATTCGTCCACCGAAAGTGCGAGAGCGAATGTGCATCACGGGATGAGAAAATTGCGTGAGACTCTGTTGGACATCTGGGAAGAAGAGGTGGAGCGATGACGAGTGAGCCGTGCCGGGTTGCTGAGGAACAGGTGCTCGCCTTTGTAACTGGCGACATGGACCCGACTGCGAGCCTGGCCCTAGCGGAGCATCTGGGTGAATGTCGCGGGTGTCGTGAGCAGGCCACCGAGTACACATCGCTTCTCGGGGGGCTCCAGTCGTGCAGCGCCGAAGAGGCGGTACACTGGCACCGCTTCGAGACACCGTTCGGGATGATGAACGTCGCCACCACTGGGACGGGGTTGTCACGGTTGTCCTGGCGTCAAGCTGACCCCGAAGAGTTTGTGCACCACCTGGGATCGCTGTACCCCGATCGACCGGCGATTCACGACGCTGGGCGGTTGGCTAAGGCTGAGCACCAGCTCCACGAGTACTTTGCCGGCGAACGGGCGCGGTTCGAACTGCCAGTCGATCTGACTCGCCTGAGCAGTTTCGAGCGTGAGGTCCTAGAGTGCGTGCGGACGATTCCGTTCGGTGAGGTCATCCCTTACAGTGAAGTCGCGCGGCGGATCGGCAGTCCAAAGGCCGCTCGCGCCGTCGGGAACGCGCTCAACCACAACCCGGTAGCGATCGTCGTACCGTGTCACCGGGTGGTGCGCGCCGACGGGTCGCTCGGCGGTTACGGGGGCGGGGTCGACTACAAACGACGCCTGCTGTCTCTGGAGGGCACACCCGCGCTGTTTTCAAACTAGCTTCGGGACCAATATGGTCCGCATATCCGCCATCCAGCTCGACGTTGGGGTCGACGAGACGACCGACGAACGCATCGCGCGCGCATCGGCGATGGTGCGTGAGGAGGCCGGCGCTGGCGCCGACATCGTGCTGCTCCCCGAGATGTGGCTGCGCGGTTGGTTCGATTTCGATCACTACGCGGAGATCGGCCAACCGGTGGACGGCCCGATCGGTCAGGCGATGTCAGCACTGGCTGCAGATGGGGGCATTATGCTGGTGGCGGGGTCGATCGTCGAGCGGGACGGGGATCACCTGTACAACACGGCGCTGGCGTACGATCGCGAGGGCGGTCAGTTGGCGGCTTACCGCAAGATCCATCTCTTCTCGTACCAAGAAGCGCGCGAGGCTGACGTTCTGAGTGCCGGCCAAGAGGTGGTCACCTTCGAAGCTTTGGACGCGAACATCGGGCTCACGATCTGCTACGACCTGCGGTTCCCGGAGATTTACCGGCAGCAGGTCGACAAAGGCGCTGAGCTGCTTTTGATCGTCTCCGCGTGGCCGTACCCGCGGGTCGACGCGTGGCGCACCCTGCTCAAGGCACGGGCGATTGAGAACCAGGCCGCACTGGTGGCGTGTAACGCCGCCGGCCAGCAGTCGGCGCACCCCTACGCCGGCCATTCGGCGGTCTACGACGCGTGGGGCGAACAGATCGCCGAGCTGGACGAGAAGCCGGGGATCCTGCGGGCCGAGATCGATCTCGATGCGGTGCGCCAGGCGCGACAGAGCTTCCCGCCGCTCAAGGATCGCGTGCTGGGTATAGAGCCCACGTACACCGCTTGACCGGGTGACCAAACTAGAGGTCCATCCGCTGACCCCCGACCGGTGGGACGATCTGTTGGAGCTGTTCGGCCCCTCGGGTGCCTACTCCGGCTGTTGGTGCATGTGGTGGCGGGTAACGACCAAAGAGTTCAGCGCCGAGGCCGGTAAGGGACTCAGGAAACGGTTCAAGAAACTGGTCGACGACGAAGAGGTTCCCGGGCTGCTGGGCTACCTGGATGGAGAGCCGGTCGGCTGGGTCTCACTGGGTCCGCGGGAAGAGTTCGGCCGGCTCGAGCGCTCGCCCAAGCTCAAGCGTGTCGACGACAAGCCGGTGTGGTCGATCGTCTGCTTCTACATCAAGAAGGGGTACCGCGACACCGGGGTGGCGACCGACCTGCTCGACGCTGCGATCAAGTACGCCAAGCGACGTGGCGCCAAACACGTCGAAGGGTACCCGATCGACGCGTCACGCGGCCGCAAAGACAACGCGGCGATGTTCACGGGCGCGCTGGCGATGTTCAACAACGCCGGATTCGAGGAGATCGAACGCCGCGGCGGCCGACCCATCGTGCGCAGGAAAACACGCTAGACCCTTCAGTTCAAGCCTGCTCGTAGGCCACCAGCGCCTTCCGCGCCCATGGCTCTCCGGCGCACCCCTGCATCGTGATAACGACGTTCAAGAGCTCGATCAGCTCGTCCTGATTCAAGCCCGATTTCACAGCCGATCGTGCGTATCCTTCGATGCACGGCTCGCACCGGATCGCCGCCGAGATCGCGAGGCCGACGCCGATCTTGATTCGTTGCGGTAGCACCCCCTCGGCGTAGGTCGCCCTGCGCAGCTGGTTCAGCGCACGGATCACATCCGGGGTCAACTCTTGTAATCGACCTTCCCCGCCTTCTATCGTGTTGCCACTCATGGATGCCTCCTTTGGTTGTGACCTTGAAAGGAGCTTGGGAATGAAACGTGTTCTGGTACGATACCGCGTTAGACCCGATCGAGCCGACGAGAATCAGCCGCTGGTCGAGAAGGTGTTCGAACAACTCAAAACTGAGCGCCCGGTGGGCTTGCGCTACAAGGCGTTTACGCAGGACATCGCGGAGCGGTGCGACGAACCCCCCGTTGCGATGGGGATGGCGGAGATCGGTTCGTACCGATTCCTGGGAGAGTAGCCGTGTCTCGGGCGGTGTTCTGCCTACTAATCGCGTCGACCGCTTGCTCGAACGTCGACCTGGAGACCGAGATCGCGGCCCTGCGGTCGGCCGACTCGCTGAGTCAAGCATTGATGATGGAAGGAAACGCCCAAGGGCTGATGGCGGTCTTCGGTGACGACGCGACCAATTACCCACCAGGCGGTCCGCTCGAGGGCGGTGAGACGATCCAGCTCGGGTTCGAGGACCGTTTCGCGGTGCCCGGGTTTGAGCTCAGTCGTTCGGGACCGACGAGGATCGTGATGGCCGGGTCTCGGGATCTGGCCTATACGGTGGCTACCGAGGAGTTGACCTTCGAGGACGAGAATGGCGAACCGACCACCATCGATAGCCGCCGCTTGACGATATGGAGAAAGCAGCCCAACGGTCGCTGGAAGATCGTCGAGAACATCTGGAACTATGATCGGTAAAGCCTGTGGGAAAGCCCGCGGGGCGACTCAAGAAATAGTACGATACCGAACCATCATTTGGTGTCGCTCCCAGCACAGGGCGAACCAAAACCTCAATAAAGTACGACTCCGTACTATAGGCACAAGAGCGACTAGTCTGGTTTCCTCGAGGGCTCCACCAACTTCGCGACATGCGCGACCGCATCGCCGCGATAGACGAGCGGGCTGAGGCGAAGTCCAAACACCATTCCTCCGGCCCTCGCTTTCACAGTCGTGCGGGTCTCTCCGGAAACGTCGGTGATGATGCCGATCGATTGACCGCGCTCGACGATCTGTCCCAACTCGATCGTGGGCCGCAAGATTCCCCCCAAACGGGCCCGTAACCAGTACGTCTCATGGCTCTCTCGCGTCGGATCAGTCGCCGCAGGCGGAGACCCGTGCCAAATCGCAACAGCTGCCAGCGTCCTCAGGATCCCATCCACGCCCGCACGAACCGCCAAATCATCAAAACGCTTGGCCTCGCCGCCCTCGAACAGTAGGACCCGCGCGTCAGCGCTCAGAGCGGCCCTCCGCAGCGAGCCTTTCGGTGGCCGGGAGTTCACCATGAGAGGTGCACCGAACGCCTCGGCCATCGCGCGGGTCTCGGGGTCGCTCAGGTCACAACGCACGTTTGGAAAGTTCGAACGACCGCCCGAACCGCAGTGGATATCGATTCCGAACTGGCACTGCCGGACGACTTCACGCATGAAGATGTTGGCCAACCGAGCGGCCAGCGATCCTTGCTTGGATCCGGGAAAGGATCGGTTGAGGTCTCGCCGGTCGGGTAGGTAGCGGGACTCCGACAAAAACCCGATGACGTTGACGATCGGGACCGCGATGACGGTGCCACGGAGATCTGCAGGATCGAGACGATCCAGCACCTGGCGAATGATCTCGACGCCGATCGGCTCGTCGCCGTGCACCGCTCCGCTCAGCCAGATCGACGGTCCGGCTTCTGGACCGCGCAAGACCTCCAGGGTGAGCTCGAGATCTGCGCCGGTGACCAGTCGGGCGATCGGGATCTCGATTCGTGTTCGTTCGCCGGGAGCCACCGTCCTCCCGCCGATAACCAACTCCGTTGGCACCTTAGACCCCGACCCGGTCTTTTGTCTTTCCGCGAGCCGCCGTTTTCTCGATGTACTCGATGACGGACCCGGCGACGTCCTTCCCAGAAGCCGCCTCGATCCCCTCCAATCCGGGCGAGGAGTT
>CBDUCI010000071.1:0-10077 GCA_965365605.1 uncultured bacterium
GGCGGCATCGAGACCGGCCGCCGCCGTTCCCCAGAGCACAGTAATGATGAGTCGCAGTAATATAGAGGTCGGATGGGATGGTTGTGGTATGATATTGCTGTGGAGGTGTGCGATGAGTGAGCTACCATTTCGGTGTTCAAAGTGTGATCACACCGAATACGAAACTGGACAAATTCGAGCTACCGGCGGTTTCTGGAGCAAGATCTTCGACGTTCAGGGTAGGAGCTTCACGACGCTGACATGCGCCCGATGTCGCTACACGGAGATATACCAGGCCGAAAGCAGCACGCTCGGAAGCGTCTTCGACTTCTTCACCAACTAGGCGCAAAAGCGCGTTGTTCCTGGTGGAGCAGGGCGTGAGAATTGCATCGTGGAATCCTACATGGTAGGATAGTTGCCCCGCGGGTGCCCAGGACCCTGCGATCATCGAGGAAGACACATGGTTGAACGAACTGCTCGCGATCCAGAAGTAACCAAGAAAATCGTTGATGGCCGCGTCTCGAAGGCCAAACCCCGCCCGCCTCGACCCGAGAAAAAACCGACAAAAGAGAGCAGCGCAGCGAAGACGTTGCGCACGCCAGCGGACTCGGTTGCGGTCCCCACGGTTGGCCCAGGGGTCGAACACGACTTGAATCTCCCCGAGTACTACCTGAACCGTGAGTTGACTTGGCTCAACTTCAACTTCCGTGTTCTCGCGGAAGCGGAACTGCCACGCACGCCGCTGCTTGAGAAGCTCAAGTTCATCTCGATCGCTAGCTCCAATTTGGATGAGTTTTTCATGAAGCGGATCGGTGGTCTCAAACAGCAGGTCGGTGCCGGTGTGCATCTCGCTACGGTCGATGGCCGAACGCCGTTGCAACAGATCGACGAATGCTATGAGCTCGTAAGGGCTCTGGAGAAGCGTCGGCGTCGCGTGCTGCAGTCGGTCCTCGCCGCTCTCGAAGATCGTGGTATCAAGCTTACGACATTCGACAACGTCTCAAAGAAAGAGCAAGAGCAGCTTCGCGATTATTATTTCGAGAATGTGTTTCCGCTCGTGACACCGCAGGCCACCGACCCCGCGCACCCGTTTCCGTTCATCTCCAATTTCTCGCTCAACCTGCTCGTCAGCCTGCGATATCCGAAAGACGACGACACGCTGCTGGCGAGGGTAAAGGTCCCGATTGGTGTGGGCATCCCGCGGTTTCTGCAGGTCGACGGGGGCAACACGTTCGTCACCATGGAAAGCATCATCGCTAACAACCTCGACCTTCTGTTTCCAGAGATGGAGATCGAAGACCACGCGATGTTCCGAGTGACACGAAATGCCAACACTACGATCGACGAGGAGAACGCTGACGATCTGTTGGCGGTAATCGAGTCCGGAATGCGACAACGGCGATTCGCTCCAATCGTACGACTCGAGGTGGCGGCCGATATGAGATCGCAGTACCGAGGCATGTTGGCCGCTGAGCTCGGCCTCGATGAGCACTCCGACGTTTTCGACGTCCGTGGCCTGATGGCGGTGCGGGACCTGATCGAGCTCACGGATGTGGAAGGGGTGCTCGAGTTGAAGGACGCCGCGCTCTTCTACCCGGCATTTCAACCGGTCGAACACCCCGAGATGACGAGCGAGCGCAATGTGTTCCACATCATTCGCGATCAGAAGTCGATTCTTATCCACCATCCGTATCAGTCGTATGCAACTTCGGTTGAGCGGTTCCTGCGCGAGGCGAGTCGGGATCCAAAGGTCCGCGCGATAAAGATGACGCTCTATCGCACCTCAGCGGATTCCAAGGCGATTCGCTATTTGATTGAGGCCGCTCAGAACGGAAAGCAGGTCGCGGTCGTGGTTGAGTTGAGGGCTCGCTTTGACGAAGAGGCGAACATTCGTTGGGCTAACCGGCTGGAAGAAGCTGGAATCCACGTCACCTATGGCGTGGTGGGTCTGAAGACGCATGCCAAGGCGATCCTGGTTGTGCGTCAAGATTACGACGGGCTGCGCCGGTATGCGCATGTGGGAACCGGTAACTACCATGCAGAAACGGCACGCCTTTACGCTGACTTTGGTCTTATTACATGCGATGATACGATCGGCCAGGATCTGACGGAGCTGTTCAACTACTTGACTACCGGTTATCGGCCGAAGCGGAAGTATCGCAAGGTGCTGCCGGCACCCAAGATCATGAAGGCCTCGATCCTCAAGAAAATCGAGCGAGAGATCTCGCTGCACTCGGATGAATCGCCCGGTCAAATTCAGTTCAAGCTCAATGCACTCGAAGATCCGGACATGATCCGTGCCCTCTATCGAGCGTCACAGGCGGGTGTCAAAGTCGGTCTAATCGTCCGCGACACCTGCCGCCTGCGGCCCGGTGTTCCTGGGCTCTCGGATAACGTGCGGGTCAAGAGCATTGTTGGTCGCTTCCTCGAACACACCCGCGTGTTTTACTTCTCCAACGGAGGTGACGAGGAGTACTACATCGGGTCGGCGGATCTGATGAAGCGTAACCTGGAGAATCGCGTCGAGATACTGACTCCTGTTGAAGACTCATCGCAACGATCGCATCTGCGGTTTCTGCTTAACGCTCAGTTCGATGATGAGCGGAACGGTTGGGAGATGCAGCCGGATGGCAGTTATGTCCACCGGGGCGTGAGCGAGGAAGAGAGTGACGGGTCACAGGAACGAATGATCGCGTGGGCGGAAAGACGTCTGCGCGCGGCAACGAGGCTCCGTCGCCGTAGGCCGGAAGTGTTCAGACGAAGAAACGTCCGCTGAGTGTACGTACAGCTTGACCCCGAGTCGCTCCCAGGTGCGGCGGTCAGGCAGGCGCTCCTCCCTTTGTTCAACGCAATGCGAAACAACGAGCGAGCGGTTCGGTCGGGAAGCGATCCGGATGGCTTACACGATTTTCGTGTCGCCAGTCGTCGATCGCGGGTTGTGCTGTCGCGGGCGAAGCAGGTCCTTGCCGACCCGAGTTTCAAGCGCTGCCGGCGAGACCTGCGTTGGCTCGCCAAGACGACAAATCGCAGCCGAGACCTCGATGTCGGTCTGGCGGCGTTGGCAGCCTATCGTTCAACTCTGCCGCTTCAGGATGCGGATGAACTCCTGCCGTTCGAGCACCATCTGCGCGAACGAAGGTGCCGAGGTCACGACGAGGTCCGCAAGGCGATCGATAGCAGTCGTTATGCGCGTTTCACGACCGAGTACGAAACGCTGTTAACGGCACCGACCACGGAAGGGACTGGCCGGGACACGATAAGCGATTTCGCCTCGGGCTGGATCTGGGCCGCCTATCGGCGTGTTCTGCGAAGGGGTCGGACATGTGGCCCCACCCCGACCGTCAAGGAGTTCCACAAGCTGAGGTTGGCGTGCAAGAGGCTTCGGTACTTGATGGAGGTTTATGAAAGCCTCTACGCAGGGGAGAAGATCGCCGAATTGATCGAGACCCTACAGGAGTTTCAGACGCTGCTCGGAGACCTGCACGACGCCGACGTCCAGCGTCGCGAGATGGAGTCGTTCGCTCGCACCACGACTGCCCTGGCCAACCCGGTGGCAGATGCCTTCGTTGGAGACCTGGAAGCGCGCATCGCCGCGATCCGCACAGAATTTGGTCAACGGTTCGATGCGTTTGCTCGACCGTCAAACGAGTGGCGTTTTGGGGAGCTGTTCCAGCCGGATCAGTAGCGCCGCACCAAGACCTCAGTAGATCTCAGGCACGAACGTCTGATCCGACATCGGCGGGCGGATGTAGCCACCTCGCTGTCGTTCCGTTAGCTCGATTGGCTCCGGTGTCAAGTCTTCGTAGTCGAACATACTCAACAAGTGACTGATGCAGTTTAGTCTGGCCCGCATCTTGTTGTCCGAGTTTACCACGTACCAGGGCGCCTGCTTGATATCCGTATAGGCGAACATCGCATCCTTGGCCTTTGAGTACTCAACCCACTTCAAGCGCGCCTGCAAGTCCATCGGACTGAGTTTCCAGCGCCGCCTGGGGTCGTCGATGCGTTGCTGGAAGCGCTTCTCCTGTTTCTCATCGCTGACCGAGAACCAGTACTTGATCAGCGTGATGTGGGAACGGATGAGGGCGCGTTCAAATTCCGGGACGGTCCGAAAGAACTCCCGGTACTCTTCTTCCGTGCAGAAGCCCATGACATGTTCCACTCCGGCGCGGTTGTACCAGCTACGATCAAACAGCACCATCTCGCCCGCAGCAGGCAGTTCCTTGACGTAGCGCTGGAAGTACCACTGCGTTTTCTCACGTTCCGTCGGAGTGCCGAGCGCCACTACGCGAACGACGCGTGGGTTCAAGCGTTGCGTGATGCGCTTGATTACGCCGCCTTTTCCAGCCGCATCGCGGCCTTCGAAGATGACGACCGCCTTCGCGCCGGTGTGCTTGATCCATTCCTGCAACTTGACGAGCTCGATCTGCAGCCGTGCCAGCTCTCGATTGTATGTCTTCTTGTCGAGCGGTTTCTTGTCGCGTGATTTCTTGTCGCGTGATTTCTTGTCGCTCACGACAGCGGTCTCATTCTGGAGCCATCCCCTTGGAAGCGAGCTCTTCGATAGCGGACGTTGACTTCTTCAACGACTGCAAACCCATACCCTTCAGTATCGACTCGGCCTTCGTGAACTGGATCTCGGTGTAGTCGACGACCTGAATGTGGTTGCCCCACGGATCGAGAAAATCGCGACCCGAGGCGGACAGTATTTCAGCCCCCAACGTTCGCGCTGCGTGGACGACTTTCTTGATGTCA
Source organism: uncultured bacterium (assembly GCA_965365605.1). Classification (GTDB taxonomy): domain Bacteria; phylum Gemmatimonadota; class Gemmatimonadetes; order JACCXV01; family JAHWKZ01; genus CAMYLR01. The sequence continues at coordinate 4,735 of CBDUCI010000071.1, forward strand.
TCGACTACGAGACCGAAGTGGCGATGGGTATCGGGGGCCTGGGATCGGCCCTCGCTCAGCGCGATGAACTGGTCACCGAGATCGATGAACGCCATACCTTCGCCACGGCTTCGAAGCCGCAGATCGAACAACCGACCGTAAAACTCCAGCGCGGCGTCGATGTCTCCGACCTCCAATGCCACGTGGTTCACCCCAACGGCGCGGGCCGGTCGGGCACTCCGATCGGGCGAATTGGCCATTGACGCCTACGATAGCAGCTAGTTGGCCATGGCACCACCGTACCGAGGGTCAAACCGCTTGTCTCAGGTCGGTGTTTTTAAGACGGGACAGGAGGCGATATGAGGTTTGCCCAACGCCGATTACGGTACGCGCTGATCGGGCTCCTGCTTGGAGTCGCTGCGTTGGTGCATGCAGCCGGTTTAGGGGCTCAAGTCCTCGCTCGCAGTGAGGTTCAACCGACTACGTTTCGGCGGCTGGGGTTGGATTCGCCGCTTGTTGTGTCCGCGGAACTCGACAGCCTGCTGCAGATTCTCGATCGATTCGATGCGGATCGGGTCGATGAGTTGGTGGCGCGCTATGATCAACGAGGCAACGCCGAGAAACGACGCCTGGAACACCGCTTTGGCGTGATTGAGCACCGATTCCGAGTTGACGCAGATCCGCGAGGGATCTTTCGACGCTGGGTCGCAACTGGCCGCGGCGAGCCGATTCTCATCGATGCGCTGAAGGAGATCACGCAGGGCCGATACGCCGCGTATTATTTCTTCGACGGCGTTATTCGCCCCAACGTCTTTGCGTCCGATCGCTACGTGGCGCGGTTGGAGAGCGCGATCCACGAGAAGGTCCATCTGATTCAGCCCGCGATCTACCGGCAGCTGGGGCTTCGGTGCCGGTGGACAAATCCTCGCGATTCCTGTGTTCGAAGCCTCGAACCGGTGGCCGTGTACCTGACCGAGTACGCGGTGTTGAATCGGCGCTCACCGCATCTGTCCGACGGTAGCATCAATCGGGCGATCGAGGAGCACCTTGCGCTGGAAGCTGAGCGCTGCCAGTACGCTGGCGGCACGCCACGTTGCCCCGCTGCGCATCGAGTTCACGAGTATATGGAATTGCCGCTCGAGGTCGCCCGTCTGGTGGAACGACACGGCCTGGAGGGCGGCATTGCGAGGTTCGTAAAGCACCTGTAGACCAAGCGCTTCTCACGCGCTTCGGCAAGAAGGCAGCCAATCGCTCAGAATGTTCCCGAGGTTGATGTTCGGGGCGATCAGGCAGATGTGTCCATGACCATGGAGAACTCGAGAAGTCGCGCGCGGTAACCGTTCCGCCATATACTGAGCTTGCTCAACGGACGGAACGAGGTGGTCTTCCTCTGCCGCGAGCAACAGGGTCGGCACGTTGATCTGGTGCAGCTGGTCGCGGACATCGTAGTGCTTCAAGATTCGAAGCCGGTTCAGGTACCCCCGCCGGGTTGTTTCGGCGGTGAGCTTGAGGAATCGACGAATCTCGTCACGGTGAGTGAATTGGGAATGAAGGCGCGTGGCGGTGAACTGTCGCACCAGCGTCATCGCCTTCCACGGAAAGACCTGCAGGGTCGAGATCACGACCCTTAGCCGTGTCTGGGGTCGGAAGTGTGGAAACGAGTTTACGATCACGAGCGCGCGCACCAGTTCCGGTCGTTGTAGCGCAAAACTGAGCGCGAGCGTCCCACCGAACGATTCGCCGAGAATGATGGCTGGCTCGTTCGAGGGCGAGATCGAGCGGATCACGCCGGCGAGGTCGTCGACCAACGTTCCCATTTCCGAGGTTGTGTCGCGCAGGGCGTATGTCGCCACGCGATAGTCTCGGGCCAGGATTGGTGTCTGGCGATAAAAGAGCTTACCTGTTCCGTCCATACCGGGAACGCAAACCATCGGCGGGCCGGCCCCGTTGACCGATACACATGGGTCGTATGAATCGCGAACAGTTATCATCGCTTCAATGATGAACGATAAGAACCGAAGCGTCGAGCGGGAAGGTCGAATTAGCCGGTACGGGCGGGTGAGCTGGGCGTTTGCAACGCTTTTTGTTGTAGAGAGCACCGTCTTCGGGTTGTCGGTCCTGCCAGCCGCGCTCTTCTGGGAATGGCATTTCAGTTGGACATTGTCGCAGCAGTGGTTGCGCGTGGTTGTTCTCGCGATGTCGTTTGTGCCCGCCTACATGCTCTTCGCGGTGTCGCTCATGGTCCTTTCGGGCTGGGCCACTCGGATCACCGGGTGGCGCACTCCGCCCAACGTCGAGCTGAAGATATCAAACCTGGACTGGGCGCTCCTCGATTGGGCTCGCTACATGGTGTCGACGCATTTAGTACGGATCTTCGCTGGCGTTCTGTTCCGATCGACTCCTCTGTGGACGATGTATCATCGGTTGAACGGGGGACGCATCGGTCACGGCGTCTATATCAACAGTATCTCGCTCACCGACCACAGCCTGCTCGATTTTGGCGATCGTGTCGTGATCGGCTCCGACGTTCATCTCTCGGGGCATACGGTCGAAGCGGGTGTTCTGAAGACGGCTCCAGTAAAGCTCGGACGCAACGTGACGATTGGCATTGGGAGCGTGGTGGGCATCGGTGTGGAGGTCGGTGCCGACGCCCAGGTTGGCGCGCTCAGCGTGGTGCCCAAGTTTAGGAAGCTGGAGCCCGGTTCGATCTACGGTGGAATCTCGATCAAACGGTTAGACGGGTCGGCTGGGCCCTCGGAACTCTCCGGGTAGATCGTTAGTACCGTACCGAGCCGATGAGCTTGCCGATCGCCCATCGCGGGTTGGCCGTGTTCACCTGGACCTTGGTGAGCAACTGCAGCCACCGTTTGCGCATTGCGCTAATCGACGGCTCGAAGGCGATCACCCGCGCTTCGGCTCGAATCGCCTGGTGGTCCTTGCTCAAGTTGGATTCATGAAGCCGGAAGCGAGACAGCGGCCGGGAGGCGTATAACGGTCGCGCTGCGTCCAGCGCTCGCATCGCGAAATCATAATCTGCGGCGAGTCGATATTTCGTGTTGTATCCACCGAGTTCACGGGCAAACTCGGTGCGGTAGAAGGTCGAAGGTTGGGGAAAACAGTTCCAACCCAGAGCCCTGAACCGTGCGGGAGAAATCCAGCGCGGTGGGCGCAAAACCGCCAGGTCTCTTCCATCGGCGTCCATCATGATTACCGGCCCAACGATCCATCGATGATCACTCTCCTGCCCAAGGCCGGCTCTGATTGCGGCGACTGCGGTTGAGGTCAGTTGATCGTCGGAGTTGACGTAACCAAAGATCTCGCCGTTCGCTGCCTCGAGACCCTTGTTGATAGCCTCGTACATGCCTCCGTCGCGGCCCACAATGATCTCGCTGGGGTAATGGGAAGCGATCTCCACGGTGTTATCCGTTGACTCACCATCGACCACGATGTGTTCCAATGTCTCGCCTGGAATCGCATCGTCGGTCCATATCGATTGCAGCGTTTCCTCTATGTACCGCTCGGAGTTGAGGGTCGGTGTGACGATCGTAATGAGCATCTGTTAGGCCGTCTGGTCTTCCCACCAGTCGATCGTGCGGCGGAGGCCCTCCTCGAGCGGGATCGTGGCTTCGAAATCGAAAAGCTCTCGGGCCTGGCTGGTATCGAGGGAGCGTCGCGGCTGTCCGTTGGGCTTTGACGCATCCCAGTGAATGTCACCGTCGAAGTGGGTCAGCTTCGAGATGAGGGTGACTAGATCGCGTATGGTGATCTCCTCGCCAGTACCGATATTGACCGGATCGGGTCCGTCGTAGTGCTTGGTCGCCAGGATGATCGCCCGTGCGGCGTCTTCAACGTACAGAAACTCGCGACTGGCGGAGCCGGTGCCCCACACCTCGACGCTTTTCGATCCCGAATTGCGAGCATCGACGAACTTTCGAATTAGTGCCGGAATGACGTGACTGGTCTCCAAGTCAAAATCGTCCCCGGGTCCGTAGAGGTTCGCAGGCAGCAGATAGATGCCATTCACGCCGTACTGTTGTCGGTAGCCCTGCAGCATCACCAACAACGCTTTCTTGGCTACGCCGTAAGGAGCGTTTGTCTCCTCCGGGTACCCGTTCCACAGGTCGTCCTCGCGGAAGGGTACCGGGGTGTGTTTGGGGTACGCGCAAACGGTGCCTATCTGAACGATCTTCTCCACAGCATGGCGTCGACTTTCTTCGATCACGTTGAGACCCATCGCCATGTTGCCGTAGAAGTACCGACCCGGGTTGACTCTGTTGGCGCCGATGCCGCCAACGTCCGCGGCGAGATGAATCACGATTTGCGGAGATGTGTCGGCCAGAAGTCGGCGTGTATCGTTCTGTTCGGTGAGATTGTGTTCACGACTCCGAACGACAGTCGTTTGCGCACCCTCGTCGTCGAGCATGCGGGTCAAATGCGAGCCCAGAAACCCCTCGCCGCCCGTCACCAAGACTCGCTTTCCTCTGAGTTCCACTATTCGCTGCGACCCTGGCGCCACTCGACCTGCTTCAGACCGGCGTCGACCAGCGTTCGCTCTTGCGCTGCCAGCTGCATATCGGCTTCGACCATCATTTCGACCAGCTGATCAAACGTCACTTCGGGCTCCCAGCCAAGTACCCTTCGCGCTTTTGCTGCGTCCCCTTCGAGCAGATCGACCTCGGATGGACGCATGTACCGCTCGTCGATCTTGACATACTCTTCCCAATCAAGGTCGACCCGAGCGAAAGCAGTCTCGCAAAACTCCCGAACCGAGTGCCGGTCGCCAGTCGCGATCACGTAATCGTCGGCCTCGTCTTGCTGCAGCATCATCCACATGGCACGCACGAAATCGCCAGCAAAGCCCCAGTCGCGCTCGGCGTCGAGATTGCCCAGATAGAGCTGTTCCTGCAGGCCGTGTTTAATCCGTGCCACCGCACGGGTGATCTTTCGGGTGACGAACGTTTCACCACGGCGGGGCGATTCATGATTGAACAAAATGCCGTTGCAGTTGAACATCCCGTAGGCCTCACGGTGGTTGAGCGTCTGCCAAAAGCTGTACACCTTGGCCACAGCGTAGGGGCTGCGCGGGTGAAATGGGGTCTGTTCGTTCTGTGGCACCTCGTTCACCTTGCCGTACATCTCCGATGACGATGCCTGATAGAAGCGCACCGGCGCGTCGAGCTGACGCATCGCTTCGAGGAGCCTGATTGTCCCCAGCGCGACGACATCCGCAGTGTAGATCGGGTTCAGAAACGAGACCGCCACATGGGATTGGGCCGCCAGGTTGTAGATCTCGGTCGGTTGGATCTCGGCGAGCAGCCGGCTGACAGCGTTGCTGTCCGTCAGATCCCCGTAGTGGAGAAACAG
>CBDUCI010000072.1:0-10023 GCA_965365605.1 uncultured bacterium
GGGATCACCGGGGTGGTAGCCCTGGTGCGAGGTGTCCCTGGCGCTTTGATCTTCGGTCTACTGGCGCTGACGTTACTGCTCGCGGCTGCCTTTGTATCGATCGGGTTGCTTGTCTCGTCGTTTACGGCGTCTCGGACGCGCGCCACGAGTATCGGTCTGACGCTGTGGTTGGTGCTCCTGGGGTTGGGCACGCTGGGCATCATGAGCTCGTTCGTGCAGTGGGGGCTGCAACCGACGCTGCTCCAGGTGTGGGCTGTCATCAACCCGATCGAGGCGTATCGATTGGCGGGAATCTCGATCATGGATCCCAGCGCGACTTCGCTCGGCGCAGTCGGCCAAGCGTTGCTCGCGCGGTTTGGTCAGACCGGGGTGGTGGCGCTGGCCGGAGCCTCGATGATCGGTTGGTGCGTTGGTGGTCTCGTGGCCGGGAAGAAGTTGTTCTCAGCCCGAGCCCTATGAACCGCGCAGCACAGCTTGAAAGACGAGCATCGCCAGGATCGACACCAAGACCGTAATAATCACTGAGACGACCGGTGCGTCTTCGAGCGCGTCGGGTACGAGCTCCGCGAAGACCATCCATATCATCGCTCCACCGGCAAACCCGAGTCCATATGGAAGGAACGGCTCGAACGCTGCGACGAACAGGAACGCGGGCACAGCCAGAATCGGCTGCGGAAGACTCGAGAACACACTCCAAGCAGCCGCCCGTGAGACCGACTCGCCGCGCGGGACCAAGACCAGACTGATCGCCAACCCTTCGGGGATGTTGTGTACGGCGATCGCCACCGTGATGAAAACGCCCAACGCGATGCCGCCACCAAACGACACGCCCACGCCGATGCCCTCCGTCACCGAGTGGAGGGTCATGACGCCGACAATCATCAACGCCTTGCGGGCGTCGACGCCCTTCAACTTGCCGATGCGTAGTCCGTGATCGTCTTTGAGCCAGCGCCCAGTAAGCAGGATAAACGCGACGCCGAGAGCAGCACCCACAAACACCTTCGACATGCCGTAGACGAAGCCCTCGCGGAACAGGCCAGCGCTGGCGGCTAACATGAGGCCTGCGGCGATCGCGTTGGAGACCCCGAGCCAACTCCTCGCCGGTTGGCGTACGAGTGCAAACGGGAGCGCGCCGAGACCGGTCGCGAGCGCGGTCCCGAGTGCGTAAAGGAATACCGTTAGGACGCTGATCGACACCTGACGTCCAAATATACGGCCGTTTGCTGTCTACTCTTGAGTTGAGAACCGCAGCAGGGTCTGTCCCGCTGCGGTGACTATTCGAAGCGCCTCGTCGTTGTCCTCCCCCGACGTCAGCCGATCGATCTGGCTTATACCGCGGATAACGTGGGTCATGTGTTGTCCGGGGTCGACAAAGCCTCCAAACATGATCTCGATCTCATCGTTGACGTGATCGTACGACACGCCACCTAATTGCAACTTGAGAACTTCTTGAGCTCCGAGATCGGCCTCGTCGATCTCGAGAATTGTCGTGCGCCCAGCGTTGTGTTCGCTGAACCGTTCCAATTCTCTAGCCCATCGTGGACGTGCGAGGGTGGTCGTGGCGCTTGTCATGATTCAACCTCCGCCGGGGTTTTCGCCTGAGGTGCCGCGGTGTCGATCAGCTGGTGTCCAAATGGCTTTAGCGTCAACACCGGGCAGACAGCCCGACGGACGACTTTTTCGGCGACGCTGCCGATGAGCAGTCGGTTGATGCCGCTGAGCCCGCTCGTTGGAAGCACGATGAAGTCGATGTCTTTCTCCTCCGCGAATCCAGCGATGTCGAGTGCGGCCCGGCCATTGATGACGTGGGCTTCCATCGGAACATCGGGACCGCCTGCGCTGCTGAACAGCATTTTGAGTCGTTCTTCGGACTTGCGTCGTATCTCTGGCTCCTGCAAGAACAGCGCACTGCCGGCGGCTAGGTAGAAGTCGGGCAGCACGACGTCTTCAATGACGTGTAGAAGCAAGACCTTCCCACCGTGCGCTTCGGCGATCGTCTTGGCGTAACCGACGGCATTGTGGGACCAGTCCGAGAAATCCACTGGCACGAGGATTCGGGATGGTGGCGCCTCGCCCAGTTCGCGCTCGTGCATTGGGACAACGAGTACTGGACATGGCGCTTCGCGAACCACGTTCTCGGCCACGCTTCCCATAAACACCCCCGACAGCCCCATTCGGCCATGAGTGCCCATGACGACCAGGTCGATCGACTCGTCGCTCACGTACTGAGCGATCTGCTTGGCAGCTGGACCCCCGAACCGGATCTCGAGCTTGGTCTTGAAGCCGAACGGCTCGTAGTGCTCTATGTGTTCTGACAGCGCTGTCTTGGCTCGTTCCGTCTTGTCTTTGACAGAGCCCGGTTCAGTGTCCGCAACGACGTGGAAGATGTAGAGCTCGGCGTCGTACCGCTCGCACCACAGCACCGCCTGTCGCATTCCGTGCTCAGCGCATACCGAGAGATCTGTCGGCATTAGGATCTTCTTGATGTTGAGCATGGAGAGCCTCCTCCCTAATCGTGCATATGGTCGAGCATGAGCTTCAGAAGATCGCGCCCAGAGACCAACCCCACCGGTCGGCTGCCTCTCAAGACCGGGACGTGCCCGATATCGTGCCTGAGCATCAGTTCGAGAACGCGGTCGATGGAGTCGTCTTCGTCAACCGAATGAACCGGACTGCGCATGATGTCCCGGGCCAGCAGGGAACCCGCTTCGGCATAGGCCTGCTCGGCGCCTTCGGTACCGAGCCAATGGCCGAAAACCTGTGGCAACTCTTGCGTGGAGAACGGTACCCGCACCGTCCGGGCACAGAAGTCGCGCGCTGCGATGATCCCGGTGAGCCTCTCTTTGGCATTGACAACGAGCACACACCCGATCCCTTTGTCGAGCATGAGGCGGGCGGTCTCCTTGAGACTTGTTGTTTCACGCACGGTCACCGCCGGTGAGTTCATCACGTCTTTGACGTGGACTTGCGCTACCGGTACGGACATCGAATTCACTCCTTCAGGTCTCGGACCAGCTCAGTTCGTGGACAGTCGGGGAACCGGTCGAGAATCTTGTCGACCGCCGTTTCCACTTTGGACTGGATCTCCTCCGAGCGCGATAGGTCGTTTATGGCGTCGGTCGCCCATCCACGCCAGATCAAGCGTTGACTCGAGGGCTTCTCCACGTCGAGGACCAGCGTGCCTTCCATGAACACCTGCGCGCGGGATGTTTCTCGTCCGTAGGGGTCTGCGCCCAACCGGTACTGTTGGTACTCCGTAGCGACATCGAGATTCTCGTCAACTGCGGCGTGATAGTGGATCAGCAAGTCGGAGTGATCTGGGGCGACCAGCTGGTATCCTTTCGCTGCCATCTTGCGATCGGTCACTTCACGAATCCAGCGGTCGAGCACCTCGTCCTCGCTCGACTGATCGGCGGCGGTTGCTTGCCCGTTGTTCCACGCATAGGTCTGGAATCCGGCGAACGACATCGACGGGTCTCCGAACGTCGCCACGCGCATAGAACTGCAAGCCGCGAAGGCCACGATCAACGAAAGGGTATGGACAGAGTTGAGTTGCATCGACACTCTCCCGTCACATTGTAGAAACGATGTAGTCGCGTGTCTGTCGGGAGTCGCCCGAATGGCTTGTCGGGACTTTCTCTACCTTGGGAAGGCCTTGACTAGAACAGCCGCGGAACGATCAAATAGCCGATTCCCATGACCGCCACCAGGAAGACGAGGTCGAGAAGCGCTCCGGCACGGACGAGCTGCGGCACGGTGACGCGCCCGGTGCTGTAGACGATCGCGTTAGGCGGCGTTGCGACCGGCAACATGTAACCTCCGCTGGCAGCCAACCCAGCCGGGATCACCAGGTGAAGAGGTTCAACGCCGATCGAAATCGCCAACGCACCGACGACGGGAAGGAACGCTGCGGCTGTCGCAGTATTGCTGGCGAGTTCGCTAAACAAGATCGCGCTGACGATGACCAATAACAGGATCGCCGCTAACGGCCATCCGCCGAGTGTTGCGAAGCTATTCGCCAGCCAAGTTGCCAAGCCGCTACGATCGATCGCGGACGCCAGGCTCAGTCCGCCACCAAACAACAACAAGACGCCCCAGGGCAACCTTCGAGCCCACGTCCAGTTGAGGAGGAACTCGCCTCGTTTCAAGTCGCCCGGAATCACAAACAACAGCAACCCAACAGTGACGGCGATGCCGGCGTCGGTGACTCCCGGGATCCACCGCTCGATAAGCGGGCGGGTAACCCAGGCAAGGGCGGCGAGCGCAAAAACGATCGCAACGCGGCGCTCACCGCTTGAAATCGGCCCCAACCGAGCGATTTCGCGCTCCACCAAGTCGGCGCCGCCAGGCAGCTCACCGCGTCCAACTCGAAACGCCAATCGCGTGACAATCGCGTATATCAACGGGAGCCCCACAGCTACCATCGGCAACCCCACCAACAGCCAGCGCGCAAAGCCGATCCGAATCCCGTATGTCTCTTCGATGAACGCAGCGGTCAGGGCGTTGGGTGGCGTGCCGATCAGTGTTCCAACGCCACCGACGCTGGCGGCAAACGCGATGGCCAACAGCAGCGCGGCTTCAAAGTCAGAACCTGGCGAGTCTTGCTCCACGTCGCCGGGAGCCTTGCGGCTCAGTGCCAGTACCGACAGACCGATCGGCAGGAGGAGCAATGTCGTTGCGGTGTTACTGATCCACATGCTGAGGAACGCCGCGCTAGCCATGAAGCCGGCGATGATGCGTCGGGGTTGGGTGCCGATCGCGTGAATGATCCGCAGCGCGATCCGGCGGTGAAGCGCCCATCGCTCCATCGCCAAAGCCAGGAAAAACCCTCCCATGAACAAAAAGATGACGGGATGAGCGAAGGGCGCCGCAGCATCGCGAATCGACGTCGTTCCTAGCAACGGCAATAGCGCTAGCGGCAGGAGTCCTGTCGCCGGCAGCGGGATCGCTTCGGTGATCCACCAGGTCGCCATGAGGGCCGCCACCGCCGCCGTCCGCCATCCGGCGTCGCTGAGGTCGGCCGGTGCGGGTGCCAGGACGACCACAGAAAATATGATCGGTCCCAGCACAAGCCCCACGCGACCACGTCGGTCGAGGCTCGGCTCGAACGCCGCAACGGGTTGGTCGTGGTTGCGCATCTGCTTCTAAGGTGGGGAATGTGCGGCTGCAGTCAAACTCGGGGGCAAAAAAAGTGCGCCCCGCTCGACAGCGGGGCGCACAACTGGCCGGTCAGCTAACGACGTTGGCGAAACCTCCGGCTCTTTTCCCTTTCAGCGGCTCAGCACAACGGTGCTGTCCGATTCGCGTCCTGGCCGGGACGCTTGATCTGGGTTTGCCGGTTCGGGCGGCCTTGGAGCCCGCCACCGCCGATGTTCTTTACTCCTTATACGACGTTTATAAGACGTCTGTCAAACGCAAATGTTTGTAAGGAAAAGAACGGCTTACGCTTCTGCCTTTGTTACGTTCGTGGCCTGCGGACCCTTTGGTCCGTCGGTGACCTCGAACTCGACCCGATCATTCTCGGCGAGGCTCTTAAAGCCGTCAGCCTGGATGGCAGAGAAGTGAACGAAAACGTCTGGGCCGTTCTCCTGTTGGATGAACCCAAAACCCTTGGCGTCGTTGAACCACTTCACGGTACCTGTGAGTCTTTCACTCATTGTGCTTTGTACTCCTTGCATTTCGCTTTGTTGCTCCTTGTTGCTACTGCAGGGTTAACACTACTCGGCTTGAGCCTGTTGGCTCGCGCCGTTTTCCAAGGGTCCGTTGGGTCATCGTCGCACAAAAAAACGCCCGCCTCTGGTGTTCTCGAGACCGGCGTCTGACGAATCTGTCTTTTCCGTGCAGTCGATCCCTGTTGCATAGATCCCTTAGAGCGCGAATAGTGTCTCACGTACAGAGGCGGTTGTCAAGTACTTTCTTGTACCTTCGGGGCATGTCAGAGGGGAATGGCCCTGGACCCGAGATCGATCTGGCCGAGGTTGACGCCTTTGCCGAGGCCGCTCACCGCGGCCAGAACCGCACCTCAGGGGTCCCGTATATCACTCACCCACGCGCAGTTCGAAGAATCCTCGAGAATGAGTTTCCAGAGCCGGTCGCCGATGCGACGCTAGCCATCGCGCTGCTCCACGACGTCCTCGAGGATTGCGATATCCATCCGACGATTCTGCTCGAGCGTTATGGGGTGGAAGTTCAAGAGGGTGTCACTCTCTTGTCGCTGAGAATTCTCGCGCTCGGGGTCGAGCGCAGTGCGGTCGTGTACTGGGCCGGGATTCGAAATGGGCCCCGGGCAGTGCGGCTGGTTAAAGCGGCGGATCGACTCCACAACATGCGCGAAGCGTTGAGTGACGGATACGAACGCTTTCAACGCAAGTACGTGGACGAGACGCCACGCGAACTCATTCCGGTTCTCGAAGACGCTGGCGAGATGTGGTTCGCAGAGCAGCTAAGAGCCGTGACGGACGAGCTCAGACGTGCGCTCGGGTAGCCGGATCGTGCTTCTGTTTGCGGTTTTCGCCGCATTGGCCGCAGGGTTGTTTCAAGTCTATGGCCGTCGCGCACTCGACACGCATGAGGTCACGACACCGGTGATCGCGGCACGTGCATTCGTGACCGGTGACAACACAGTGGTCGGTTTGTTGGGCGGCGTCCGTCGTCTCGACCCGGAGCGTGTCGAGCCGGCCGGGCCGTTTGCGCGTGCCCTCGTCGCGTCAGTGATCGGGGCTCGGGACAGCGGTCGACTGTACGCCGACATCGAGTTCGCTGACCAGCGATGGTCCGTTCGGCGCGCCGTTTTCGTGATGTCGGACGGTACGCGACTGCCACTGACCGGTGACGCTCGTCCGACGCTCGAACCATCCACGGAACGTCCGTGAGCCACATCGCCCATGCTCGCGCAAGAGGATAGTTTTGCCAACCAAACGGGTTTTGCCAAGCAAAAGGGTCATCTCAAGGAGGGTTGTATGCGAGTACAAACCGCGCTGAACACGATCTTTGTCGCGGTAGCCACGGTGTCGCTGATCGCCTGTGGTGGTGGGGGTACCGGCGACGACACAGCGAATGGAGTCGAGGAGGGCGCCCCGGCCAGTGGAGCCAGTACCTATCAGGCGGTTGTCGTGCCGGAGGGGATAACCTGGGAAGAAGCGAAACAACGCGCCGAGGCGAGCGGCGGACACCTCGTCGTCATATCATCGGCGGAAGAGAATGCGGCTGTTCACGGCTTGATCGCCGACAATCCCGAGATCTGGGTAAACCTCGACGCGACGATGGTCATGGAGGGTGAAGAGAACCCGGTCCAGGTCTCACTCGGTCCCTGGATCGGGCTCTATCAGCTGCCCGGATCGAGCGAGCCGGCGGAAGGGTGGACTTGGGTGACCGGAGAGACCACCGACTACAACAACTGGTTGAGCGATGTCGTTGTGGAGGACGTGGAGCCCAACAACTTGGGAGACGTCGAGCACTTTGCACACTTCTTTGGCCAGGGGCTCGATAACCGGGCCGATACGTGGAACGATATGGCCAATGATGTAGTGGTCGATTTCGCCGCGGCCGGTATCGAAGTACAAGGTGAACTCCACAGCCCACGCGGTTACATCGTCGAGATTGAGCCTTAAGCCAGGCGGAAGAAATCGTTTCTGTCAGCTCACCCAACCGGAGGTGCAACAATGCGGGTCACAGCAATCGTCCTTGCGGTCATTCTGTTTCTGCCTGCGCTGCTAAACGCGCAAGAGTTACCGAAGGCCACCAAGTTCACCGATGTTTCTTGGTACACGATTAGGCACGTGGCGTTTGAGCCAGGTCAACGACAAGCCGCTCTAAGGCTAATACGGGAGCACTTGGCCCCGGCTGCTGATGCGGCTGGGTTAGAGAAGCCTCAGCTTTTTGAGCACCAGACGGGAGAATGGGACATCACGCTCGTTTGGTCGATGCCTGAGGGACCGGCCGGGATGGAGTGGGAGGTTAATCCGTGGCAGGAAAGCTGGTGGGCGTCGTTCGCCGAGCGCGAAGGTGGAATGCAAGCCGGGATGGCGATTTGGCAGGATTATTTCAGCAAGATAAGCCACGCTTCCAGCACTGTAGTCATCGACCGTGGTTTGTAGCTGACCAGACCGTCGCAAACGGTCTCTGAACGGCGACTAGGCGGGTTCGACCCTGACCGGGCACACCTTTAGCTCGGCGGTTTCGGTGATTGGGTCGTAGCCCGACCCCGTCAATACGTTGACCGGTACATCGGCGAAGCTAAAGCTGGCGAAAACAGTCCCCCGCGGCGAGCGGTCGGTTGCCCGGACCTTGATCCGCACCGACCCGCGGGGGCTCGACACCTCCGCCCACTCGCCATCGGCCAAACCCCACGCATCGACGTCGCGCGGGTTGACCTCGAGCGCTTCCTCGGGCAGCAGGTAATCGATGCCGGCCGAGCGGCCGGTCTGGGTCCGCGTGTGGTACGACGCCAACCGACGGCCGGTCGTCAGCCACACCGGATACTCGTCGTTGATCGTCTCCGCTGGATCGCGATACTCGATCAGCTTGAAGATCCCGCGTCCGTTGACGAACCCGTCTTCGTGGAGGCGCGGCGTGCCCGGATGACCGGCGTGCGGCACCGGCCATTGATACTCGCTGTGTTCGACGCGGTCCCAGTCGAGTCCATGATAGGTCGCCGACAGCTCGCACAGTTCGTTGAACACCTGTTTGGCGGACTCGAACTCGAACCCCTTGAAGCCGATGCGCTGGGCCAACTGCGACACGATCCACCAATCGGGCTTGGCTTCACCGGGTGGTGGCACCGCGGCGCGTAACCGCTGCACGCGGCGCTCGGTGTTGGTGCAGGTGCCATCGGTTTCGCCCCAGGCGGTGGCCGGCAGCACGACGTCTGCCAGCTGTGCGGTCTCGGTCAAAAAGATGTCGATCACCACCAAGTGGTCGAGGCTCCTGAGCGCGCGCTCGCAGTGGTCTCGATCGGGGTCGGAAACGACAGTGTTCTCGCCGCTGATAATCATCGCCTTGATCCGGTCGCCACACATTTCGAGTGCCGTCACTTTTGTCGGGCCTTTCTCGAGATCCGTCTCGCGACCGTACGCCTTGGCAAACTTGGCCTGATGCGCCGGATCATCGACGGCCTGGAAGCCAGCGTAGTTGTTGGGTAACGCCCCCGAGTCGCCGGCACCCTGGATATTGTTCTGGCCGCGCATCGGGTTGATCCCGGTTCCCTCGCGACCGATGTTGCCGGTCATGAGCGCCAGGTTGCACAAGCACTGCACGTTCTCGACACCACAGATGTGCTCGGTCACACCGAGCGTGTAGTAGATGGCCCCGCGCTCGGCCGTGCCGTACCACACCGCTGCGCGCTCGATGTCGTCGGCGGGGACGCCGCTGATCCGCTCGGCCCACTCGGGGGGGAACTTGCGGACGTGCTCGAGGAACGGTTCGCTGTCGACCGTGCGCTCATCGATAAACGCGGGATCGATGAGTCCCTCGCGTTCGATCACATGCGCCATTGCCAACAGCAGCGCAGCGTCGGACCCCACCCGCAGCGGTAGGTACAGATCGGCTAGATCGGCGAGCGGTATCCGGCGTGGGTCGGCCACGATCAGTTTGGCCCCTCGGGCGATCGCCCGCTTGATGCGTGTCGCTGCCACGGGATGGCACTCGGTCATGTTCGTGCCGATGCAGAAGATCACGTTCGGCTTGTCCATGTCCGCGAGTGGATTCGACATCGCCCCTCTCCCGATCGTGGCCGCCAGACCGGCGACCGTGGGAGCGTGTCAAGCTCGGCTGCAGTTGTCGATGTGGTTGGTACCGAACCCGCCGCGCATGAAGCGCTGCATCATGTAACAAGCCTCGGTGGGCGCGCGGCCCGAAGCGACACCGTACACGGCGTGTCGGCCGTGCTCGTCGAGCACGCGTCGGAAACCCGCAGCCGCACGATCGAGCGCTTCGTCCCAGCTCGCCTCGTGCAGCTCGCCGTTGTCGCCTCGGACAAGTGGCGTCGCGAGCCGATCGGCGTGGTGGACGAAGTCGAACGCGAAC